>JAQGOU010000598.1 GCA_028293445.1 Verrucomicrobiales bacterium | reverse complement strand
ATCCCCATCCCGCAAGCTTGTCTGCTGATTCTGCAGGAAGCGAATGTCCTCTTCGTTGACGTAGACATTCACAAACCGTCGCACGGATCCATCCCGCTCCAACATGCGTTCCGCAAATCGGGGGTACCGCGCCTGCAGTTTTTTAAAAACTTCAGAAACCGTTGCGCCGGAAATCTCCACCATCGATTCGTTATCCAACAACTTCTTCAACGGTTCCTGCGTACAAATTCGCACAGCCATAATTGCCTCTTATCAAACGTTTGCGGCTGCTTTTGTTTCAGCGTCGAGCAACGCTTCGAATTCGCGCAAACTTGGACGAATTTCACGCGGTGCCCCAACATGACTCGCAATAGCATCCAGCGTTTTCAATCCGTTTCCAGTGATGCACAATACCGCTGATTCATTTGCCGGAATTTTACCGCTCGCAATCAGCTTCCTGGCGACACTCACAGTGACACCGCCGGCTGTTTCCGCAAAAATCCCTTCGCATTCGGCGAGCATCCGGATGCCGTCCCGGATTTCATCATCCGTCACGTCATCGGCTGCACCGCCCGTTTCCTTCATCACCTTCAAGGCATAAAATCCATCCGCTGGAGTCCCGATGGCCAATGATTTGGCGATGGTGTTCGGTTTAACCGGTTTAAAGAAATCCAAGCCAGCTTTTTGCGCCACAGAAATCGGCGAGCAACCGGTGGGCTGTGCTCCATGGACAGAATATTTACTACTCGTAACCAGCCCGAGTTTGATCAGTTCTTGATATGACTTTTGGATTTTCGTCAGCAACGATCCGGAGGCCATCGGCACGACTGTGTGCTGCGGGATCTTCCAACCGAGCTGCTCGATAATTTCGAAGCCCATGCTCTTGGAACCTTCCGCATAGTACGGACGCATGTTGACATTCACGAAAGCCCAGCCGTATTTGCCCGCAATCTCGGCGCAGAGACGATTCACTTCGTCGTAGTGACCTTTGATGCCGACAACGTTCGCACCGTAAACCAGGGAGTTAACGATTTTCCCCTGCTCCAAATCCGACGGAATGAAAACATACGCCTTCATACCCGAAGCGGCAGCATTGGCTGCAACGGAGTTTGCCAAATTGCCGGTTGAAGCACAGGCGGCAGTAGTAAAGCCCAACTCTTTCGCGCGACTGAGCGCCACGCTGACAACGCGATCTTTAAAGGAGAGCGTTGGATAGTTGACCGTATCGTTTTTGACCCACAACTCGCGGATCCCAAGCTCTTTGGCCAAGCGATCCGCTTTGATCAACGGAGTAAAGCCGACCTCGAGACCGACGGTGGGTTCGCCCGCTACCGGCAGCAACTCGCGATAACGCCACATACTTTTCCGCCTCGATTCAATAGCAGCTCGTGTCATCGACGATTTGATTCTGTCGTAATCGTAAACAACCTCGAGAGGTCCGAAGTCAAACTCGCAAACGTGAGTCGCTGCCAGAGGATATTCACGTCCACATTCCCGGCATTTCAACGCCTTCATGAAACCTGTATGTTTATCCATAAATTTTGTATTCGTTTTGCTCGGAATCATTATCAAATAAAAAAAACCTCTTCCCAATGACGAGAAGAGGTAAAAAATTCGCGCGCTCTTCTCATTTTCCCCAAACCTTATGGTTCGAGCTGGTTGGCACCTGACGTGGCGGAAAGCACCGCTACCGGTTGCCGTGGCTTCTTCGGGCCAGTCCCTCAGCCACTCGCAATGAGTATTCGTTATATCAACGAATGCGGATATATTGATTGATTTACCTTTCCAGTCAATCAATTTTTCTATTTTTCTGCTCTTTTTCTGGCAAGCCGAGTGCTAATATCAATTCCGTCAAGGTATGGGTATCGACACAGAATTCTATGGTCGTTCACGTTCGGGAAAAACCACGCGAGTAACAAGGGCTTCCTCCCAGAAGCGTGCGCGCAAATGGCGCGACATTGTGTTCAGCTGCATTTTCCCAGGATTATTTGTCACATTGGTCTATTATCATTTCTTCATCTATTACCCGGAAACCCCCGCGTTTTATTCGCACCTTCTCGAAAAATGCATTAGTGGGTGATCCGACAAATAGCTTGTGGCTGAACGCTTTTTGATGGTTTAATGAAGCGACTGCAGTCGGCCATGAAATGTTTGCATGCATCTGTCGTTTCGCCCTCTCGGTTGGCTGTGCACCGGATCTTTGCTTTGTTTCTTGCGATTATTTTTAGCCTCTCCACGCACCGGGTCCGAGCTAATGTTTACGCAACCCACATCCGGTTGCAGAACACAACGAACAGCCCTTTTGTGGGCCAAGGAGATGCTCTTGCGGTTAGCTACATTTTGAATGAACCGGCCAGTGATGGAACGGTTCTGGAGATTTCTGCCGGGACCAACGTGGTTCGCACCCTCGAAACTTTTTCCGGCAATGGAACTCTGCCCGGACAAAACTCTGTCGTTTGGGATGGCAAGGACGAGTTTGGGGAAAACGTTCCCCCAGGCCTGTATTCCGTCCGCATCACCGCGAAATCAGTTGGCTACCTCGATTGGACCCAGATTACCCAGGACAGCAACCCAGGCAATTACGTTTACGAACCGCGGGGCATCGCCGTTAATTGCAACTCCAATAGTCCCTATTATGGGCGCGTATTCGTTGGTAACTCCTTTGCAAACCCCGGCAGTTTATCGGCGCCGGGCGATCGGGTGGGTATTTTGAAATTGAACGCCGACGCGAGCCCGGCAGACGAAGGCGAATTCAGCGATGGCGGATACCCTTGGGCCGGAGATCGATTCAGTCCATGGAAAATCGAAGTTTCGGACGATGAGAAAATTTACGTCAATGACTGGACGGGCCTTAACGCTGCCGGTGTCATCATTGCCTTTGATCAAACCGTTTCGACCAATTATCAGATCATCCTCGACTCTAGCAATTGGCCGCCGGTTGGCCTGAACCCCACGAATGGAGCGACCAACTTTGCCAATCTTGGTGGCCCCGCCATCACTGGCATCGGCACGAATACACAGATCTGGATGGCTGATATCAGCTGGGATTCCGATACCAATATTGCCAAAGGGGTGGGCATCCGACGGTGGAACGTCACGACCAACGGAACTGTTGCGAATGGAGATCTCGGCACGACGATTGTTCAAGCGGGGGGAGATGAACCCTATCGATCCGATATCAACCTCTATCCTTATGATCTCTCCATCGACAAAAACGGGAAAATTTATGTGATCCAATATCGAGCCGTACCCGCGGACACCGCGAACAAAGTGTTTCGTTTTCCGGCGTATGATGAATCTGGCAATCCACAACTCGTAGCGGAGTGGAAAGTGGGCGGCTCCGAGTATTTGGTCGGCGCTTTTGGAATTGCTGTTAATCGCTCCGCGACATTGGTAGCAGTCGCGTTACGCGAAGGCGGGTCTGTGGTGGTGCTTGATGCTGAAACCGGCACGAACGTAACGACGATTACTGTCGACCTGGGGCACGACAGACGTGATGTCGCCTGGGATAACGTCGGTAATCTCTATTCAGTTGATAACTTCGGGAGTATCTGGCGGACATTTTCTCCACCGGGAACCAACCAGGCCACCACGCCGGCGTTGCAAAACATCAGGGTGATCGAAAAGCCGGTCTTGAGTGCACCCCTTCTGGATGGAAGTCAGTTTCAATGCCTTCTCTCCGGAGAGACCAATTTTAATTACATCATTCAGAGTTCGGGAGACCTTTCGACCTGGACTCCGGTGAGCACCAATTTCCTCAGCAATCCCACGCAACCGATCAGCGTAGACGCCGCGAGCTCGGAGCAGTTTTACCGGGCACTCCTGGCGCCTTGAAGCAGGATCAACCAATTTGCTTGGAATAATCCCCGGGACTTAAAAGCGAATTCACTTCACCCGGCTGCGCCAGTTTGACTTTATAAAACCAACCATCCCCATAAGGCGCGGTATTTGTCAGCGCGGGATTATCTGCGACGGCTTTATTGATTTCGACGATCTCACCGCTCACAGGCGAGTAGATGTCACTGGCCGTCTTGACTGATTCGACGACGGCGCACGCTTCGCCCGCTTTCACTTTGCGGCCCACCGCAGGCAACTCGACGAAAACAACGTCGGTCAATTCGTGTTGCGCATGGTCCGTAATGCCAATGGTCGCGACATCTCCAGCCACGCGAACCCATTCATGCGACTTGGCGTATTTTAAATCAGAAGGAACTTGTGAACTCATAAAGTTAAGGCGATTTCACAACAAAGAGGCCAAGACGCAAAGAAAAACTTTTCATCCCTTTTCCTGACCCGTTTATTGTTCAGCTCTTTTGATAAATAGGTTTCTTTACGATCGCGGCGGCCGATCGCTTGCCCCGAATTTCAATTTCGATTGCAGTCCCTACCTTGCCGAATTCGGGTGGAACGTAGCCCATTCCAATCCCGACACTCAGGGAAGGACTTTGTGTGCCGCTGACCACTTCCCCAATCTTCGACGCCTCGGGTCCGCTGCTCCAAATCGGGTAATGTGGACGGGGTGGCGCGGACTTATCCGTCATCTTGAATGCCACGAGCTTCTTCTTTGTACCATTCGCCCTTTGCTCCGCCAGAACAGACCGGCCAATGAAATCGCCTTTATCCATCGCGACGAAGAAACCGACCCCGGCTTCGATCGGAGTCGTAGCCTCGTCGAGTTCGTGTCCGTAAAGCGGATAACACACTTCCGTACGCAACGTGTCACGGGCTCCAAGTCCACAAGGCTTCAATCCAAATGGTTGCCCGGCCTCGAGTAACTTGTTCCAGATTGGAATTAACAGTTCAGGCACCGTCACGATCTCAAAACCATCTTCGCCCGTATAACCGGTTCGCGCGACGTACACCGGCTCACCTTCAAACTTAAATTGCGCGATCTGATTTTTCTTCAGGTCGGTGACCACCGCATTTACGGCCTTTTCCGGGAAAATTTCAGGAATGAATTTTGCCACTTTCGGCCCTTGCACCGCAATCGCCCCGAATTGATCCGAAACATTCCTCAGCTGCACCTCATCACGCCGGGCAAACGTCGCCCATTGGCTTTGCAGCCAGGCAACATCCTCATCGATGCGCGAAGCATTAATGATGATCAGGAAATTGTTTGGATCGAGGCAATAAGCGTAAAGATCGTCAATTACCCCGCCTCGTTCATTGCACATCAGGGTGTATTGCCCCTGCCCTGCCGTTAGCTTGCGAATATTATTCGTGAAAAGAGAATTCAGGAAATCCCCCGCTCCACTGCCACTCACGCTGATTTCACCCATGTGCGAAATATCAAAAAGCCCCGCGGCATTTCGCACCGCGAGATGTTCGTCCACGATGCTGGTATATTGGACGGGCATCTCCCAGCCTCCGAACTCAATCAGCTTTCCGCCCAACTTCTGATGCGTGGAATAAAGAGGTGTGCGTTTTAGCATGTAATTTAAATCCTCAACCGGGTTAGAAGCCCATTTTCGCCAGCGAACTTTGCAATTCAGTCTGGAAAGCGATTAAATCAGGTTGCGACGGTTTATAGCCTTTTTCCTGTGGCGCCACACCGAGGCGACCGGTTTGGTCCAAATACCAATCGGCACTCTTGCCATCGCTGAAAGTCACTTTGCCGCTGATCATCGCACCCGGTCGGGTGAGTTGATCTACGCTGACCGAAACTGCTCCAGCAGCCCCGGCTCCCTCCGGCAGCACCTCATCAGACTCAACTGGCGATTCAGGCGAAACGGGCGGTTCGGCTGCGGCAGGCTCGTTCTTCAACGCAGCCGGCGGCGGGACAACCGGGTCCAGCGGCTGCAGTTTCAAATCGTCCATGAGAAAGCGCGCTTCCATGTAAGTCAGGGTCAGCCCAAGTTCAGAAGCGAGCCGGCTCTGAACTTCCGAAAGCTTCAACCCGTCACTAATCCATTTGCGGACCGTCTGTTTTTGTGCCTCGTCCAGGTTCATTTCGGGGAGAATTTGCGGCACAAAAAAATCGGCGTCAATGCTGGTTCAACTATTTTGCCGCCGACGGTTTCGACAATAACCCCTTCAGCGGAAGGCCGCAGACCAGCAACGTCCCTCGGGTACCGTTAGGTCGCAGTTGCAAGGTCGCCCCAATTACGCTGGCGCGATACTGCATGATGCGCAGTCCCATGCCGGAGTTTTCCTTCTGGTGCGCGACGAACCGGCGTCCGTCATTTTTTACCACCAACGTCAGTTTCCTTTGTGTAAAGGTGAGTTGCAATTGAACCACGCGGGCTCGTCCGTGCTTGATCGCGTTTGTCACCGCTTCCTGGGTGATGCTGTAAAGTTGCCGGGCCACTTCCGTTTGCAAATGAACCACTTTACCGGTCACCTTCACGGAACAGGAAATCTTCAGATTCTTTTTCGTCTGATCCGCCAGATGTTCCAACGACACCACGAGATCATTTTCGTTAAACTGAAAGTTCGCCAGACCATGAGCCAGGGCACGGGCGCGCTGGAGTGTTTGCACGGTCAGTCGGCGAATACGCGATGCTTCCGTCGATTCAGCGCGCATTTTCTTTTTCGCCAGTCGCAGGGCCAGCCCCTGCGACAATAGATTGATCCCCGTTAACTGCTGGCCAACGTCGTCGTGCAAATCCTGCCCGATGCGACGCCTTTCGTTGTCGGCTGTTTCAAGAAGTTCCTTCTCCAAACGGTGACGTTCCGTGATTTCGCGTTGCAGTTTGATGTTTGCTGCCGAAAGCATCGTATTCTTCTGCGCTTCACTTTGCAGGAGCGCGTTCTCCACCCAAATGCGCTCCAGCGCACCCACGCAGTGATCGGCCAGGACCAGCAACGTTTGCAGGTCGTCCGGCGTATAAGCATTCATCGTGTAACTCTGAATGGAACAGAATCCTTTCACAGCGTTGCCCTGCCTGACCGGCACGAACATCAGCGAGGCGGACGGACGATGCACATCTCCAAAGGGTCTGGTTATACCATCAAAAACAATCGGCTCTTTCCGGAGAATGAGTTGCGGCCCCTCCTCCAACACTTTCTTCAGGATCGGCGTCAGTTCGGTATTTTTCCCGGGCGGAACTTCGCTGCGTAGATTGTTGATCGTGTCCACATTCAACACGCGGTCCACTTTTTTCTCCTCTGCCCGGTAGATCTGAAAGTTGCAACAATCCCAACCGAGCAATTCGTCCGCTGCGGTCCCGATGATCCACGCCGCTTCCCTGGCGGTCCGGGCCGCACTCAGGCTTCGGCCCAGTTTCGAAAGCGCTTCGTTCCGTTTTTCGAGGTGATAACGGCGATTGATTTCAAACTGGAGGCGGAGGTTGGACGTCGTCAGAAGGGTGGTGTTACGCTCTTCAAATTTTCGCAAGGCTTGCTCCGCGGAAACACGTTCCAATGCTCCGGCGCAATGATCTGCCAGTGCCTGTAGCGTCCTCAAATCATCCTTCGTGTAGGCATTGGTCACATAGCTCTGCACCGATAGCGTCCCTATCGGCTTGGACCGGCTCTGAATCGGCACAAACATCAGCGACGCCGAAACACGCGAGGTGTCGCCGAAGAAACTCTCGTTTTGCGAATCGCTCCGGTCATCGGGTTTTAAAATCAGCTCGCTGCCCTTGCTGATAATCCGCAGGGCGCGCCGGGTTAGCTTCTCTCGTGGTTGATTGACCTGAACCTCCGTCCGCTGCCCATTAATGGTATCGCAGTAGAGAATCGGAATCGTGTCATTCGTTTCCGCCGAAAATAAATCCAGAGTGTAAGCGTCCCAGCCGAACAGCTCCAACGCGACGTCTGCAATAATTTTCGCGGCCGCATACGCCGTCGTAGCCGCACTCATGCTTTGGCCGAGTTTTAAGAACGCAGCATTACGCCGCTCAAGCCGTTTGCGTTGCGACGCTTCCCCTCGCAGCTCAAGAGTAGCAGCCCAGAATTCCGCCGCTCGTTCCTGAAGCGCAGCATTTGCACCCATCGGCAGCGAAAGATCTTCCGACGTCTTCACGTGATGAGTCACATCTTCCAAAGAGCAGAGCAAGGCCGGGCGGCCGAAGAATGAAATTCGTCGGCGTCTCACCTGCACCTTGAAGAAGGTGCCATCGCGTTTCCGATGCCGGGTGATGCGCGAATACCACACTCCATGGCTGGTGTTACGCGCGCTTTCCAATTCTTCGAGGAGAACTTCGGGCGGCTCATCCGGCCTGATTTCTCGGAGCGTCATCGAAAGGAATTCTTCGCGGGAATAGCCGTACAGTTTAACCTCAGCGTCGTTGACTGCCAGGTAGCCAAGGGTCTCCTCATCCAAAATGCACATGGGAAACGGACTGCTTTCAAACGCCAGCACATTCTGCGCGCCTTCAGCCCATTCTCCTCCGAAGTTCGGAGCCAAAATTTTGTTCGTAAGTGCCTGCATACCGTTGGCAGGGTTGGAATCATGATCATGCTGCCCTTCATGGCCCCGAGCAAGAGAAGATTGACCATTGCACAATGCCTCTAACAGATTCGCTGGCTGGAGTTCCTATGCTGCACTGAAACCGCTGATCCCAACCGTTTCGCTCGGCTCATTCGTCGGGACCAGTCTTTCTCCGGGCGACTATCGTCGGCAGTAATACGCTGATCCGCAAATACAATAAGCCACATCTTCTTTCTGGCCTTCGAACACACCGCCGGCGCGAGTGTAGCGAGTTTCAAATTGCGCAAATATTAAGGCCCAAGTCCTTTTTCCTTTTAAGCGAAAGGTTTGGTGAACAGCCAAACGGTTTGATTCCGTAATCCAGTTCGCTACAGTTGGCGCCATGAAACCCTGGGCAATCTTTCTTTCTTTGCTTCTGTTGGCCGGAATCGCGTTTGCACAGGAACCCGCGGCGTTGCCGATGGTTCGCGGAATTGTGACGAAAGAATATCCGGAACTGTTTAAACTCTACCAGGATCTCCACGCCCACCCGGAACTCTCGTTGCACGAAGAAACGACGTCGCAGCGAATCGCAGCGGAGTTGCGAAAAATCGAAAACATCCAGGTCACAGAAAAAGTCGGTGGCTTCGGGGTCGTGGGCGTCCTCAAAAACGGAAATGGACCCACGGTTCTCGTGCGTTGCGATCTCGATGCGTTACCGGTCAAAGAACAGACCGGTTTGCCGTATGCCAGCTCCGTAATGACTAAAGATGATTCCGGCAAGGACGTTCCCGTGATGCACGCTTGCGGCCACGACGTTCACATGACTTCCCTTGTCGGCACGGCACGAACGCTCACTCAACTGAAGGAACAATGGAGCGGAACCATCGTCTTCATCGCCCAACCCGCAGAAGAACGCGTCGGGGGTGCGAAGCTGATGCTCGCCGATGGACTATTCACCCGCTTCCCGAAACCCGATTTCTGTCTCGCGCTCCATGATGCGGCCGACCTGCCCGCGGGCACGATTGGATATAACGAAGGTTTTGTGCTGGCAAACGTTGACTCGGTGGACATCACCGTGCGCGGTGTCGGTGGACACGGCGCGTATCCGCACACCACCAAAGACCCGATCGTCCTGGCATCGGAGATTGTTGTCGCGCTCCAGACCATTGTCAGCCGTGAGATACAGCCCGGTGAACCTGCCGTGGTAACAATCGGCTCCATTCATGGCGGCACCAAACACAACATCATTCCCGATGAAGTGAAATTGCAGCTGACCTTGCGCTCTTACACCGACGAAGTTCGCCAACAAACTATGGCGGCGGTGAAAAGAATTGTACGCGGCCAGGCCCTAAGCGCGGGTGTGCCGGAAGATCGTTTACCAGAAGTGAAGTTCAGCGAAGATTCGACCCCATCAACCTACAACGAACCCAAGCTGACACGACGCCTCGCCCCCGCGTGGGAATCCTGGCTTGGCAAAACCAATGTCAACCTCTCAAAACCGACGATGGGTGCAGAAGATTTTAGCCAATACGGACGAACGCCGGAGAAAATTCCGAGCTGCATCTTCTGGGTCGGAGGAGTGGAGCCACGGTTGGTCTCTGAAAGCCCCAGACAGGAAAGCCGTTGCCCTCATTGCATTCGTCGTCCTGGGCTCCCGTCGTTGAGCCGACCGTCAAAACTGCGATCACCGCCATGTGCGCGGCTGTCCTGGAGTTGACAAAAAAGAACCAGTTGGCTGAGGTCCACCCGTAGGCCGCTGCATCACGCGAGCAAAGCTTTCGGAGAGGGGACGTCCTCGTCCCCTGAATGTACAAAAAAACTTCAGGCGACGAAACTCGCCCGGGAATACTCGGACGCGCTGAACCGTGAAGTGACCTATTCTGACATCGCCCCCGAGGAGTGGGAACGGGAACTAAAAAGCGCGGGGCTGCCGGAACACCTGGTCCGGCATCTGGTGACCATGGCCGCGTTGAACCGGGCCGGTCGATATGACCGGCTGGCCAATGGCGTGGAGACCGTGACCGGCCGACCGGCGATGAGCGTCCGGGAATTTGTCTCGCTTCATGCGGATGAGTTTGGCGCTGTTCGCGAAAAATCACCTGTCGAGGTTGCCTTGAGCGAGGCATAACGGCCCGACGCATAGCCTGGCCGTGCAACAATTGGTGTCTCACTGGTTTAACAAAAAAGCCGCCCGATTTCCCGGGCGGCTTTGTGGCCGTGCGCTAGCACTTGTCTATCGGCTATTGCCTATCGTCTATGCGCCGCAGGCGCTTTAGTGAGTCACAATACGGATCACTTCCGAGCGCGCACCTTCACCGCCGTTGTTCACGGCTGTGACGACGACATCGACCGTCGCATTCGCAGGCAGGTTCTCGATCGTGAAATCAAGATCAGCTGGCGAACCAATCGCGCGATAATCCGCATCCACACCGATCACACGGATATACACACGGTAATAACCCGCGCGCACCGACGCCTCCCATTTCGTTGCTGCCGCCGTCGGTCCAATCAACGTCACCTTCAGTCCAGTGACCTGTTCCGGCGTTTCATCCGCACCGGGCATGTTCAGGCCGAACTTCATCCAGCGCGAATCCAGCGGCGCCAACTGCATGCGCAACTCCTGATAAACACCGCTGAGGCGCTTCTTCAAGATGTCGAACTTCTCGTCGCGAATCACGATCTTCGACTCGATCTCACCTTCCTGCGAGACAATGGCCGCCTGTGCCGCCATCAACGCATCCAGTAAGGCCTGCGCACGAGCTGCGGTGATCACGGTGCCGACCTCCTGTGTCGGATGAGCCGTTAACTGCGCCTTGATCGCCAGCAACATGCCGATGAAATCCTCCAATGAGTCCGGCATTTGGAGCGAGCCTTGGAAACCCAGCGCTGTAAACAGCTCCGAGTAATCATTGCCCCACCTGATCTTGAACATGTCGCGGGTCGCACGGATGAAGGCTGTAACCTCATTCAGTAGGTCCACCAGGACATTGCGGCGGGTCGATTTCACTTGTTTTGCCTGTTCATGGTCACCGCGGGCCATGATGGCATTCACCAGGTCTGTATTAATATCAGCCTGCGGATTGAATGGCAGGATGACGCCAGCACCGACCTCACCGATGCCAGCCAGGATCAATTGAGCCGAGTTAATGGCCGCATTGAGTGTTACTATTTGTTTTTGTTTCATATGTTTTACTTTCTCTTTGTCCCCAGCCTTCCGACTGGAAACGGTTTACTGACTACTGCCATCTTCAGACTTCCGACTTCAGTCATCTGTCCTCCGATGTTTTGGCTATTCCAAACTTTGAACTTTAAACTTCAAACTTTGAACCAGCCGATACGAAGCACATCGCTGTCAGCCTCAAACTTTGCCTGAGACCCGCGACTGGGGTGGGATTCTTAGGTCCACTCCCGGTCCTCGTGTGTCTCACTTAACGACTCGCGTTAATTGCAACGGGACACAGCTTTTCATAAAAACAGTCAGGGGGGTGATGA
>JAQGOU010000596.1 GCA_028293445.1 Verrucomicrobiales bacterium | reverse complement strand
TCGTTTCGAAATCGAGGAGTTTCTTTAACTGCTCCTTTACCGACGCGATGTTGTTGTCCAACACTTCTGCCGTCAGCAATTGGCGTTCTTGCGTCTTGCCGCTCGGATCGCCGATTGAACCAGTCGCGCCACCAGCCACCGCGATGGGATGATGTCCAAGATTTTGAAAACGACGCAGCGCAATGAGCGGCACGAGATTGCCCACATGCAGGGAATCGGCCGTCGGGTCGAAGCCGCAATAAAGCGTCGTTGGAGTCGCCAGCCGTTTCGTTAATTCCGCCGTGTCGGTGCAGTCCGCGATCAGCCCGCGCCATTGCAAATCTTCTTGGATGCTCATGAACGAGGGAAGTTATTGCGACTGGTTGGGATGCGCACAAGATATTTCGGAGCGCGGCCCGCAGTTTTGATGGCGTGTTTAATGAGTCTTCCTCCATGGGACCGCGGCTGTCTCAGCCGCAGCGGGTGAAATAATCCGGCGGTGCCGATCTAACCTCACGCGTTCGGTCTGTTCGGATCTGCTGCGACTGAGACAGCCGCGATCCGTTCAAGTCGGAAACACTTGCCGCGCTCCTGGCCTTTCCCAAAACAAAAACTTGGCTCTGCCCCTAAATACGTGTACGAAAAAGGCTTCTAATGAATTCCACAAAATCAGCAGCTCCTTCGTCGGTGTCGTCGTTTGCGTCAGGCCCCTGGTGGAAAGATCTCACGCCCTATCACTGGTTCGTCTTTGCGATGGCCTCGCTCGCGTGGCTTTTCGATTGTCTCGACCAACAACTCTTCATTCTCGCACGCGGTGCTGCCATGAAGTTCCTGTTGCCTCCCACCATGGATGCAAAACTCTATGGAACTTATGCTACATCGATCTTTGTCGCCGGTTGGGCCACGGGCGGTTTGATTTTTGGCGCTGTTGGCGATCGCATCGGACGGGCTCGCACTCTGACGCTCACCGTGCTGCTGTATTCTGTTTGCACTGGTCTCTCCGCTTTTTCTACAGGTTGGATTGACTTTGCTTTTTACCGTTTCATTACCGGGCTCGGAGTGGGTGGCGTCTTCGGCTTAGCGGTGGCTTTGGTGGCCGACAGCGTTCCTGATCGTTCCCGCCCCGGTGCTCTCGGGACCTTGCAGGCGCTTTCAGCAGTAGGAAATGTGACTGCGGGTCTGATCAGCCTGGGACTCGGCAAAGTCGAAGGCAATTGGTTCAAGGCGGGCGAATCCTGGAAATACATGTTTCTCATCGGCGCGGTGCCCGCGTTCCTCTGCGTCTTTTTGCAGATGCGCTTAAAGGAGCCGGAGAAATGGGTGAAAGCGCGCGAAGCAGGACGACTCACTGGCGCACAATTTGGTTCTTATTCGTCGCTCTTCGGTGAAGCCCGTTGGCGCAAGCCGGCGCTGCTCGGTATGTTGCTGTGTGTGGCTGGTGTGGTCGGCCTGTGGGGAATCGGATTCTTCAGCCCTGAACTCGTCAGCGATGTCGTCGACCGTTCCATTCGCGAGGCGGGTGGAGATCCGAAATCCATCGCCGCCCAAAAAACAATCTGGATGGGCTGGAACATGATTGTGCAAAACATCGGCGCCTTTTTGGGGATGATCGCGTTTACCAAAGCTGCGCAACGTTTTGGTCGCAGACCCGCATTTGCCGTGGCCTTTGTTTGCGCCTTCGTCGCAACGTTCGGTTTCTTCACCTTCTTCAACAGCAAGGCCGATATCTGGATGAGTTTCATCATGGGCTTCTGCCAACTCGCGTTGTTCGCCGGCTTTGCGATCTATCTGCCTGAATTGTTCCCGACCCGTTTGCGCAGCACCGGAGTCAGCTTCTGCTATAACGTTGGACGATTCATTGCGGCAAGCGGTCCGTTAATGATGGGCAGTTTGCAAGCGAACCTGTCCAAAGGAGCAGCAACTCCGGCCGCCAAGCTGATGGCCTTCCGTCATGCCTGTTGTTATATGAGTTTCATTTTCCTTTGCGGGCTGATTGCGCTGGCCTTCCTTTCGGAAACCAAAGGCAAGCCGCTGCCGGAAGATTGAACGGAGAGATTTACGATTTGGGATTTACGATAGACGAGTCGGCTATTGGCTATCGATTCATCGGCTATGATTATCCTTTTGCTGAGTAAACGAGCCATGGCCAGCGTCAGCTATTGACGCATGATTTCAAAGTCCATGGCCAACGTTCGCTGCTTCGTGGCGGGTGCGGTGCTGGTTGTTTTCCTGACTTATGGCTGCAGTGCCTTTGCCGCTCCTCGCTCTCAACCTGAAAAGCGCGGATCAGTGGCATCTTCTCCGGTTTCCAAAACGAACCCAATTGTCGATCTGGTGCTTATTTATGATACGGGAGGAGGACGGGTTCCGTGGACGACCAATAGTTTCAAGCCATACGTTTACCGGGAAGAGAACGGAAAGTTTGAATGGCTGTTTGATGGGTTTCTGTTCATCGATTTTTTAGCGCCATCCGGCGCGCGGCTCTGTCCGATCACGAATAATAAGAACGCAACGCAACGTGATTGGCAGGAGCTGATTGATCATTACTTTCAAGAGGGGCAAAGCATTTCCGTTTTAGAGACGTTGTTGGATTCACTGGAGGCGAAAGGACATCACGCGTTGCGAAAGCGTCAGGTCGTGATCACGCTGCCGACGCCGATTGTCGGTGCTGAGCCGTGGGGCGAATTCGCCGGGAAGAAAATGGACTTTCATAAGAGCGGCGACCAGGTGAAGGCCGCGCAGTGGTATGTGGACCAGGTCTTGAAGCGGTGGCAGGAAAAGAAGTTTAAGCATCTGGAGTTGGCCGGATTTTATTGGGTGTTCGAACGCGCGTGGAAAGATCATCACTCACTGGAAATCGCCCGTGACCTCCAGAGCAAAGGGTGTTTCCTCTATTGGATTCCATCCTGGCCGCAAGGCAGGAAAACCTGGCCCGAGTATGGCTTCGACTTTGTTTATCAACAGCCGAACTATTTCTTTCACCGCCAACCGACGCCCTCGGACCGGCTGGAAGAAGCATGCCGGTTTGCCGAGAGCTGCGGCACGAGCATGGAAATGGAATTCAATAAATCGTTGCTGGACCACCCGGAGTTTCTGACTTACTTCGATGAATATCTACAAGCGTATGAGAAGCACGGTGTTTGGGAGAAGAAGCCGGTTGCTTACTATGAGGGGCATGATGGCTGGTTCGAAATGGCGGCGAGTAAGAATCCGGCAGTGAAAAGCAGGTACAACGCGCTCGCAGACATTGTCGTAAAACGACAAAAGAAACGGGATGCCGGTTTCATTTTTCGACAGGAAGAGAAATAAGCGGGAGGCGCGCCACGGACCGCGGCTGTCCCAGCCGCAGCGGATACGCACAAGCCAAAACGCGTGAGGTTATCCAGAACTGTTTCGATAATCTCACCCGCTGCGGCTGAGACAGCCGCGATCCGTTGCCGACGCACGCTCCTCATGATTGGACTGGAGTTGTGCTGTGGATTCCGTTAGAACTTTCCGCATCCCCTATTGTCTGAGGCGCTGACCCATCCACAAAGCGCTATCCGGAAATGCAGCGCCATGTACCGCATTGTCGACGCAAAATTGCCTTAACTGATAAAGACCCTGAAATCCTCAATTTACAAGTTGATACGCAAATCGGTTTCCCCCACGAACACTGCACCTCCCCCGGACTGCAAAACCGCAACAAATAGTTATGAAACAAAATCCAATGAATCAAAATGTTCGTGAGCTGAGTGACGATGCGTCGCCGCTTTTTGGGAAAGTATCCATAGCCACCGGGGTCGCGCTCTTGGCTGGCATCGTCTCGACACAAGCCAGTGCCGACTACGGTCCAGCAATATGGCGGCCGACGTGCGCCTCTCATCAATACACCGGCTATAACGCCCGACAGGTTTATGTCATTCACGACATGGAAGGTTATTACGCGAGCACGATCTCGTATCTCCAAGGCTGCAACAACAGTGTGAGCGTCCATTACTGTGTGAACGGCGTCCAGGACGCCGGCAGCGACATGCCTGCCGGTGAAGTGACGCAGATGGTGATCGATGCGAATTCCGCGTGGACCGCAGGTTGTTGGAATCGTTATGCTGAGCAAACGGAGCACGAAGGATTCGCCAGTAATCCGGCGTGGTTTACGGAGGCGATGTATCAATCGTCCGCGGCGCTCACGGCGTCCAAGGCGAGCAAATACGGCATTGCGAAAGACCGCAATCACATCATCGGACACAATCAGAAAACCGTGGCAGGCTGGTCTTCCTGGGCTGCTGCCAATCTTTCCTTTGATCCAAACTGCAATAGTCATACCGATCCCGGGGCCTATTGGGATTGGAACCATTACATGGCGCTGGTCGGTGGGGGTGGAGTCGTCAATCCGCCGTACTTCTTTAATTCAAATACGCAGGGATGGACCGCGGCGAGCGGCATTTGTTGCGGACTCGGTTGGTCGGGTACGGGATGGCCGGGCGTGATTTTCGGCGATCAGAATGGCACCGACGCTTACATCATGAGTCCGGCGACTTCCTTCGGTGGACAAGCCAGTGAGTCGGTGAGCGTGAACGTGTATCCACAATTCGGAAACACTTCGAGCCACGACATGCAGATGTTCTTCACCACCACGGCGGAAAATTTCTGGGACACGGCCAAGTCCTCGGCAACGTATCATTACATTGCGTCGAACAATTGGACTCGCATCAATATGAATGTGAGCAATACAAAGTGGGCGGGTCAGACCATCAATAAACTTCGGTTGGATTTTGACGGCGCCAATCACGGCAACCGTTGGATTGTGAATGACATCGTTCCGCAAGTGGTGCCGCGCTATTATTTCGGTGCGAGCGCCGAAGGCTGGAGTGCGGGCGGCGGCATCTGTTGCGGCGCCGGTTGGTCGGGCACGGGCTGGCCCGGAGTCATCTATGGTGATCAAGGTGGCGCGGACGGCTATTTCGTGAGCCCGAACATCAACAACTATCTCGGTGGGAACAATGATGTGATCTACGTCAAAGTTTATCCACAGGGCGGGAATACGGCGAACCACGACATGAAGATCTACTGGCGCACGGCATCGGAGAATTTCTATACCGAGGCGAAGTCCACGGCCACGGTTAATTACACGATGCAGAATGGCTGGATCCAGGTGCCGTTTGCTGTCGGTGCCAATCCGAATTGGATTAACTTCATCACCGGCATTCGTGTCGACGTAGATGGTGTGAATCACGGCAACCGCTGGCTCTTCGACTTCATCATCATCGATCATCTGCAATAGAGCGGTTTTAACGCAGAGACAGGGACTCATCCGCGCACACTTTGGGCTATCATTCCTGGAGTTTGCGCGGACTTTTTTTTCTGGCCCCCGGGGCAACTACTGATCGCTGAGGAAAGTTGATGCCATTGACTTCTTCGGTTGGGGAGCTCTATGTTCGGACATGCAAACCATCCCACGCCTCGCACGTTGCATCACTCTCTTTATTGCGGCGGTAATGGTTGGATTCGGTTTTTCGTCGGCCGTAGCCCAAAGCAAAAGATCGGCCGCTTATGAGGGGCAAAAAGCCGCGCCATTCCAGACGAAAAATGCCAAAGGCATCATAAAGTTCCCCGATGATTACCAAGGCAAACTCCTGTTGCTGGATTTTTGGGCGAGTTGGTGCGGGCCGTGCCGGCAGGAATTACCCAATCTCGTGGCCACCTACGAAAAACAGCACACCAACGGATTTGAAATTCTCGGCATCAGTCTGGACCGAGCGGAAGACAAGATGGCGCTCATTAAAGTGATCCAGCAGAACAAAATGACGTGGCCGCAAATTTTCGAGGGTAAGTATTTTGACGCTGAACTGGCGGTGAGGTATGGCGTGAAATCTATTCCTTGTCCGATTCTCATTGATGGCGATACGAGGGTCATTTTGGCCGAAGGAACCAACGCGATTGGAAAAAGGCTTTCGCGCGCGGTGGAGAAATGGGTGACCACGAAGAACGCTAAATAGGTTTTTCGACAGACAGAGAGCCGCGAACGCTCACAGAACCTGTAACTTCGGCAGTCGTCAGAACATCCAGTAATTCATGACCCTGTCTTTCTGTCTCACGTTGCTGTTCACCGTGGCGTTGAGCCCAGGGGTTTTCGGAGCGGCAGAAGTTGCGCCCGGATTGAAAACGGAATCCTTCGACCACGATCCGAATTGGGAGGGTTTCAACAATCACGTTGTGCCAAAGAAGCTTCCCACGGTGATTCAGAATTTTGGTTACAGCACCAGCAACATCGCGGGCAAAGCAAAAGGGGAGATCGGTGGCCAAATCTGGCGTTCCTCGACACGGGCGTCCTACGCGGCGAGTATTCCGGCGAAGACTTTGGGTGAGAAGTTGAGCGCTTCGGGGACTTTCGCGCTGACGTCGACTTCGGGTTCGAGTGGAGCGTTCTTCGGTTGGTTTAATGCTGAGCGGACCGGCGGGGTCCGTCGGTCCAGCCTGGGGTTTCGTTTTGCCGGCGAAGGTTCCGGTGCCCGTCTCACGTTGCAATTGGTTACCGATAAGAATCAAGCCTGCGGCACAAAAGTTACTCCATGGATTGTTGACAAGGCGAAGGCGAGGGGTGAAGGACGCAAGTTCAGACCTACATCGATCAAGAACGATGGCACACGTTACGCATGGACTCTCAATTACGATCCCAACGCGAACGGCGGTGACGGACAGATTCAATGTACGGTCCGAGGTAACGCAGCAAGTCCTGAAGAATTTGAGAGTAAGACGTTCACGGTGCCTTTGCCCAAAGGCTACAAAGAGCATGGCACCACGTTCGATCGCTTCGGCCTGATGAACTCTGAGAGAGGCGGAAATCCGCTGACCATTCACTTCGACGATCTGCAGTTCGATGGCAAGTCCGAGGATTTCTCGGTGGATCCTGAATGGATCGGATCGGGTAACCACGCCAGTTTCAAAGATCCTAATCAAGGAGGGGCACACGACTTCGGTTTCCTCGCGCAGACGAGCCATACGGGCGGATCACCTGGAGAACTTGGCGGCACGATCTGGCGAAGCGGCGCTTATGCTTATTACGCAGATCGCGTTGGACTGCTGACACTCACCAATCGACTGGAAGCTCGCGGGAAAGTGTTGCTCGAAGCAGCACCGCCCGATTCGGGTATGTATTTCGGCTGGTTTAACAGTGCTGAAAAGGAGGACGCACCGGCGCAGGCTGGGAATTTTGTGGGCGTGAAAATCGGCGGGCCGACGAGGGTAGGTCACTATTTTGTTCCGTGCTATGCGACGATGAGCCGTGCGAGGCCCGAACCTGTTGCCGCCCGACAACATCCAAAGAGAGTAAGTGTTGAACGTAGCGAAGGGCCGATCTTGGTTCCGCAGAAAGTATTCGAATGGAAGGTGGTCTATGATCCGGCGGGCAATGGCGGCGCAGGCACGCTGGAAGCGACACTCGGAAGTGAGTCGGTGATCCTTCCCCTTAAAAAGGGCGACAAGGAAAAAGGTGGTAGTTTCGATCGCTTCGGTCTGTTCACGACTCGCATCGGTGGCAGCTATGTCAGAATTTATTTCGACGATCTGGCTTACACAAGCGGTCGTGTGGGCCGTTGACCAGGCCGTTTGTGCAGAAGTCAGAGCAGCCTGAGATTGACCAGCCGCCCGTTTTCCCGTATCGAAGGTTGCATCAATTTAATACCCACGTCTGACCTTTTTCTCCGTCTGAAAATTATGCATCGATCTTTTCTTGCGACGCTTGCTGCTTGCAGCCGTCCGATTCTTTCCCGGAGCTTTCGGTCTGGCCTCGCTTTGATGCTCGCCCTGTCGGTGCGCGCGGCGACGGTTACAGTCGATACCACGACCGATGTGCTGGATGGGACGACGACCAGTATAGCGGCGCTGATTGCTGCCAAAGGCGCGGACGGTAAGATCAGTCTACGCGAAGCCATCATTGCTGCCAACAATACAGCGGGTGCGGACACAGTGACTTTTTCCGCCGCGATCAACGGGACTCCCATCACACTGACCCGAATCGGTAACGATGGCACTTGTGTCAACGGCGATCTCGACATCAACGGGAGTCTGACGATGACAGGGAACGGCACCAACAACACGATTATCCAGGGGGCCAGCGACTATAATTCCGTGACGAAAGTTTACACCGGCAGCATTGGTGACAAGATCATTGGGATCAATCAGGACGGGATTTACACGAATCTTACCGTCAATATCAGCAATCTCACCATTCGTTGGGGGCAAAATACGAACGCGTATGGTTCGCCTGATTTCTCGTGGACCGGCGGCGGGGTGGATGTCTTTATGTCCGGGATTGGTAATTCCATCACGTTCACCGACTGCCGCATCACGGATAACTCAAACATGAATGGTCGGGGCGGTGGTGTGAATGTCGATAGCGCCTCCTCCGGATTGAGTGGTGATGTTACTAATCGCAGTGGCATCAGTCGCGGGACG
>JAQGOU010000549.1 GCA_028293445.1 Verrucomicrobiales bacterium | reverse complement strand
CCCTCGACATGGACCATTTCCAAGGCGGTGACCCACGACAACGAAAGCTACTCCGGCTTTGGTAACGCAGAGTTGGCGAAAAAACTTCGCGACAAAAATGTGCAGCGGCTTTTTATCGGCGGGCTCGCTACCGATTATTGTGTTTTGAATACCGTGCTCGATGCGCGTAAGAATGGGTTTGACGTCGTTCTCCTGCGTGACGCAAGTAGGGCGGTAAACGTCCAACCGGATGATGGAACGAAAGCCGAAGCCGAAATGACGCGGAGCGGCGCTGCCTCAATTGATCTCGAAAGGATTGCTTTATGAATGAAAGCGTTTTGCTGACGGACTTATATCAACTCACGATGCTGCAGGGTTATCACGACCAGCAGATGAACGACACCGCGGTGTTCGAGTTTTATGTCCGCCGACTTCCGGAGAAGCGAAATTTCCTCATCGCTGCCGGATTGGAACAGGTGCTTTCTTACCTGGAAGATTTTGCGTTCTCGGAGGATGAAATTGAATGGCTCGCCGGGACGAAGCGGTTCACGTCAGGATTCCTCGATTCGTTGCGCACGCTGGAATTTACAGGGGATGTCCATGCGATGCCGGAGGGAACCGTATTTTTTGCCAACGAGCCAATTCTTCGCATTACCGCACCGTTGCCGCAGGCGCAACTGATTGAGAGTCGCCTGATCAATCTGTTGCAGTTCCAGACAATGATCGCTTCGAAGGCGGCACGCTGCGTCATGGCCGCGCCCGGAAAAAGCATTGTTGATTTCGGATTTCGTCGTGCTCACGGATGGGAGGCGGGTCTGTTCGCCGCGCGCGCCAGTTACATGATGGGTTTTTCCGCGACAGCAACTGTGCTGGCCGGTGCTGAGTTCAACATTCCTATTTCCGGCACGATGGCACATTCCTTTATTCAAGCACATCGAAGCGAGGAAGAAGCTTTTGAAAACTTTGCCCGCAGCAATCCGAAAGATGCCGTTTTCCTGATCGATACCTACGACACCGAATCCGGTGCGAAAAAAGTGGTTCGCATGGCGCCGAAACTTCAGGGTGAAGGGATCAAAGTCAAAGCGGTGCGCATCGATAGCGGCAATTTGCTGCAGCACGCGCAAAACGTGCGTTGCATTCTTGATGAAGGCGGCTTGAAAGACGTCCGGATTCTGGCCAGCGGTAATCTTGATGAATACGAGCTGCAACGTCTCATCGCCGCAAACGCGCCGGTGGATGGTTTTGGCGTCGGCACCTTGCTCGACACCTCGGCTGATGCGCCGTATTTGGAATGCGCTTACAAACTGCAGGAATATGCCGGACGCACCACGCGGAAGTTTTCGGAAGGTAAAGTAACGTGGCCTGGACGCAAACAGGTTTGGCGTGTCCTGGACGAAAAAGGCTGCATCAAACAAGACACGGTTTCCATTGAAGGCGATTCGCTCGAAGGCAAGCCACTGCTCTTTCCGATTCTGCGTGGTGGTAAACGGCTTTTCCCGGAAATGCCGTTGGCGAAGATTCGTGAATACGCCGCCGAGGAATTGAAAACATTGCCGGAGGATGTCCGCAAACTGGAACCGGTAAAATTCAATCCCGTGAAAATATCTGCCGCCTTGGATTCACTCGTGGTGTCGACACACAAGAGTCGGTTCTGATTAGTCGTTCGTACGAAGCCTTTCGCGAGCGTTCTCTGGCAGGAGTGGATGCGTCGCGAGCCATTGCCTTGCCTGCGGAGGATCAAAGAAGAGTCCCTCCAGTTGCGCTTCGTAGGCTTCGTGCAAAATCTTTCCAAATTCAGGACTCGGTTGCATTCCAATCTCAATCAGATGGCGTCCGAGTAAAATCGGCTTCGGTGCACTCTTCTGCACTTTGAGTTCGTGCGCTTTCTGCAAGAGCGCTATCACCGTATGCGGCACTTGCGGTGGCTGCGGGGGACGTCCGAGTCGATCCGCTGTCATGATGGTGCAAAGTCCTTCGATGGTCTCTGGAGCGATGCGGCGGGCAAGTCGCCGCACGGCGCGGTCCGTTATTTCATCGTAATGCGCCATGTGATTCTGAATTAGCGGCAGCACTCGTTCACGAATGGCGGTAGGCGTCCCGGTCCGATTCAAAAATGTTTCAGCGATAGGGATGCCGGCGTTTTCATGCCCGGGAGAAACAATGCGCACTTTACCTTTGCGGAGTTCTTCGTGGGTGGTTTGTGGTTTCCCGCAGTCGTGAAGCAGCATCGCGAGTGAGTAAACGATCCGCGATTCAGCATCGGCGGCTTTCCATTCGGGTAACCGAACCAACGCATCGCAACAATGGCAGGTGTGCGTGAAGACATCGCCTTCCGGATGCCACTCCGGGTCCTGCGGCGTTCCGATCATGTGTTGAAGTTCGGGGAAATGTTCGATCCATTCGGTGTCCCTGAGGAAACGCAGCCCAGCGGAAGGAATCGCACTTTTCTCCGCCCACTTGAACCATTCCTCGCGCACGCGCTCAATCGCCAACTCGGAAAAGCTGCCCTTGATCTGACGGCATAACTGCAGCGTCTCGGGAGCCGCCTGCAAATTGAACCGCGCTGCGAATTGCATTCCCCGCAGAACGCGCAAGGGATCCTCGATGAACGCTTCGCTCGTATGACGCAGAATTCCTTTTTCCAGATCCGCTTTGCCGCCGAAGAAGTCGAGGATTTCTTTCCCGCGTGGATCGAACATCAGCGCATTGACCGTGAAGTCACGACGCGAGGCGGCTTCTTGCAAGGTGATCGAAGGATCGAAGGTGATGTCGAAACCTTTATGGCCGGGGGCGACTTTTGAATCGCGGCGTGGAATCGTGAAATCAAAAACGAATTCACCCACGCGTAATTTCACCACTCCGAACGAGCGACCTACGAGATCGGTTTTCCCCCACCGAGAAAGAGCCGTCGCAAGTTGCTCATAAGTAATATCGAAGACTTCGATATCGAAATCTTTGTGTGGAATCCCCAGCAGCGCATCACGAACGCAGCCACCCACGAGGTAAGCTTTTTGGAGTTCGGCGGTCTGGGCCAAAATTCTTTCCAGCTCTGGAGGGGCGACGATCATTAGCTGCAATGTATGGTATTTAGAAAAGGGATTCTCAAAGAGGGCACGGAACAGCGAACGAATGTTCTCCCACACGCATTACGAATGAATAAAGGGATTCTTCTCCCTCTCCTCACTCCTGCGTCGTGAAGAGAGGGATAAGCCGACTTGGCCCGCCCGCGACTTTAAGGGCACAAGCGTTCCTATCTCTTACACATTCTTCCCGCAGCACTGCTTGAACTTCTTCCCGCTGTTGCAGGGACACGGTTCGTTGCGGCCGACCTTCAAAACATTACGCGCCGGCTTCGCGGCCGCTTCCATGGCTTCGCTGACCATTGAGGAGCCAGGTTCGTAGGCCGCATTCCCGGTGCGTGTGGTCGTCGCCTGTGGACGAGCAGCAGCAGCGGCCTCATCCGAATTCGTTGCCGGTGGTCCGCTGAACGCACTCGTCGATTGGTGCACGGTGCGCTTCGGCATGTTGTGCAGGAATTGCTCAAACGCCATCAAACTCGATGCGCTCCGAAAGATGTTATGACAAATCTCACCTTTAATGTTCCCCATCAGTTCCTGGAAGATGGTGTAAGCCTCGGCTTTGTATTCGACGAGCGGATCCTTCTGACCATAGGCACGCAGACCGATGCTGTTGCGCAACGCATCCATCGAATAGAGATGTTCCTGCCACAAACGATCGATCGCGCTGAGAATTGTGTGACGTTCAATCGAGAGCAACGTTTCCGCATCCTGCTCGAAACTGACCTTCAATTCGTAAGCCGCGCGAACTTTCTCGATAATGAACTGCGCGATCGCGTATTGAGGCCCGCTGAGACCATCGACATCCGAACCGGGTTCCGGCGCTTTAACGGTGGTCGACTGTGATGCCTTGGTGATGTCCTCATCGGTAAGGCCGAGAGGAAAATTGATGTTCACCCAATCGATCAAGGCCGTGAGGTTCCATTCGCTCGCGTGAGTGTCCACAGGGCAATTCAACGCGACCTTGGATACGACCACTTCTTCCATGACTTCGATCAACCGGCTGCGAACTTCCTCGCCGTGGATGATTTCATTGCGGAAGCCATAAATGACTTCGCGCTGTTTGTTCATCACGTCATCATATTCGAGCGTGCGTTTACGTTGTTGGAAGTTATGTGCTTCGACACGTTTTTGCGCCGTTTCAATCGAACGATTGAGCAGGGGATGGTTCAACTCCTGGTCTTCTTCCATGCCCATTTTTTCCATGAGCTTGACCATGCGATCGGAGCCGAAGAGACGCATCAAATCGTCTTCGAGCGAAATAAAGAAATGCGATGAACCCGGATCGCCCTGGCGCGCGCAACGTCCACGCAGCTGCCGGTCGATACGACGCGACTCATGGCGTTCCGTGCCGATGACGTGCAAGCCGCCCAAAGCTGCGACACCTTCGCCGAGTTTAATATCCGTTCCGCGACCAGCCATGTTTGTGGCGATCGTCACTCCGCCGCGTTGTCCGGCGCGTGCGACGATTTCAGCTTCCTGCTGGTGATATTTGGCGTTGAGGACCGAATGAATAATCCCGTTCTTTTTCAACATGCGTGAAACCTGCTCGCTGGTTTCGACCGAGACCGTGCCGACGAGAATCGGGCGGCCTTGTCCGTGAATCTCCTGAATCTGCTTCAACACCGCGTTGAATTTTTCACGGCGCGTCTTGTAAACCGAATCATTCGCATCTTTACGCGCAATCGGCCGATTGGTCGGAATGACGAGCACGCCGAGTTTATAAATATCCAGGAACTCAGCCGCTTCAGTTTCCGCCGTGCCGGTCATACCGGCGAGCTTCGTATAGAGACGGAAATAATTCTGAATGGTAATCGTCGCGAGCGTTTGCGTTTCGCGTTCGATCTCCACGCCTTCTTTGGCTTCGACGGCTTGATGCAACCCGTCGCTCCAACGGCGGCCTGTCATCAACCGGCCGGTATTTTCATCAACGATGAGAACTTTATTTTCCTGCACGACGTATTGCACGTCCTTCAGGTAAAGACAGAAGGCCTTCAGCAATTGGGAAATCGCATGAATCTGTTGCGCATGGACTTCAAACTCCGATTGCGCCCTGGATTTCATTTCCAGACGTTCCTTCGGATCGAGATCAGGACGCGCATCAATTTCTTGAAACTTCGTTGTCAGATCAGGCAGCACGAATGCATCAGGGTCTTTCGGACGCAAAAAGGTGCGGCCTTTCTCAGTCAGATCGGCGTCGTGACTCTTTTCTTCGATCGCGAAAAACAGTTCTTCCTTCTGCGCGTAAAGTTCCTTCTTGGATTGATCCGCGTGCAATTCCATTTCGGCTTTATTCATCAGCCGCAGGTTGTCGGGATCTTCGAGGACTTTGGCGAGCGCCTCGGCGCGCGGTTGGCCCAGCTTGACGCGATAGAGCAACAGGCCGATTTCCTTTTCCAACAGATCTGGATTCGAAGGATTGGTGCCGTCGGACGGACGCAACTTCTTGATCAAGTCGGTGGCTTCGGAAAGATAACGGCCGCACAGTCTTTCCTGTGCCGCGACCAACGATTCGATCGGCGGCTTGAGATTGATATAAACCTGGTTGTCTGAGCCAACAACCGCGGGTCCGCTGATGATCAACGGCGTGCGGGCTTCATCAACGAGAATGGAGTCCACTTCGTCAACGATGGCGAAATAATGTCCGCGCTGGACCTGTTCCTCTTTGCGCGTGGCCATGCCGTTGTCGCGCAGGTAATCGAAACCGAATTCGGCATTGGTGCCGTAAGTGATGTCGTAATTGTATTGTTCGCGACGTTCCGACGGCGATTGATCGTGGAGAATGCAGCCAACCGTCAGGCCGAGGAATTTATAAACCGCGCCCATCCATTCACCGTCGCGTGCAGCGAGGTAATCATTGACCGTCACGACGTGAACGCCACGTCCGGTCAGGGCATTGAGATAAACGGGTGCGGTCGCGACGAGGGTTTTGCCTTCGCCGGTTGCCATTTCTGCGATACGTCCATTGTGCAACGCCCAGCCGCCGATCAGCTGCACGTCAAATGGAACCATCTCCCAGCGGAGCGGATGCCCACGGACGATGACGTCCGATTTGCGATCGGTGAGGCGGCGGCAGGCATTTTTAACGACGGCAAACGCTTCCGGCAGAATCTCGTCCACCCGAAGACGCAACGCGTCGTTATCTTTAATGGCGGAAAGCTCCTCTTTCCACTTCGCCGTTTTCTGGCGCAGATCGTCATCGGATAAAGAGTGCAGGGTCGCTTCGATCTCATTGATCTTGGCGACGAGAGGGCGAAGCTTTTTGACTTCGCGCTCATTCTTGGAACCGATGAGTTTTTTAACAATAAAACCAATCATAGCAATAGACGTCCGGCGCACACCGTACGGTAGAGCGGGGGAGCCGTCAAAAAAATTACGGCAGCAATGTAACGGAGGAAAGGGAGATTTGAAGGAAAGAATGGCGGGAGTTCTGGGGGCAGGTCCGCGACGGTTCCCCTCAGATACGAATATATCACCGCCAAACCCGGCCTCCCCGACGGCACGCCGTGGTCGATGGTCATGCTGCTGATAGGAGCGCGGCGTTCCAGTCGCATCAACAGACTCACCTGGGCAGGCTAATGGTCGCACTGGCCCGCATACTGTTGTCGTTGACTCCTAAGTCTCGAGAAACGGCAACTCCTCAACCACATTGACAACCCTCATAGGCGCAGCGCACACGCGTGAGATTTGTCCGCACGCGTGAAATCCACGCGAATTCAGAGGTGTTTTTCCCTCAGAGGCTGCTCTTTAAGCCGAAAAGCGGGCTGGTACGGGCGATGCTAATTGCTGGGGTGTGCCCCGGAAGGGACACCTCACTTCAACGTCAAACCTCGGGAGAACTGCAAAAAGACCTATGAAAAGGATATTAACATCTATATTGGCTGTTCTAACACTCACTGCATTAACTCAATCTATCCACGCCCAGGTGATAGTAGAAAGTCGTGTTCCTGGCGGAGGAGTGTCCGCTTACCCGCCCTACCTGGAGTTAGGGTCGTGGAGTAGTTCTACCTTGAAAAGCACTGCACCGGGTGTCACCGCTGGGGTTGGATCTCGCTTCGCAACCAACGGGCTGCCTGCATTCACGGTTAAGCCCACTTTGGTGGCGGATAAAATCTATGCGGTCGAAGCTACCATTGGATCCGCTTCCAGCATTCCGACGAATCTGTTGGCGACTGTTTCAGTCGCAGGAGGAAGCGGCTTGCCGTTGTTGACGGATGTTTTTGCCCGCGCGAATTCAAACGCGTGGGGTTATGTCGGAACATTGACTTTGGATCCGGGCGTGACAGAACCGGAAGTCACATTCACTTACGCCACTAATCAACCGGCACCAAATTCAACAACCCGGCGTTTTGTTGCGGATGCAGTGCGGTTTACGGAAGTGATACCTGCGCCGCCGCAAATCGCCTCGGAACCTGCCAACAGAACTAATCTCATTGGAACCATTGCGACGTTTTCTGTTTCTGCGACAGGACCGAGTCCACTGACCTATCGGTGGCGAAAGGGCGGGGTTGCTTTGAATAATGCGGGCACGATCTCTGGAGTGACGTCGAACCTGCTCAGGATTACAAGTGTGTCATTGACCAACGCTGGTTCGTATGACGTCGTTGTTAGTAACCGCTACGGAATCACTGTGAGCGCAACAGCGACGCTGACGGTCGCGATTGCTTCACCGGTTATTACAAACCAACCCCAGAGCCAGACCATTATCGGTGGACAAACAGCACAGTTGTCGGTGGGAGTCACGGGCACAAGCCCTCTGAGTTTTCAGTGGTCCAAAGACGGGATCAACCTGACGAACAACGGCAGGATCTTTGGTGCCACCAATTCATCTTTGGCCATATCGAATTCGGTGTTAAGTGACGCCGGAAATTATAGCGTCGTGGTCTCTAATAGCGCGGGGACAACCAATAGCGACGTCGCAGTATTATCCGTCACTACTGCTTCCCCATCGATCACCGCACAACCGCAGAGCCAGGCTGTAACCTCAGGACAAAATGCCTCATTCAGCGTTTCGGTGGCCGGGACTCCGCCATTTGCCTATCAGTGGACGTTTGATGGAACCAACATTTCGGGCGCAACTGGCAGCACGCTGACGGTAAATGCTCAAGCCAGCAACCAGGGGAATTACGTTGTCATAGTCAATAATTCTGTTGGCTCAGTCACGAGCGCTCCAGCTATTCTGACGGTCAACCCCGTCGGTTCGACTGTCATCGTGGAAAGCATGTTTTTCCCCAGCCCCCTGTCTCTTCCTGTCGTGAATGGTTATCCTCCCTATCGGGAAGTCTCAGGGTCCTGGGTAACGTTTGGATTTAAAAGTGCGGCCCCGGGAGTAACACCGTCAGTTGGAAGTCGATTCGGGACAAATAATTCAGCTTTTGCAGTAAAACCAACCCTGCTGCCGGGTGCCAGTTATTCTGTCGCGGTAACCCACGGTGCGAGTTCCTTTATTCCCACTAACCTTGTGGCTAGCATCACCATTGCTGGTGGAACGGGTTTGCCAAGTATGACCACAGCATTTGCGGCCTCCAGTTCCAACATCTGGATGGAAATCGGTACCCTCACAGTGGACGAAGGGGTCTCTGAGCCGGAGGTCACGTTCGCCTATGCTACCAATCAACCCGCGTCGGGGACGAATCGCCGGTTGTGTGCTGATGCCGTTCGTTTTGTGTTATCCACTAATCCGCCAAGCATTGTCACTGAACCAGTAGGCCAAACGAATCTGGTTGGAACAACCGCCAGTCTTAGCGTCACTGCTACTGGAACCGGCCCACTGATTTATAGCTGGCGTAAAGACGGAGTTCCCCTCGTCAATACTGGCAACATTACCGGCGCGAGCACAGCGATGCTGACGATTTCCAACATCTTATCCAGCGATGAAGGAACCTATGACGTTGTTGTTACAAATAAGTTCGGCCTCGCCACAAGTTCGCCTGCGCTTTTAGTTGTCACCTATCCCGTCGCGCCGAGTATCACCGCTCAACCTCAAAACAAGACAGTTGCAGTTGGAGGAACTGCGTCCTTCAGTGTAACAGCAAGCGGTACTCCTCCGCTAAGTTATCAGTGGAGAAAGGACGGGACGGTGCTCACGAATGGCGGAGGGATCATTGGCAGCACCACTGCCTTTTTGCAGATCACGAACGCTTCATCGAGCCATTCAGGCAATTACGACGTCATTGTCTCAAATTCAGTGGGAACTATCACCAGTGATATTGCGGCCCTGACCGTCAACCTTCCGCCGGTCATTACAATTCCGCCGGACTCTCAAGTTGTCCTGGAAGGCCAGGACGCGAGCTTCTTTGTCTCTGTCAGCGGGACTGCCCCTTTCAATTATCAATGGAGCAAGAATGGGGTCAACATTCCCGCCGCTACCAATGACACGCTCACCATTTTAAATGTGCAACCGAACGATCAACAGCATTACCGGGTGAGAATCAGCAATGGAGTCGGAACTGTGTTCAGTGCCTATGAAACATTGAACATCTCGGTGCCTGATGCAGTGGTTATCGAGAGCACGCAGCCGAATGGGAATATAACTCCGGCACCGGAGTATCAGGAGTTCGGCTCATGGCTTATCACGGCACAGAAAAGTTCGGCACCTGGTCTCAGTGGAATCAGCTCTCGTTTTCTTCTGAGCGGCACCAATGCCGCGTTTTCCATTGTGCCGACTCTGCCGACGCCTGGCGGAACGTATGCGGTGGAAATTACTCATGGCTGGGGTCCTAACGTTCCGAACACAAATCTTCTGGCAGACGTGGGTGTAGTTGGCGGCAGCGGCTTGCCTGAAGTCACCACCGCCTTCGTCGCATGGAGTTCGAACGTGTGGAGCCGAGTAGGTATCCTCACCCTGGATACAGGGGTCACACAGCCAGAGATTCGTTTCAGCTATTCTTCGAACCAACCGCCACCAGGTTTTGGTCGCCAGTTTTATGCGGATGGCGTTCGTTTCATTGAAATCCCAACACTTCCCGTCATTGCCGCCTCGCCCGTTGACCAATCCATTGTTCTCGGCGGTGAGGCGACGTTCACAGTGTCTGCAACGGGAACTGCGTCACTGAGCTATCAATGGAGAAAAGATGGAATCGATTTGCCGGGTGCCACCAATTCCACTCTTAGTCTTACGGGTGTCCAAACGTCCGACGCCGGCATCTATACGGCTGCGGTCGGCAATATGGTTGCGACCGTCGTGAGCCCAGGAGCGACCTTGATTGTTAATATTCCTGCGGCCATCACGGCGCCCCCTATCAATCAGGAGGTGATCCAGGGACAGGACGCTACGTTCGTTGTCACAGCCATTGGCGATGTTCCGCTCAATTACCAATGGCAATTCAATAACATCGATATAACTGGCGCGACCACGTCCGCTCTCAGCTTGAACAATGTGATCGCGGCCGACGCAGGCAGTTATACTGTCATCGTCACCAACGCCTATGGTTCCGCAAGTGCCACCGCCTCGCTAGTCGTGGATATTCCGCCGGCTATCGTGGTTCAACCTGTGAACGCAACTGTTACAGCCGGTCAAAGTTTTAGCTTTTTTGTCATCGCAACCGGCACGCAACCGCTGCAGTTCCAATGGCAATACAACGGCACAGCGATTGCGGGTGCAACCGACGCTACCCTGGATGGAAATAGCGACAACTTTAATGGCGGCTCTTACAGAGTCCTCGTCAGCAATGTCGCGGGTAGCGTGAGCAGCGATTCAGCCAAGTTAATCAAACCAATTCCTGCAGGCCTCTACAACGGGCTCTTTTATGTAGACGGTGAGGTTCGAAACGAGAGTTCTGGTTTCCTGCGCATGAATCTGGTTACGTCCGGCTCTTTTACCGGTAAAGTCAGTGTCGCTGGAAGCGACTACCCGTTCACTGGAATCTTTTCGGATGTCCATCAGGCAACCGTCAGCATCACCCGCGCGAAAACAACGCCCCTCACGCTTTCCCTTAGGTTACTGACAACCAATCAATCAGGCGAAGCCGTTGGGACGATCAGCGATGGCATTTGGAACGCGGCTGTGCAGGCAGACCGTGCGTTCTACAGCACCAATAATCCTGCGCCACAAGCAGGAGTATATACGGTTGCCTTCGTTGGAAACAGTAGCGGTCTCACGAGTCCCGGCGGATCCGGCCTCGGTTTTGTCACAGTGGGAATGGATGGGTCAGTCAATCTTCACGGGGGCCTGCTCTCGGATGCCACCACCATTAGTCAACGGGTTCCCCTCTCCCGGGAAGGATATTGGCCGGTTTACGTTAGTTTATATGGAGGCCGCGGTTCGTTACTCGGCTGGATAACCTTTGCCAATACTACGAACAGCAGTTTTGCAGGAAACCTCAGTTGGATCAAAGGCAGTGGCGTCGGAAACAACTATCTGGCTGGCTTTACCAATGAACTGACGACGGTTGGTTCAACCTTTATCTACCCACCTGCTACTCCAGGCATCCTTGATGCAAGTAATGTCACAATGACACTCAGTGGCAGTTCATTAAATGCTGGTCTCGATTTCTTCGGAATGATTCCGGCAGTGCCCAATAACAAAATCGAATCCAGCAACGGCGCCAATCAGCTCAAGCTGAAGATCAAAGAAAACGGCAGCATCTCGGGCACACTCCTTTGGGGGCCAACCCGAAAGTTGCTGCCGATAGAGGGAATACTTTTGCAACAGTCCGGAGAGGCACGCGGCTTCTTTACGGCCCCGGATAAAACGACGGGCAGTTTTTGGCTGCATGCACCCTAATTGAGAAGATCACAAAGGCGCTGCCTCACGGGCAGCGCCTTTCTTTATTTGATGGCCAGCACAGGCGTTGAGCGAAGGAAAGAATGGCTGAAGTTCGCGAGCCCGCTTACTGGAAATCGGGGATTAAGCTCCAAAATCCAAGCACCAAGCTCCAGAGAAATCCCAAAATCCAATTCGAACCCCCCGTGCTGACTTAAATGTGGTCCCGATCACGCAGGTCTGTTGTCAGCGACCTTGGATTTGGAGTTTGGACGCTTGGACGCTTGGACGCTTAACCCACCCTCCGCATCGACCAAAAAAGAATGACGGCGAGTTGCCTCGCCGCCACTTGTCTATCGAATATTGCCTATTGGCTATGCGCCACAGGCGACTAGTGCGTCACAACGCGCACCACTTCCGAGCGTGCACCTTC
>JAQGOU010000547.1 GCA_028293445.1 Verrucomicrobiales bacterium | reverse complement strand
CTAAAAGAAAATTCATAACCTCGTTGGATGCTGTCGCCGCTCGTCGTTGAAACAGCAACGTCTGTCCCTGAAGCGGAAAAGCACCCACTTCTAGACTGCCGGTGCGAGGGTCGACACCGATAATGTTGCGGATCAAGAAATCCCCGCGATGAAATTCCTCCAGGTATTCATTCACGACGAGCCCGACAAATAAATTGCCGCGCACCTTTTGTTGCTCTTCAAACGGAAGCGCGTTGACGGTCTCGACGAGGATCTCATACGCGGGACGGTTCCCGATTTCGTGGATATAATTCTTTTCCACTTTTGTGATCGTCCACGTATCGCCAATCGGTGTGCATCCCTGGGAGATGACACTGGTGATGGAAAGATTGCCGCGGATGGCCAAGGCGACACCTCCTTCGTTGAAGACGTCACTGTTGAGGTAGACCTGCGTTGATTGCGTCGTGAAATCGCCGCTCGCGAGGCCGCCGAGGATTGGTTTCGGTGCGTAAGCTTCGTTCCATTCCTGTAACCAACTCTCTGCATCGATGCTGAAAGGATCCGCGAAGACGATCCAGCCGTTGACCTGTTCAGGAGTCAGTTTCGTCTTCTCCCGCCAGTAGGTCGGGTTCGCCGTTGCTTCCTCGATTTCTTCCTGGGTGAACCGAAACGGCGTCAGTTCCGCATCGGGCAAATGATAGATCCCGAGCACGATCCCTTCGGCATCCTCCATTTCCTGGGCGCCGGAAATCAGGCTTTGACTGGAACATCCGATAAGCAGTGGGATTTTTGCGTGAAGTCGAAGAATCTCCAGGATGGCCTCTGCATCCGGAAAGTATTGCGGCGACATGAAAACCAATCCGAGCGTCACGGAGGAAGCCTTTAGTTCGCCGCGCAGTTTTTCCGCCCATTGCCCCAGCCCATTTTCCTCGAACTGGCCCTGCCAATGTGCCGAGGCGGCGAAGTTGTTTTGCATGCCTGAACCTACGCGGGATCAATTTCGATGGCAAACGCAGAACAAGTATTGGCAAGAGAATCACAGAATTTTTCATTTCCTTTTCAAATGCCGACGGTAAATTTCCGATTCCTGTAAGGTTGCAGACGATAAAGAAATACAAATTATGCCACTGACACACACCCGTGATCTTTTTGCCAAAGCGCTGAAAGGCAAATACGCGCTCGGCGCGTTCAACGTCAACAATATGGAGCTGCTCCAGGCGATCATTGAAGCCTGTGAAGAAGAGAAAGCTCCCGTCATGCTCCAGATCTCCAAAGGCGCACGGCAATACGCCAACCCCGTTTACCTCAAGAAATTGATTGAAGCGGCAGTCAGCGTCTCGACGATTCCAATTTCAGTTCATCTCGATCACGGCGACACCTTCGAGCTTTGCAAACAATGCATCGATGAAGGGTTCACAAGCGTTATGATCGATGCCAGCCATGAGACATTCGAAAAGAATGTTGAAGTCTGCCGCAAGGTTGTCGAATACGCGCACAAACATAACTGCGTGGTTGAAGGCGAACTCGGCATGCTGGTCGGTGCACAACACGACGACGGCGAAGAAGGCGGCGGCTATTCCAAAGGCGGTTGCTATACCCATCCGGATGAAGCGGTTCAATTCGTGAAAGCTTCCGGCGTCGATTCACTCGCAGTGGCCATCGGCAATTCGCATGGCGCGTATAAATTCAAAGGAGAACAGCATCTTGATCTCGAACGTTTGAAAGCGATCAAGAAAGCGTTGTCCGACGCTGGCCTCGGTGATTATCCGCTGGTGCTGCACGGTGCATCCAGTGTTCCGAAGGATCTCGCTGAAGAAATTAACAAGTACGGCGGCAAAATGGGAACCGACACTGCTGGTGTTCCTGAAGCCGACATCGAAATCGCTCGTCGCGTTGGATGCACGAAAGTGAATATCGATACCGACCTTCGCATGGCGCTCACCGCTGGCATTCGCAAGGCGATGTTTGAAAACCCGAAAGAATTCGATCCTCGCAAATATTTCATTCCAGCCCGGGCCAAGGTGAAAGAACTCGTCCGTCACAAGGTGAAGAATGTTCTTTGCTGCGCTGGTCACGCTTTCGATTGATCTTAGGTTAGCTCTTTTCACAGGCGCGGAACTTTGGTTCCGCGCCTTTTTTATTTGTGACGGCCACACGAGCAGAAGATGGCCAAATAGCCAATGGTCGATAGCCAATAGCCAAAGAGGGCCAATCATTGCCATTGGCTATCGGCTATCGACCATTGGCTATGCCACGGACTGGCCTCGCTGCTGGGAAAAAATGTCACACTCGTCGGTTAACTGTGACAAAATTTCCCACCACGCCCGCGCAGTGCTTTATATCAGTTCTGCGCATTTTCTTGTTTTACAAGGATTTAGGCATTCTCACCGCACCGCCATCGGGTTGGCATTTCTCTGGCTAAATAGTTCTTTAGACGAGTTAACGTCGAACAGAAAGGAATGATGTTTTATGGCACTTATACGTTGGAATCGAACTGAGAATACAAATTGGTCTCCCTTGGAACAACTCACCCGTCTTCGCGACGAAATGGATCGGCTGTTCCTGTCACCGCTCGGCGAGTTGCCGCGACCAGGACAGTTCTTCAATCAGTGGGCACCGTCACTCGATTTGTACGAGGACAAAGATAACGTCTTCGTGAAGGCCGAGGTGCCAGGGATGAAAAAGGAAGACATCGATGTTTCCCTGCACGACAACGCGCTCACTGTTTCCGGGGAACGCAAATTCGAGCAGAAACAGGAAGAGGCCGAGAACTATCGGTCAGAACGTTTCTTTGGGCGTTTTTCTCGAAGTATCACGCTGCCAGTTTCCGTGGCGGGCGATAAAGTCAAAGCCTCTTACAAAGACGGCATTTTAACGATCACACTGCCGAAATCCGAACAGGCAAAACCCAAACAAATCGAAGTGAGCGTGACCTGATCGCAATGGAGAAAGGAAAAGCTTATGAACACAATGACCGAAAAACGAACGCAGGAAACGCAGCAACAGCAGCGCGAACGTGAGCAGTTCGTCGTGCCCGATGTGAATATCTACGAAACCAAGGACGGCTATCTGCTTGAAGCGGAAATGCCGGGCGTCAATAAAGAGGGCCTGGAGATTACTCTCGAGGGAACGGAACTGACGATTACGGGACGCCGCTCGGATCAACCTCCGCAAGGAGCCGATATTTTATTCTCCGAAAGTCGACTGTTGAACTACCGCCGGGTCTTCGAACTGGACCCAACCGTCGACACCGCGAAAATCAATGCGAAGGTGGAGCAGGGAGTGTTAACACTCACGTTGCCGAAAGCTGAAAAAGTGAAACCGAAAAAGATCACGATCGCTTGACCTGAGGTAGCGATTTTCTTGGCGCGGCCTGAAAACATTTAGGCCGCGCTTTTTTTGTGGGTGTAACCGATTGTGAAGAAAACGAAATGGAGCGGGTGAAGGGAATCGAACCCTCGTATCGAGTTTGGAAAACTAGTGTTCTACCATTGAACTACACCCGCTCAAAACGTGGATATATTAGCTGCGATGCTTGCGTTGTCAATTCGCGTGTGTAATTCTCCGCCGCGATGAATTCGTTGCTTCTGTCCGGTGGTCACGTCATCGATCCAGCCAATAGATTCGATGGGATCGCTGATGTTCTTGTCATTAATGGAAAAATTGCCGCGATCGGCGCCGATGCAAAAAAGAACGCGCCCGCGCAAATCGAAACCTTCGATGCAAAGGGACTGATTGTTTCCCCGGGACTGATTGATTTACACGCCCATTTAAGGGAACCAGGCCAAACCGCCAAAGAGAATATCGAAACCGGCATGGCCTCTGCCGCGCGCGGTGGATTTACTTCCGTTGTTTGCATGCCGAACACTTCTCCGTCGATTGATAACGCCGGGACAGTGGCGCTCATTCGTGAGCGAGCCGAACGCGCTGGCATCGTAAATTTGTATGTCGCAGGAGCGATGACGAAGAATATTGCTGGGGAAGAACTCGCTCCGATCGGTTCCTTGAAAAAAGCGGGGATCGTTGCCATCACCGACGATGGTCATTGCGTGCAGAATAACGAGCTCATGCGACGCGCGCTCGAATACGCGAAGATGTTCGATCTGCCCGTGATGGATCATTGCCAGGATTATTCACTGGTCACTGACGGCGTCATGCACGAGGGCTATTGGAGCACTGCACTCGGGTTGCGCGGTTGGCCTGCCGCGGGTGAGGACATGATTGTCGCCCGAAACATTTTGCTCGCCGAATTGACCGGAGCGCACGTGCATTGTCAGCATGTGAGTTCGGCAGACAGTGTGGAATTGATCCGTCAGGCAAAGAAACGT
>JAQGOU010000532.1 GCA_028293445.1 Verrucomicrobiales bacterium | reverse complement strand
ACTTCCGAGCGTGCACCTTCACCACCGTTGTTCACGGCCGTGACGATGACATCGACCATGGAGCCCGCTGGCAGATTCTCGATCGTAAAATCAAGATCCGCAGGTGAACCCACCGCCACATAGTCCGCGTCCACACCGATGACACGTTTATAGATGCGGTAATACTGCGCACGTGCTGACGCGCCCCATTTAACCGCCGCCGCCGTCGGTCCGATGATCGTCACCTGCACACCCTCGACCTTATCCGGCGTTTCGTCCGCACCCGGCATGTTGAGGCCGAAGGTCAACCAACGCGGGTCCAGAGGTCCCATCAATTGGCTGAGTTCATCGTTCAACATGCTGAAGCGCGTCCGTAATTGGTTCGCCTTCTCATCCCGCACGTTCCTGGTGGCTTCGACGGCACCCTCCTGGGCAGCGACGGCCGTTTGTGCCGTCGTCAACGTCTGGATCACCGTTTCCGTATATGCAGCCGTCAGGTTCAGCAGAGGCACTTCGAACGTCGGATGGTTCATGTAGTAAGTGCGCAGCGCTTGCAGCAGCACCTGTTGATCCTCCGGTCGATCAGTGACACCCAGGGAATCGTTGTAGCCGAGAAGCGTCCACACATTCGAGTAGGAGTAACCGAACACCGGTTTGAGGATATCACGACCTTTGCGCAAGTGATTGCACGTATTGGTCGCCGTCACCTTCAAGCCCGTCCGACGATCATACAGCTCCGCCTTGGCTTGTTCATGGCCGCCCACGGCCATAATCAAGTCGGTCAGGTCCGCATTGAGTTTATCTTTGTCATTGTGATGCAGGCCGAGGATTGCGCCGATAGATGTAGCGGCGCCGACCAGCACGCCGCCTTGATTAATCAAGCCGGCGATTGAGGTTATTTTTAACTGTTTCATATGTTTTTATTTTCTGTTGGATCGACGCGCTTCAGTTCCCGCCAGACTTCCCCGATACTATGTATGCAGAGAATCGATCTTTTGACGTGCAACCAGGAACATCCTGGTTCAACACGAGCCATTGTCCGGTCACGAACCCGAATCAATCCAACGTGGAACAGGTTATCAGGCCAGCTGTCAGGTTTCGGCTGCGCGACGTTTTAGAAAATTATGTTGATGATCAGCGACTTACGAAGAATCGCGAAGAAAAGTGAAAATATTTTCCGGTTTTTTCCGGATTTTTGGCCGTTTTCGACCCGAAGCAGGGAAAAAGGTGAGATGAAACCGCGAAATAGGCTAAAAGCGCGAAAGAAAGCTGTCCGAGAGGGATTTTCGACGCAGTCACAGTCCCGACACCCTGTCCATCATTCGCTTTTAAGATGGTGGACACGAATCGTTTGTGCGATTGTCGTACGTTAAGCACCCGCGAACTGCCCGCCTCGTGCGAATCTTTTAAAAATGCGAAAAACGCTTGCCCTTCTCGCCCTCTTACTGACCGGTTCCGTCTACGGGCAGGTCATCGGACCACTTACCGTCCTGCGCCATTTCAAAATGGGCGAAGCCGACAGCGGCGCGGTGGAGGGCGCGGTGGTTACGCAAACGGTGGATAGCGTCTCCACCAATGCGCTGACCATGACAGGGGAGCCTCACTACTCGTCGGATTCGCCCCAGTATTATTCGACATCCACGATTGATTTCAGCGGCGCCGCCCAATGGGGGGCAACGCCCAATCCGGATTTGCTGACCACGAATTTTGGAGTGGAAACCTGGGTAAAGCCGGTCAGTGCCAGCGGGACCCGGTTCATTCTCTACTCCGGGACCGCCGGGAGTGGCTGGGGAATAGTCCAACTTGCGGAAACCGGGACGTTCAGGGCCATTTTCGGCGGCCGGACCAATTTTGGGGAGGGCGAAATCAAGGTGGGCGAGTGGACGCATCTGGCCTTTGTGGTCACGGGGGAGACGGCGACTTTTTACGTGAACGGCTTGCCGTCCGGTCCCAGCGTTACCAATAATCCCGCGCCGCCGGAATCGACCCTCTTTATTGGCACCAGTCCCACGCTGGGGGCCTATTTCGGCGGGAAAATGGACGACGTGCGGATCTTCACCTTCGAGCCCGGGACGTTCACTCCCGACCTGCTTTTATACAAGCCGCCGCTGGCCCTGACCTTCACGCAGAATGGAACGAATGTCACCCTGTCCTGGCCCTTGGCTTACCCCCGGTTCAGTCTGCTAACTACCACCAACCTGGCGACCTCCTGGCAGTTGGTTAGCACCCCAGCTAAACTGGACGGGACATATCAAATCACCCAACCGATGCGCCCTGGGATCGTCAATGAGCCGATCGTCCCTCAACGTTTCTTTGGGCTGAAAGAGGATGTGTCGCAGACGGCAGACCCGAAACTGGGAGATGGCAAGTACATCGTCATCACCAGCGGCGGTCAGGCCAAGAATGTGACCAATTACAATGCCGCGAATGCCAATCGCATTATCAACAGCTCAACGTCCTCGATCGATGCCCGGGCCTTTGTTGATCCTTCCGACCCCAATGGCAACCTGTTACCGCTGCAATTCCATTGGGTCGTCAAATATCCTACCCAGCCGGATCTTCCCTACACGGCGGCGGGGATGAAAGGCTATTTCGCCCCGGTTCTGACGATGGATTCAGCCACCATGGCTACCCAACCCAGTCCGCCTAATGTAAATGGACGGGGTGTCGAATTTACAGTGGAGGTTTACTCTCCGAACACAGGCCGGACTGCGGTTCATACCATTCAAGCCCAAATCGTTGGCTCGGCCCTTACCCTATCCCAGTACAATGACTGCCAGGGGGAGACTGAGGCCTGCTCGACGTGCATCTGTAGAAGTGCGGCCGCGCTGCCAACCACCGATCCGTACTGAGAGTTAATTGCTTTTTTGCGCGCTCGGCGGCGGGTGTCGTTTTTTGGAATCGCCGCGCGTTTTCAGCTTGGCGTTTCTCGTCCGCGAGGCACTGCCGACGACATCCAGCGCCTTCGAACCGCGGCAACCTACCGGAAGGAGGTAGCAGCGGACGTGAGTCTGCTCTGTCCACTATTCCGAGAGCTCCGACGCATCGGGATGAATGCCGTGCCAATGGTGCTTAAATACGGCGTTCCAATCATCAATCAGGAGCATACGCACATATGTCTCCACCGCCATCCGCGGCACACTCATGCCATGCGTCTCTTCCATGGAAACGTGCATCCCGGCCATCATTCCGCGAGCCACCAACCACGGGGCAATCGCTTTCGGCACCGGTTTGTTCCAACGATCCTTCTTTTTCTCCGCGTAAAACTCCTTGATCCATTGATCGCAACCGGCGTTGATTTTTTTGGATACCGTTCTCGCGCGAGGCATCGGAGTTTTGCCATCGCAACCGGCCAACACCCCGAAGCGATAAATCTCCGTTTGGATTTTTGCCCACGGTCCTTGGAAGTCCGGAATCTCCGACATGAATCCTTGCGGGTTAGGAATGACAATGGTCATCCCGCCGTACGGCCCCGGCTGAATCTGTGACCCCGGCGGCAACGAGGCCAGCAAGTCTTCCTCGCTAGAAATTTCTTGGTCGAATTTAAGGCCTTTGAGAAGTTTAGCCGCCCTGGACTCTTTAGAAGAACCATTCATCGCGGCGAACGATAAGGACTTCGCGCCAAACTGCAATCTGCAAACCATCCCCACACAAAGTGCCGGAGGCACGACCGACAATAGCCCCGTTTTTCAAAACGGGGTTCAGCGACAAAATAGAAATATCATTCTGCCGCAGGCGCGAGCAGCCCGACAAGGCGGGCAGCAACCGATTTGTTCTGACTCAGCGGGTTTCACTTTCGACGTTCGGTGATTATTATGGAGGACCTTTTCAAACTTGTTCGCCCTCGTCTCCGGCAGTAATCTTCATTCATGACTGAAACGTTGGAAATCGACCGCATGACTTTAGCGGAACGATTGCAAGCGATGGAACTTCTCTGGCGCTCGATGGCTCATGCGCCGGAAAAGTTAGAATCGCCAGCGTGGCACAAAACGGTCCTGCAAAAACGTCTCGCGAAAGTCACGGCGGGCAAGGGCGAATTTCTCACCATTTCCCAACTGAAAAAACGCCTCGCTAAACGCAGCGCATGAGAAAAGTGGTCGTTCTGGCTGAGGCCGCCGAAGACATCGAGCAGGCCAGGGATTTTTACGATCTACAGGAAGAAGGGATTGGAGATTACTGCGCTGATTCATTGGTCGCCGATATAGAAAGCCTCGCCCTCTACCACGGAATTCATTCCCGCCATTTCGGCTTTTATCGCCTTCTGGCCAACCGATTTCCATTTGGTATTTATTATCGTGAAACAAAAACCGCAACCCAGGTTTTTGCGGTATTGGACTTGCGAAGAGAACCGAATTGGATTCGCAAAGAATTGACGGGTCGGAACAAATAGCGTTCCTCCCTCCAAACTTGCCAACCCCAGTGCCGTAGGCACGACCGACAATAGCCCGGGCTTTCCGGTCGGGGTAAAGGACAAAACAATCCCATCACTTTGGCGCAGGCGCGTGCACAGCGAGTTATTTGAATCTACTTCCGTTGCTTACCGGAAAGTGGCAGAACTATTCCTATGAGGTAAGACACGAGTGACGCGACATTACCTATTCGATATGAGCTACGATCTTTACTTCACATCTCCTCCCATCACTAGCGAGCAATTTGGCGCTTACTTCAGTGAACGCTCGCTCTACACAATTGGCAACGGACAAGCCTGGTATGCAAATGAAGATACCGGCGTTTATTTTAGTTTCGACCACAACGATGACAGAACCGCAGACGAGGAGTCAGTGAAGCACTCGGTGGTGTTCACCATGAATCTGTATCGCCCGCATTATTTCGCCTTGGAGGCCGAGTCGGAGGTCTCCAACTTTGTGCAACGGTTCGGATGTAGCATCCACGATCCACAACGAACTGGAATGGAGGACGCTCCCTACACCGCTGAAGGATTCATACTTGCATGGAACCATTCAAATGAATTTGGCTACCGTGCTATCCTTCATTCCGACTCCGCGTCGGACGTCGTCCACGTGTTTGCGACCAATGCCTTGGAAAAAATATGGCATTGGAATTATTTTCGACAGGAGCGTGATGAGATCATCGCAAAAGACATCTTCATCCCGAGGATAATGTTTATTCAACATAACGGCCTTGTTTGTTCCAGTTGTGTTTGGCCTGATGGTATTACAACTCTCATCCCCGAGGTGGATTTTCTTTTGATTCCTCGTCGCGATCTCGCACCGAAGACGTTTTTCTCAGGGACAAAAGAAGACATGTGCATAATTCCTTTTTCAGAGGCAGTCGCTACAATCGGGCAGTATCAAGTGGAAGGTTACGAATTCAATGCATATGAACTTCCATCCCCTGAGACTACTAGACCTATAAAAGAGTTTGTAAGACAACTGAAGCCGAATGATGCTGTCCCGCCAGCCGCAATTGCAATGGATCAGGTATTAAATCGCGAGCTCGTAGAAAAACCCCGAAAAGGCTGACAAGATCGCACCCTCCCCTCAGCTTCTTGTGCCTAATCGCACGCGCCTTTGTCGCCAACAAGTAGCGGAACACATCTGTCGCGTCATCCCCGTCCACGCCATTTTCATCGGCGTCGACTTTGAGAATATCTTTCATCGCATCCCTACGGGACTGAGGGAGTGCGGGGTACGTGTAAAATGCCCCGTAACTCGCGACTTCAAACTTCAAACCTTGAACTTCAAACCTCCGTCTCAACCTTCGCTTTCTTTTCCTCCGGCGGATCGAATTGGAATGTCCCATTCTTAACGGCTGCAGCGTCGGCGGCCATGCGGGTGGCGACATCGTACCATTCCTGCACGACCTCGGGTGGCGACAGCGGGACGACGTCGCTGCCGAAGGTGCGCATCAATCTCAATACGTCGACGAAACTGGAGACGTGCAACGTTAATTCCAGGCCGCCGCACGGGAGTTCGCGACGCCCAGTATCACAATTCACGTGGTGTTCGCGAATGAAGTTCGCCTGCTGTTTCCGGAAATAAAATTTCGCGTCGACCTTCTTGTCGGTCTTGAAGGTTTCAAAAGCGTCGTTTTCCTTCTTCAGGTTAAAATTTTTGTGCGGCGCAAAGGTTTTGCCGGTGACCTTGATTTCTTCCATGCGGCTCAGCGAGAAACGGCGGAACTCGCCGCTGTAATGGTCGTAACAAATGGCAATCCAGTCGAAGAGCAACTTGCGGACATGCAGGACATCGAGGGTGCGATACTTCGACTCACCGTTGGGGGTGTGGTAGAGGAGACGGACCTGGATGCTCTCCACGGCGGCGCGCCAGAAGAATTGAATCCGTTCGGCGGGAAACTTCGGCGTGAGCATGTTGGCAAAGGAAAGGCATCCATCCATACGTTTGAAATCCAGATCCTGAGCTTCACCGAGGCCGGACGCGAGGCGTTTGTAGGTCATCTTGAGCGCGTTGCTCTGGCTTTTCGTGCAGAAGCCGCTGGAACTTTTGATGGCGAGCATGAGTTGATAGCAAAGCGCCTCGCTGATCGGCATGAACGGGATGATATCAACCCGTTCGGAGTAGGCGTAGCCACCTTTGGGACCTTTGATGATCGGCAGCAGGAGGTCATTTTGCATGTGGCGGATGTAAGGCTCGAGCGATTGTCGCGTGATGCCGCAGAGTTCCCCCAGTGCGGTGGCGGTAATGAACTCCTCTGGCTTCAGTTCGTTCAAGGCACGGTTGATGATGAAGACGCGACCGTTCTGGCGTAACTGGTCGGCCCATGGGCCTTCCTCTGCCAGCATGGCGGAGACGATGTGGGGAGGAGTTGGTTTTTCAGGGTTATGGTCCGACGGAGGTAGTGTCATGGCTTGTATAGATTTGTTTGTTCTTGTTGACCCGGTGAGCCCGTGAAGGTTTGTCCCGCCCGAGGTTGTCCGCGCTTCTTTTAACAAACAGACGATTGGTGGGAAGCGGAAAGTGGGAAGGTGAACAGGTGGGTCAGCGGGCCGGAGAGGGGACGTCCTCGTCCCCTAAAGTTTTCCGATTCGGTTTTGATTAACCGGGGACGTGGACCTCCCCGCTGCGACGTCGTCCCAATATCTTCCAGAAATATTTATAAAACCGCTCAGGCAGACGACACCGGGCCCGTCCGGCCTGCATTTTGACTAAATTCGTTTCAGCAGAGAGAGGTATTTACGTATTGGATGATTTGCCGGGGCAAACTTTTCAACGGCCGCTTTCACGTCAGAATGTCGTTCCAGCGGAGTCCAGTGCATGGGCGTCTTTTCGCCGGTTTCTCTGATCAGCCAGAGATTTTGAATGTGCAGAAACTTGAATGGGCGAACTTCTTCTATTTCGTCCCAAAGAATAAGGGTTTGCCCTTTACACAAATGAACTCCCAGAGTGCTGATCCCGACAGCGCGCTTCGTCAGCTTCTGCATCAGCCAGGAATATAACAAGCCACCCAGAAAAAAAGGTGGAAGCCAAACAAGATGCTGCCAACTGAAAAATTGGCGGACGAACGATTTGAAAGTCGCGGAAGGTTTGGCCACGGGCGAAAAATAAATTCCGGCGATTTTATCGTCCGCATCCAGCGCCAGGCTCATTGTCAACTCTCCGCGCTGGCAATGCAGTCCGAACGCGATCCATCCGCGGTAGCCTCCGGGTGGGTAGTCGACCTTTTCGATCTTACCGAATCCCGTGGCGAGCCGAGTGTAAAAATCAAACGTTTTCTTCGGCGGAAATGCCTTGCTCATCTCGGGGTTGTAGAGCTTCTGCACCGCGGCGTAATCGCCCGCGTTGAACAGATCGATAACCTTTCGAGCGACGACGGAATAGCGATTCGTTCCTTCGACGCGAACGCTCTGCGCGAACGGCGTCGGGATCTGCGCTGGGCTCTTCCAGTCGTTATTGTCCATCGTCAAGCTGAGCATCAAAAAAAACCAAATTCCAACAATCCCGGGCATCCCGAAAATGGCGATCTGCCAAAAGGCGACTTTGAATTCAGCAGGTTTAACCCGGTCGGCGGCGGCCATTGAGATAACGATCGGGCGCAGACTAGCGACGTGCGTATCATCCAGCGGTTCGCCGGACTCGGCCGAATGGATCAGCGATTTTAGTTGCGCTTCGACGGGAAGAAGTTGATTCGCGCGGGCACGCTGGTTCAGCCGATAAATCCAGGCGTATAGGACGATTACGCCGACGGTATAGATCATGTTGAAAACAAAGCCGCCGACACCGCTAACTGAACCCCAGGTGCCGACCAATATGCCTATCCCCAGCGGAAGCAAATACCACCAGAGGATTGAACCCAGTAACTGCGACTGGGCGCGCACCGAAGTCAGTTCCGCTCGTAGTGATTCGACAATGGTCGCGCCGGACGGAGCGGGCGGAGTTTTCCGGCGGGTGTAAATAAGTTTGAAGGCGATAAAAATTGAACTTCCAATGACGATCAAGTCGCCGAGGCGCGAAGTCGGCGTGCGCGACGCAGTGAAATAGTAAATCCCAAAGATGATACCAATGATAAGGCACGCCGCGACTTCACGCGCGTCACGCGCCAGCACGGTGCGGCGAAGCTGGGTCGTTTTATTTTGCATGGCAGACGTCACTTGCGCCAGCGATAGGGCCGGGTCTCTCAGCGGTTGCTGTTGCCAGAGTTTTTTCAAATCGTCGTCGTTCATTTTGGCGACTCCTCCTTCATTAGGTCGGAAAGTTTCTTCTTTGCGCGATGCAACATGACCCCAACGTTATTGGCACTGATGCCTGTGGCTTCTGCAATTTGTTCGTAGGTGAGGTCCTCCAGGAAAAGGGTGACGAGCGCTTTCTCGAGTGGGTTCAGTCGGTAGATGGCGGTGTAAAGGTTGGCAATGCGGTCGTCAGGATTTTCATCCGCTGTCTGCTGCGATTCAATCGTGCGCGTGAGGTCGGCGTGTTCGAAATGAACGACGCGGTCGGAGCGTGATGCCCGCTTGCGGACGAACGAAATGGCTGTGTTGATGGCCACGCGATAAAGCCAGGTGTTAGCGAATTGTTTTTCCTTCAACGCAGGCATTCCGCGCCAGATTTGGAACAGGATTTCCTGATACAAATCGTCCTGATCGGACGAATTCCAGGCATAGACGCGGCAGACTCTGAGAATCCTGTTTTGATTCTCATTCACCAACTCCAGGAATCTGGTTTCGTCTGCGGTCGTAGAATTCAATCTTGCACCTTTATCTGATTAGTCGCAGCGGAGGAGAGAATTATTACAGGCAGGAGAATTTTTCGCCTCTGCCTTTCTTTTAGTGGAGGCTAGAGGGAAATGACGCCGGATAACAGTCGGCATACTCCTTGACGGCAAGGGCCACGTGAAAATCTCGGGAAAAACGGCGCGCAAATCCGAGACATATCCAGAAATATTTCTAAAACGGCCGCGAAAATGCCGGCTGCAACGGAAATAAATCCAAAAGAGGAACGTAAATGCCAGGATTCCTGGGATTATTTCCAAAAACGCCGCCGAAATGGAAATTTCTCCAGAGATATTTCTAAAAACGCGGCCATAAAAAGAATATCTCCGTAAAAGTGACTTTAAAGCTGATGAAAATCCCGGGAATCTTGGGGATATGGAAAAAAGTACCGCGTTAAAACCCATATCTCCAGAGATGTGGGAAAAAACGCGGCCAAAATACAAATATCCCGGGATATTTCCAAAAATGCGGCGTTTTTCGGGCCTTGCCACGGAGATATCGGAAAAAACACGGCCAAAATACTCCGCAACCTGAGGACGAGCACTTTTTTGCCGTGAAAATGAGTCCAGAAACGTAGATATCGGAAAAAACGCCGTCAAAATCGGAGCACTTTTCGGACGCGAGGGTTATGTTTCAACGAGTTACGTCAAAACAGCGAGTCGTGCTTGGGCTTGAGGGAGCGTGCGAGCGGCAAAAGGAGGCACGCGACTGTTTCAGCCCTGCTTATCGTTTACATCGGGCTCAGGTTGAACTAAGGTTCGCGAGTCAAATGAACCCTGCCGCATCGGTCAAACCCGATCCACTTGCTGACATCCGGCAGAGCAACCTCTTCAACGAAGATCTCGCGCCTGTCCCCTTGGAACGACGCACGTGGAAGGTTGGCAACTTCGCCGCGCTTTGGATTTCGATGTCGGCGTGCATTCCTACTTACATGCTGGCGTCATCGCTGATCGGCGGCGGCATGAACTGGTGGCAGGCGATCCTCACCATTTTTCTCGGCAACCTGATTGTCCTCGTGCCGATGATTTTGAATGCGCATGCAGGGACGGCATACGGAATTCCGTTTCCGGTCTATTGCCGTGCTTCGTTCGGAACACTCGGCGCGAACATCCCGGCGTTGCTACGTGCGTTCGTCGCGTGTGGCTGGTTCGGTATTCAAACGTGGATTGGTGGATCGGCCATTCATAAAATTCTCGCGGTATTTTACCCTTCCATGGCAGGGGGCAATCTATTGCCCGTGCTAGGGATCACGATGTCGCAGTTCGTTTGTTTCATGTTTTTCTGGAGCATCAACATGGCGGTCATCTACAAAGGCATCGAATGCATCCGTTGGCTGCTCGTTATCAAAGCACCGCTGCTGATCGCGCTCGGATTACTCCTGCTTGGTTGGGCGTATCAAAATGCAGGCGGCTTCGGGCCGATGTTGTCGCAACCCTCGGCGTTCGAACCCGGTCAGGCCAAGGCGGGTCAATTCTGGAAATTCTTCGTGCCGGGTCTTACGGGGATGATCGGCTTCTGGGCGACACTGTCGTTGAATATTCCAGACTTTTCCCGTTACGCAAAAACACAACGCGACCAGGTCCTCGGCCAAACACTCGGCCTGCCGATCACGATGGCGCTGTATGCGTTCATTGGGGTGGCAGTCACCTCGGCAACGACCATTATTTATAAAGAGACACTCTGGGATCCGGTTGATGTCTTGACGCGTTTCAAAAATCCCGCCGTGCTGATCCTCGCGATGGTGGCGTTATGTATCGCGACTCTCGCGACGAACATCGCCGCAAACGTCGTCAGCCCTGCCAATGATTTTGCGAACCTTTCACCCAAACGAATTACCTTTCGCCTGGGCGGATTGATCACGGGCGTTGTCGGCATCCTGATGATGCCGTGGAAGCTGCTCGCGAATCCCGAGAGTTACATTTTCGATTGGCTGATTGGATACGGCGCGTTGCTCGGACCGATCGGCGGCATTTTGATTGCAGACTATTTCGTGGTTCGCAGACGTCGTTTAAATATCACCGCGCTTTACCAATCGGAGGGCGAATACAAATATACGAACGGTTTCAGCATCACGGCGATCCTGGCGTTTGTGCTGGGAGTGCTTCCGAGTCTTCCCGGCTTCCTGGTGCAAGTGAAACGAATTCCTGCCGCGAGTGTTCCCGCCGCTCTGGTGGGCCTTTATGGTTATGCATGGTTCGTAGGCTTCGGGATTGCGTTCGCGGTATATCTCTTTGGACGCCAGATCAGCCCGACAGCCCGCCCTTCAGCAACAATCTAAAATTTACTAAAGACGATTATGACAACACCCACGCTGCCGGCATTTGATTACCAACCCAAACCGTACACCGGCCCTTCGTTCGATGAAGTGCTCGCGCTGCGAAAACAGTTCATCAATCCTGCTCTCTTCCTCTACTACGCCAAGCCGATCATGCTCGTAGAAGGGAAAATGCAATACGTCTGGGATCACACCGGCAAACGTTACCTCGATGGACTCGGCGGCATTGTGACCATCAGCGTCGGCCATTGTCACCCGCACGTCATTGCTGCGGGGAACAAGCAGAGCGAAACAATGCAGCATTCGACCACAATTTATCTGCAACCGAATGTCGTGCTCTACGCCGAGAAACTGGCCTCGAAATTGCCCGGCGACTTGAAGATGTGTTACTTCGTGAACTCCGGTTCTGAAGCGAACGATCTCGCCTTGCTCATGGCGCGCGCTTACACCGGCAATTTCGACATGATCGCGTTGCGCAATGCTTATCACGGTGGCAACTCCGCCGGCATGGCGCTCACCGCGCACAGTAACTGGAAATATAATGTGCCGCACAGCTTCGGGGTACATCACGCCGTGGCGCCTTATCAATATCGCGGGCCGTTCGGCTATGACGACGCGAATGCCGGCAAGAAATACGCCGACGACATCAAGAGCCTCATCGATTACGCGACGCCGGGCAAGGTCGCCGGTTTTATTGCTGAATCCATTCAGGGCGTTGGCGGCTTCGTGGAATTTCCGCAGGGTTACCTGAAGCAGAGTTACGAATACGTCCGCGCGGCAGGCGGCGTCTGCATTGCCGACGAAGTGCAAACTGGTTTCGGACGCACAGGTTCACACTTCTGGGGATTTGAAACTCAGGACGTCATTCCCGATATCGTCACGATGGCCAAAGGCATCGGCAATGGTTGTCCGCTCGCGGCTGTGGTCACCACGCCGAAGATCGCGGCGGCGATGACTGGCAAAATTCATTTCAATACCTTCGGCGGAAATCCCGTTGTCAGCGCGATGGGCAAAGCCGTTCTTGAAGTGATTGAAAAAGAAAATTTACAAGCCAACTCCCTGAAGATGGGCAATCACATCCTCACCGGCCTGAACAAATTGAAAGAGAAGCACAAGATCATCGGCGACGTGCGTGGCAAAGGGTTGCTGCTTGGAATCGAAATGGTGAAAGATCGCACGACCAAAGAACCAGCCAAAGCGGAATGCTCGCAAGTGCTGGAAAGCGCAAAAGACATGGGCCTCTTGCTCGGCAAAGGCGGCCTCTCCGGGCAAACGATTCGCTTCGCCCCGCCGATGTGCATCAATCAAGGCGATGCAAACTTCCTGCTCGAAGTTTTGGACGCAGCGTTTTCGACTCTCTAAACCATGAATCCTGATTTAAGCGAATGGCTCCAACTCGCACTGCGCTGGGCGCATGTCTTTGCCGGAATTATGTGGGTCGGCGCCACCTACTATTTCACCTGGCTCGATGGTCGCTTCGTTGAACTGGAAGAAAAAGCGGCCAAAGGTGAGAACGCAGAGAAGTTCGTCTGGATGGTACACAGCGGCGGGTTTTATCTCGTCGAAAAACAGAAGCGTCCCAGCATGATGCCGCAGACGTTGCACTGGTTTAAGTGGGAATCGGCATTGACCTGGATCACCGGCTTCCTGCTCTTCGGATTGCTGTACTATCACGGCAGCCTGCTCACGAGCTTTGAAGATGCGCCACTGGCAAAAGGTCCCGCAATCGGGCTGAGCTTTGGCATGCTGCTGGGTGGTTGGATCGTTTACGACCTGCTTTGGAAGTTCTGCAAGAACGAATGGGTTGGCTTGGTCATCTCTTATCTCCTGATCGTCCTCGCGGCGTGGGTATCGTGCCGTTATTTCGCAGCCCGCGCAGCTTATCTTCAAGTCGGCGCGATGATGGGAACGATTATGACAGCGAACGTCTGGATGCGAATTCTACCACCGCAACGCCGCATGGTCGCCGCCTTGAAAGAAGGCCGTGAACCCAACTTGAAAGAAGGCGCTGGTGCCAAAGCGCGATCCAAACATAATTCGTTCATCGTGATTCCAGTGGTCTTTACCATGATCAGCAATCATTACCCTGTGACCTACGGCAGCCATTACAACTGGGTTATTCTGTCGATCCTGGTGCTGGTCGGTTGGGGTGCCGCGAAGATGATTCGGCGCGCGTAAGCTATCAACTTTTTCTCGTAGGAGACGAGGTAACGAGACTCTGACATTTTCCGCTGAAACCCGGAACAGTTAGAGCCTCGTTACCTCGTCTCCTGCTTTTTCAAAGTGTTGTCAGAATCGCCGTAGCTCCATTTGAGTTGCGCCTTTTCGTGTTTGCGCGAGATTCGGCTGTGCCCTTGACGGAACAAGTTCAGAGAAAGCTGCGCGATATGCCGCACAAGCCGGGCATTTACCTGATGAAGGACCGGTTTGGAACGGTGATCTACGTCGGGAAGGCCCGCGACTTGAAACGGCGGGTCAGTCAATACTTTCATCCCTCACGGCGCATGGGGTGGGACATGAAGTTCCGGGCGCTCGTGGATTCGATTCAGGATCTCGATGTCCACATCGTCAAGAATGAGGCTGAATCCATTCTGCTCGAAGGCAAGCTCATCAAAGAGTTTCATCCCCGTTACAACATCAGTTTCCGCGACGACAAGCGCTTTCTCCTGCTGAAGGTAAATCTGAACGATCCGATTCCACGATTTTCTTTGACCCGCATCAAGACCGAGGACGGTGCAAAATATTTTGGTCCGTTCGCCAACTCCGGCGCATTGCGAAGCACCGTGGCGATGATTCGTCGCAAATTTCATTTACGCGGTTGCCGTCCGTTGACGCCGAATGACACTGATTACAAACATTGTCTCTACGCGAATCTGAAGTTCTGCACCGCGCCTTGCATCAACAACGTATCTCACGACGTTTACAAACAGCAGGTGCTCGCGGCGTGCGAATTTCTTGACGGTCAAACCGGCGAATTCGAGAAGCAACTCGAAGATGAAATGAAGAAGGCGGCGGCGGCGTTAAACTTCGAGAAAGCGGCTGAACTTCGAGATGCGGTGGATGCGTTGCGTAAAACCATGCAGCGCACGGAAAAGTTTGAGCGCATTCCTTACAAGCTTCCCGTCTCGATGAATCCCGAAGCTGATTTACGTGAACTGGGGCGCGCGCTCAATTTGCCGAAGGAACCGAATCGCATCGAGGGTTTCGATATTTCAAATATCAGCGGCACGTTCATGGTGGCGTCGCTCGTGAGTTTCTGGCGCGGGCGCCCCGACCGTTCAAATTACCGGCGGTTCCGAATGAAAGGTGTCGCGAGCCAGGATGACTTCGCGTGTATGGCCGAGACGATTCAAAGGCGCTATTCGCGATTGAAGAAAGAGTCGGCGGAAAAGCAGTCCACGAGCGAAGAGGCGCAAGCTTCCTCAGTCACGGAAGAGATTCCGACCGAAGAGGAGTTACCACCGAGCGATGAAATGAATGCTCCCTGGGTGCCAAAGCCAACCTCGGTTTATCCGGATTTGATTTTAATCGACGGCGGCAAAGGACAACTGAACGCCGCGTGCGCCGAGTTGTCCAAACTGGGCTTGAGTGACATCCCCATCATCGGCCTCGCCAAAGAATTCGAGGAGATCTATCGCCCGGGTCAAAGTGAACCGCTCCGTTTGTCGCACGATTCCGGCGCGTTAAAATTACTTCAACGTGTCCGTGATGAATCGCATCGCTTCGCCAATACCTACAATGCGCAACTCCGTTTGAAGAAAATTTCGGAAAGTATCCTCGACGAATTCCCCGGCATCGGACAGAACCGCAAAGCCGCTTTGCTAAAGAAGTTTGGTTCCGTCCAGCGATTGCGCCTGGCGACCGTTGAACAAATCGCCGAGGTTTCAGGCTTCGGTGGAAAAGCCGCCGCGGAACTGAAAACCTTTTTACAAGCGCGCTCCGTTTCCGAAGTAAATTCGCCCATCGAAAAGGTCGGCGAGATTCCGCCGTCATGAGAACTGCAAACCTCGACTTTCGCTAATCACTCTTGTAAATAACCCACGTGTCGCAAAAGGACCCCAGCCTTTTATTGCTTGTCCCGGCCTACAATGAAGAGCGCCGGATTGAACCGCTTTTGCGGGAATATAGTTTTTATTTCAAACAGAACTACACGGGGAAATTTCAACTGGTCGTTGTGCTCAATGGCTGCCGCGATGACACCATCGGCGTCGTGAAGAAGGTTCAGGCCGACTTCCCTGACAGCATCAATGTTCTCGATTTCCCAGCACCCATTGGCAAAGGCGGCGCGCTGATTGAAGGACTAAAACTAGCAGCCCTCGGCGATTTGATTGGTTATGTCGACGCTGACGGCGCGACCGGCCCGCAAGCCTTTCACGATCTGGTTAAGAAAATGGGGGACGCGGATTGCGTCATCGCCTCGCGTTGGATTCCGGGCGCGGTATTGCATCAATCCCAAACCAGCAAACGGCAATTCGCGAGCCGAGTTTTCCACACCATCGTGCAAACGCTATTCAGAATGAACATTCGCGACACACAATGTGGCGCGAAGGTGATTCGTCGTCAGGCCGTGGAAAAAATCCATCCGTCGCTCTGCATCGCGGATATGGCGTTCGATATCAATTTTCTCTATTGCCTGAAACGGGACGGATTCACCGTTCGTGAAGTGCCAACCGAATGGACCGATAAGGTTGGTTCGAAGGTCTCTTTAGGACGGACATCTTTGACGATGCTCCTGTCCGTCATTCGACTGCGCTTGATCTATTCGCCGTTTTATAAATGGCTCCGCCCGTTGCGTCCTCTTGAGGGTTGGGTCTATCGAAAGCTCCGTGCTCCGCAGCCACTTTCCCGCGAGAAGAAGGACTAGGAAGTCTGTTGGTTTATTTCCGCCACGTCAGCCAGCAGGCGATCCCCGTCAGCAGCGCACTAATCACACCGAGCAACTGAATCAACCGGGTGAACGCGGCGTACATTTCCATCTGCAGGAGATGCGGTTTCAACATCCAAAGGCTGGCGACGTAAATAGTTCCCAACAGAATCATCCAGCGAATGATTTGGAATTTCCCGCGCGCGAGCAGATTTCCCACGAGCACGTTCGATAGAATCATGAAGAGAACCGTCCATCCAAACCACGGCACGATCGGCGTCGCTTCCCAGCGCGCCTTGTTATTGAAGTAAAGAATCATCAACGGCAGTTTCGGCAGGAAGGTGCAGATCAACGCCGCCGCACAACCAATCGCCGCTGTGCTCAGGAGGGTTAGTTTCAACGCATCCGTTTTCTCGGAACGCGCTGCACTCCGGGCAATCTTCGGAAACATCACCACCGCAATGGGACCGGTAAATTGCACAATGGCGAAGGCCACCATCGCGACGGAGACATACATATCCGTCTGTTGCGGAGGGAAAATGATCTGCACGTAAAGAATATCCGTGTTCTGCAGAAATAGGAGCCCACCCGCCCCGAGTGTGAAAGGGATGACGCGCTTGAACCACGGGTCCCAGTCGAAATCCGCCCCGGGCAGCAAAAGAATTTTTCGCGTGCTCCAAAAGGCCACAATAATGGAACCAAGCTGCCCGAGAAACGCTGCCGTCATCGCGCCTGCGGTGTGTCCGCCCAGCAGCTTTACAATAATGAACGTGGCCGCGAATCGTCCGATCCCATCGAAGATCGCCATCCAACCGAATCCGAAAAAATCTTGTCTCCCTTGCAACACCCCACGAAAAATCGGCTGCAATAAACCCGTGAGCACAACCGCCATCGTCATCCAGAGGGCAGTCGGATCCTTAATTTTGAGTTTGTCCAAAATGACCGCTCTAAAGAGGAAGACGATCGCGAAGAGAATCATCCAAATGACAACGACCGCACCAATGACGGAGCGGGTTGTGCGGGCGAGTTGACGCTCATGGTCTTCATCGGTCGCGCCTACCGTTTGTTGCGCGAAAATCGTTTGCAATCCCGCCGCAAAAATTCCGGAGAGGATCAGACAACGTAAGAGCGTGACGAAGACGGGGTAGTCCGGGATTTTATTTGCGACCGTATGCACCGCCGTCATGAAGACGCCGCCGCTCACCGTCGCGATGACCATCCACCCGCTCTGTTTGAAGAAGGTTGATTTGCTTTCCTGGGTCATTACGAAAGCGTTTCGAAAAAGGCGATGAGCATGCGCGTGGCTTTATCCAGCTCGGCAAGGGAAAGCCATTCGTCGGTCGTATGAGCCTGGGCAATGTCGCCGGGGCCGAAGACCACACTCGGGATTCCCGCCTGCGCCAGCACCGACGCGTCGCAGAAATAATCCACGCCCGCCGGCTTTGGCTGACCGAAGCTGCGGAGCATCTGTTGCACGAGCGGCAGTTTGGGATTCGTTTCGAGGGGAAGACCGGGAACGGATTTGCTTTCGCCCAGGATGGCGCGGAGCTTTTTCTTTTTCAGCAAAGCACGCAACTCTCGCTGGACGGTTAATTCCGTTTCGCCGGGCAGAGTGCGGCGGTCGGCCGTGATCACGCAGTGGTCAGGAACAATATTAGGCTGCACACCGCCGTGCATGGTTCCGACGTTGATCGTGGCGCGACCGAGCAGCGGATGTTTCTTGCGCCCTAAAGCAGCGGCGTAATCCGTTTCCAATAAATCAACAATACGGGCGGCTTCGTGCACCGCGTTGACGCCGAGTTCAGGTTTGGCGCCGTGAGCGGATTTGCCGCGTGTTTCAAATTTCAACCACAGACTGCCTTTATGTGCGGTGACCAGCTTCAGCCGTGTTGGCTCGCCGACAATCGCGAGGTCGGCCTTTAGACTTTTCCCGAGGGCGCGCGAACCGGACTGCGCGTTCTCTTCATCTATCAATCCGCAAAAAATAATCTCCGTCTCACTCGGACGCTGCTTGGATTTAGCCAGGGTTATCAACGCCGTCAGCATCGTAGCCACACTTCCCTTCGTGTCGCAGGCGCCACGGGCGTAGAGTCGGCCGTTTTTAATCTGCGGCGAAAATTGTTTCTCGCTCGAGACGCCGACCGTGTCGAAATGCGGCGCGAGTAGGATGGTCTGCTTGATTTTTCCCGGTGGCGTCAGGCGCGCGAGCAGATTCGGGCGATTCGGGAAGACATCCTCGAGCATGACATCCAAGCCGGCGCTTGCGGAAACCGCGGCGAGGAATTCAGCCACGCGTTGTTCGCCGGCGTACGGATGTTTGTCCGGCAGAAAGGCCGGATTGACACTCGGCAGCGCAACGAGTTCGCGAAGCAGTTTTGTGGCGGGGCTCATGATTGTTGGCTCTTAAACCACTCGACGAATTTCGGAATACCTTCTTCGATTTTTACGCGAGGCCGATAGCCCAGCATCTGCCGCGCTTTCGAAACGTCGGCGAACGTTATCGGGACATCGCCCGGCTGCGACGGCTGACGATCGATGATCGCTTTCTTGCCGAGAGCCTTTTCGATCAACGTAATCAAGTAGCTCAGTTCAATCGTCTGCGATTCGCCGAGGTTGAAGACTTCAAAGCCCAGTTCGCGTCGGGTGCAGCCGAGGATCCCTTCGAGAATGTCCTCAACGAAGGTGTAATCCCGTTTCGTGCTGCCGTCGCCGAAAACAGGAATTGGTTTTCCGGTGCTGATCAGGTGCGCAAACTTATGAATCGCCAAATCGGGCCGTTGGCGCGGACCGTAAACCGTGAAGAACCGGAGCATCGCCACATCCATTTTATAAACGTGATGATAAACATGACCAAGCGCTTCACACGCCAGCTTGCTGGCGGCGTAAGGAGAGATCGCGGAGAAAATCGGATCGCTTTCCGAGAAAGGAATCTTGGAATTCACGCCGTAGACCGACGACGACGAGGCGATCGTCAATTTCTTCACACCGGTCAGCCGCGCCGCTTCCAGAATGTTCACGGTGCCTTCGACGTTCACCCGCTGATACAACGCCGGTTCGGCCAGGCTGGGTCGCACCCCTGCCCGGGCGGCGAGATGGATGATTTGATCAAATTTAACCGAACCAAACAGTTCGTTCACCGCCGGGGCATCGGTGATGTCGCCTTGAACGAACGTAAACGGCTTCGCGAGCTTTTGGATATCGCGAATGTTCCGTTGCTTCAACGCGACGTCATAAAATGGATTCAGATCGTCGAGTGCCCAGACGGCATGGCCATCCTTGAGCAGACGTTCGCAAACGTGCGAGCCAATGAAGCCCGCGCCGCCTGTCACGAGAAAATTCATGGCCGACACGCTAACAAAGGATTTTAGAAGTCCAAAGGCCAAAAGTCTGTGAATCCGGAGTTTGGGAGTATCTTCAGCATCCCATTTTCCCCTCTCAGCAGGTCAGAATGAGACTGACGGACCATTTTCCGGCCGGTGGAAAACCAAATTGAGTCTCATGGACGCCTTTCCTCCGCGTGGAAAAGCAAATTGAGACTCAAATGGAAGTTCCACAGCTGTGGAAAACCAAAACGAGACTCGAATGGAAGTTCCACGGCTGTGGAAAAGCAAATCGAGTCTCATGGACGTCTTTCCACCGCGTGGAAAAGTAAATTGAGACTCAAATGGAAGTTCCACAGCAGTGGAAAACTAAAACGAGACTCGAATGGAAGTTCCATGGCTGTGGAAAAGCAAATCGAGTCTCATGGTCCTGCTTCCGCGGCGCGGAAAGTGGGCAACGAGCTGCAATTTCCCGTTTCCGGCGCCCAAAAACGAAGAAAACGGCGAAAAACCACCTTCCCACTGCCAAAATGTCCACTTTTCCCCGTCGGACCTTCTTCCAGCGCGGAAAAACGGTTCCGAACTCGGAAAGTGTTTCTTCTCTCGGGCATTTATACTATCCGGAGGTCCTAACCGTCTTTCGGCATTCGCCCAGACGCTATTTCTTGTCGAATGGCCAAAAAGGTATTAACTCTCAGCCACGTTATGCGCACGGTTATCTATCCGGGAAGCTTTGATCCCCTGACCAATGGCCATCTCGATGTCATTTTGCGGGCGGCGAAATTGTTCGATAAAGTGATCGTCGCCGTCGCGAACAATGACCAGAAAAAGCCGCTGTTCAACTTGAAAGAGCGCGTCGGACTCGTCTCACGTGCCATCAAAGATCTGCCTCATGTGGAAGTCGACAACTTTGATGGGTTGTTGGTTGATTTTGTTGAAAAACGACAAGGACAGGCGATTATTCGTGGGCTGCGGGCTGTTTCGGACTTCGAATTCGAATTTCAGCTCGCGTTGATGAACCGGAAGCTCAACGAACGGGTGGAGACCATATTTATGATGCCCAAGGATACTTATACGTTCATCAGTTCGCGAATCGTGAAGGAAATTGCCCGTTTGGGGGGTGATGTGACATCTTTTGTCCCGGCGCATGTCCGGACCGCCCTGAAGGCGAAGCTCAGCAAATCGTAGCTTTTGAAATTTCAAATTTAGCCCTAAATTGAGTCGTTCGATGGTTTTAACGGTCAACATTACAACCGCAAACGCTTATGCCACTACTCATCAACCTCCGCCAATTAGAAAAGAAGGATCTCACCCTGCAGGGCGAACTCACCCCGACTGAGCTCGAATTGGAACATCTGGACGAGATGATCCATGTGAAGAAACCGCTGGAATACGACCTGGAAGTCGAACAGATCGATGATGCCATCCTGGTGCAGGGCAGTTTGCTCTTGGAGCTCGAATGCGAATGCGTTCGTTGCCTGAAAACGTTCAAACAAGAGATGGATTTGCCGGATTGGGCCGCTCATCTGCCCCTGGTCGGGGAAGAAAAGGTGGTCATTTCTAATGATACCATAGACTTGACTCCTTACATTCGCGAAGATATTGTGCTCGGCTTTCCGCAGCATCCGCTGTGTAGTGCGGATTGCAGTGGACTGCCAAAGGGTGCGGCAGCGAAGTTAAAGAAGATTAGTGGCGCGGGCAAATTCGACGAAAGTTCGTCGGCCTGGACGCAACTGGATAAACTGAAATTAAAATAATTTAATAATATGGGACTTCCCAAGCGTAAACCATCGAAAAGCCGCCAAAAAATGCGCCGGGCATATAATAGCGTGCTCACTCTGCCACAATTAGGTAAGTGCACCCAGTGCGATTCACCTGCGTTGCCACATCGCGTCTGCCCTTCCTGCGGATTCTATAAAGGCCGCCAGGTCATCAACGTCGAAGCGCGGGCATAATTTCGCGAGAGCGCGACTGGTTTTCTCCATTCGCGCTCTTTTTGTATATGCGAATCGCGGTCGATGTCATGGGCGGCGACCACGGTTGCGCCGTGGTGATCGACGGTATCAAAGTCGCATTGCAAAACGATGCGAAGATCGCCGAGCTTTACCTTGTCGGCAAAGAAGACGAGATCCGCTCTGCTCTCCGCGCCAAAAACTGCAACGATCCCCGCATTAAGATCTTTCACGCGAGCGAAGTGCTCACGATGGAAGACAAGCCGATCGTCGGTCTTCGTAAGAAAAAAGATTGTTCCATTCTCCGCGCCGTCGAATTACTCAAAGACGGTCATGCGGACGCCGTCATTTCCCCTGGCAACACCGGCGGCATCGTCGCCTGCGCCACGATTCGTTTGCGCCCTTTGGATGGCATTGATCGCCCGGCCATTGCGTGCATCATTCCCACTGAAACCACCCCTTTTGTTCTGATCGACGGCGGCGCCAATCCCGACAGCAAGCCGGTCCATCTCCTGCATCAGGCGATCATGGGCGGGATTTATGCGCGGGAGATGTTGGGACGTAAAAATCCGCGGATCGGAATCCTCAGTAACGGCACCGAGGACATTAAAGGCAATGATCTGGTCCGGGAAGCGCATCAACTTTGCCTGCGTGCCGACATGAAAGGGGTTAACTATCTCGGGTTCATCGAGGGCCACGATTTGTTCACCGGACAGGTCGACGTGGTCGTGGCCGACGGTTTTGTCGGGAACATTGTCTTGAAAACCATCGAGAGCATGGGTAGTGGTGTCAAACGGATGTTGAAGA
>JAQGOU010000635.1 GCA_028293445.1 Verrucomicrobiales bacterium | reverse complement strand
CATTAGATACCCCAACGCGCAAACCGCGTTCACTGCGCAAAAAACTCGAAAGAGGTTCCAGACTTCGGTTAACCAGGAAGCCTTGTGCACGACGCCATCGTGAGCAGGAACATTTTGCGGTTCATCGTTGAGTAACACCATGTTGGCAATTAGTTAAAGGTGCTAAATATCGAAACGTGGGTTCAATTTTCTGGCCAATCGCGGAAAAGACGCTATACCGATGCGCCCGAATTATCCTTGCCGACAAACTTCAACACCGCCTCCGTGCGAGAGCTGACGTGAAGCTTTTCATAAATATGCCGGACATGAATCCGCACGGTATGCGCGCTAATGGAAAGCGATTCACCAATTTCCTTGTATTGAAGCCCTTTGGCCAGATGGCTCAGAATTTCATACTCGCGCGCTGAAAGTGCGTCCGTTTGTTTCGACGGTCGTTTCTCCTGGAAATGCTCCACAAGTTTTCGGGCAATGAAATGAGACATCGGTGCGCCACCGGCATGGACCTCCGAGATGGCTTCCAGAATTTTTGTCACCGGAGTTTTTTTCGTCAGATAGCCGCTCGCGCCCGCTTTCAACGAATCGAAAATCTGGTCGCTGTCCACGTAAGCCGTGAGCATAATCACCTGCATGCTCGGCTGCATGGATTTCAATTTGGAGACGCAAACGATGCCGGATACTTTCGGCAAATTGATATCCGCCAGCAGGACGTCGGGCCATGCCTTTGGTATTTCCTTCAGAGCCACCTCCGCGTTGGGATAAGCGCCGACGCAACGAAAGCCTTCGGCGACACCGACCAGAGCGACCAGTGTTTCGCGAAACCTGGCATCATCTTCAATGATCGAAACTTTAATGGGCATAGGCGAATGACTGGTGACGAAGCTCGTTGTTCGTCATTTGGATAAGGAGTTCTTTAGCCGGATATTCAAAGAGATACGAGTTCCGTTTCCCGACTCGCTGGCGAGCTGAAACGAGCCGCCGATGTTTTTCATGCGCGCTTCCATGTTGATGAGACCATTGCCCGAGGCCAGGTCTGATTCCGTCGTAAATCCTTTTCCATTATCAACGATATCGAGCCGCAAAGTCTCATCTTCGATGCTCAGAAGAATTCGCACTTCAGATGCCTGGGCGTGTTTGATGGTATTGTGCAAAGCTTCCCGAACGACGAGGAATAGATTGTGTCGAATCTCGGACGATAGCGGATATGGGGGCAGCCGGGATGGAACATCCAGCCCGCACCGAATCCCACTCATCTCCAAATACAGGGGCGCGTTAACCACGAGATAGTCCGCAAATTTGTCCAATGAATCATTTTTGGGATTCACAGCCCAAACGATGGCGTCCAGATTGTCTACCAGTTCCCGCGTGGCCCGGCCGATTTTTCCGGTGCAGATTTGAACCTCCGTCAGGTTCGCATCTTTTTTGTGGGTCATGTCACTGAGCAACAAAATTTCCGAGAGGCGCACACCCAAATCATCGTGCATGTCCTGGGCAATGCGGGTCCGTTCCTTTTCGATGGCGTGTCGTTGTTCGAGGCGTTCGAGTTTACTGGCCATGCGTTTGCGGGTGGCAAAGCGAGCACCGGCGGCCGCTATGGAAAGGCTTCCGACGATGGCGAAAGTTTTGAACCACCAGGTCTGCCAATACTGCGGTTGCAAAGAGAGTTTTATACCTGGGCCAGATGAATTCCACACGCCGTCGTTGTTGCAGGCCTTGACCCGAAAATTGTATTGGCCAGGCCCAAGGTTGTTGTAATACGCAATCCGTCGCGTTCCCGCATCCACCCAGTCCGGATCAACGCCTTCCAGTTTGTATTTGAAGCGATTCTTTTCGGACGCTCGAAAACTCAGTGCGGTGTAATGTAATTCCAATTCACCTCGACCGGGAGGAACGATCAGGTGTGAAACCAAGTCGGAGGAATTTCCCCTTTGTGACGCGTTTTTCCTGCCTCCTGCCTCCCGAATAATTTTCTTATCCGCCAGGATTTCCTCAATCGCCACCGGCGGCGGCGTGTCGATGGTTTTGATTTTTGGATCGGCGATGACCATACCTTTGGTGGTGGGAAACCAGAGCCGACCATCGCTTCCTTTCCATCCCCCCGGCTTGGACACGTTGCCGCAGATAATGCTGATCATCCCATCGTCTTTGCCATAGGAGGTGCAGGGAAGACTCTCAATTTCCTTTCGATCAAGTTTATCGAGCGCTTTTTTGCTGACGCGGAAAATACCCTTCAAAGAAGTCATCCATAGATAATCGAAGTCGTCCTCCAGAATTTCCAGCACCTCGTCATTGAACAAACCGTGCCTGGTCGTATAAGCGGTGAATTGACCATTCCGCAGACGGTTCAACCCGCCACCACCCGTTCCAATCCAAAGGTTGTTTTGCTTGTCTTCATAAAGCGAGAGAACCGTGTTATGGGAAAGCCCGTTCGTGGTCGTAAAGTTAGTGAACTTCCCATTCTTTCGCCGCGACAGTCCATTGTTGGTTCCAATCCAGAGATTGCCTTCCTTGTCTTCGAGAATGACTTTCACCCACTCTCCGGCCAGACCATCTTTCGGTGTGTAGTGAATAAATTGTTCATCCCGGAGAAGAGCCAGCGAGCGGCTCGTGCCAATCCAAAGATTTCCCTCGTGGTCTTGGTAAATAACGGGAATGCCTATTTTCTCCAACCGGTTCTTTTCATCGTAATGAGTCAAAACGCTGTCCTGCAGCCGATATAATCCATCACTGTGATCCGCGCCGAACCAGAGAGCTCCGTCCTTCCCTTCGCAAAGAGACAAAATCCGTTTGTCCGCGATTCGGTTGGTAATGGCCAAATATCCATTTTCTCCCACTTTCATCTGAAACAGTCCGCCGCCCCAGGTGCCACACCAGAAGGTTCCTGACCGGTCCTGCAAGACGGCCATGACATTATTGTAAGTGAGGCCCTGTGGTTTCGTGACCGCCGTCAGCGGTTTGATTTTCAACTGGGTCAGTCCTTCTTTGCTTCCGATCCAAATATTTCCTTCCCGATCCTCCAACACGGCATTGACCAAATCATAAGCCGATCCTTCATTGGCCAACTCGGTGAAGAATTTGCCATTCACCATGCGGTTCAAGCCGCCATAAGTTCCAACCCAAAGTTGTCCGCCTCGATCCACTGTAATGATGTTAACGAAATCATCCGAAAGCCCCGCTTGATTCCTGTCAAAATGATCCCATCGATCCGTCGCCGGGTTCCAGGTGTCGGTTTTGTTCAGGAGTCTGGGTAAATCATCTCTCTTGAGGCGGAACAATCCAATCTGTGTCCCCACCCAGAGATTTCTCTCTCCATCCAGGCAAATGGATCTGACGGCACTCCCCACGCCCAGAGCAATGTGCGGAACCGAAATCGTCCCGTCCTTGAACCGACATAATCCGCCGTCTGTCGCAATCCACAGATTGCCGAGGTCATCTTCACAAATGGAACGGACAACATCGTGTGGCAGATCCTCATTCCTGGTGTAATTATAAAATTTCCCATCCTTGAATTGGCTCAGGCCGCCTGTCGTTCCAATCCAAATGGAGCCGTCTTTGCTTTGATAAATGATCCGGACATTGTCGTGCACCAACCCGTCAACCTGGCGGTAAGACAAGGTTTCTCTTTCGGTCAAACGCACTACTCCTTTTTCGGTTCCGATCCAGAGACTTCCGTTGCGGTCTTCACAAAGGGTAAAAATGTTTTCATTGGCTAACCCGGGCTTGTCCAAAATCGCAAACCGAATTCCATCAAAACGCGCCAGGCCGCGGCGTGTTCCAACCCAAAGATAGCCATCATCCGTTTGCAGAATCGCCTGGACCGAATCGTGCGGCAGACCATTTTCACCCTGCCAGATCCGCTGGAGAAAGGGAGAATCAGAACCCAACCCGGCTGAGCGTGAGTTCGACGGCAGGCAAAAAAGGAAGATCATGAATATAAAAATTCCGCCGCGCCAGAAAAGCCAAGGGGAGCGGTGGATAATGCTCATGCGTAGAACATCCTAGTCAGATACGTCATCGCTTCCAATCAAGTTTCTTTTCCTGTTGAGGGGAACGGCGTGAGGGTTACGGTGATTCTTTATGCTCCCTCAAACTTGGTCCTCCGCAGAAATTGTCCGCGCAGGCTGTTGTGGTGCGCCAGCAGTGGTAAGAAGAGGTGCGCGGCCTCCTTTTAGTGCGGTCCGGCGTTGTTGCAGGCTGGCCAGTTCCGTTTTGATTTCTTGAATGTATTCCTCCTCAAATTTGGCGAGATTGGGACAGTTACGCTTCTCGCAAAACCTCTTAAAATGCGAACTATAACGAAGATCCAATCTTAGTCGCATTTCATTCCACCAGAACCCCCAGCTTTGGAAACAGCGTTGCCAATAATTTCCTGATTCCCTGATTTGAACCTTCATAGACCTTTATAAGCTCACGAATCGCCTGCCATTACTTACGAAAACGGGCTTCGGCGAAACTCTAAACGCCGAAGCCCGCTGTGAAGGAGCCGCTTATTTAAGCGAAGGACTTCCCGGCCAAGATTCCCAAGAAGGTGTCCAGGCTCCGTTGGGCGAAGTTTCGCTGAGCCGTTTCATCAAACCATCTGTTCCCCGGCCGACCAGTTCGATGCGACCACCCTGATGACTTCCCGCGAAGAGGCTCGTCAATGAGATTGCAGGCATCGCCGTGGATTTAGTCCAGAATCCATTGATGACCGCGTAACTTCCGAAGCCACCGCTGCCGAGGTAAAAGGCTTCCAGACGTTGACCCGCATGAGGCCACAGAACAACTTGCGTCAATCCACTTTCGCCAAAGCTCTGCCAAGTGGACCAGGGGCCGTTATTGGAAGTCTCAAAGAAATGCCAGAGTGCACCGTTGACTCCTGTGCCGAAGATTTCCAGGCGTCCATCAGGATTATTGGCGACCGCCAGACTGGTCATGGTTCCACCGGGAAGGGTGGTGGATTTAGACCAGGCACCCGCAGGAGCAGAAGCTTGGGAATAAGCTCCCACCGCGCCGCCAGTGGCGATGTAAAACACTTCCAACCGCCCGTCATTGTGCCGTCCCAGCGCGACTTTCGTGACTCCGGTTTCACCGAAACGCTGCCAGCTGGACCACGGACCGTTATTGGATGTTTCCCACATATGCCACAACGCGCCATCGGTGCCGGCCGCAAACAGTTCAATCCGTCCATCGGAGCTGTTACCAACCGTCACGCTGGTGACCGCCGCTCCCGGGAAGCTGGCCGGCCCATTCCAGGCACCATTGATAATGGCATAGCTGAAAAGTGCATTGTTGGCGCCGATTACGAAGGTCTCGATGCGGCCGTCCGCGTGCTTGCCGGCCACGACTTGTGAATATTGAGTGCCGCCAAAGCTGGCCCAACTCGACCACGGACCGTTGTTGGAAGTTTCCCACACATGCCAGAGCGCACCGGCTGAACCGGAACCGAAAATCTCCAGTCGTCCATCCGCATTATTCGCGGTTCCCGGGTTGGGACTCGTGCCATTGCCGGTGGCGCTTGGCGTCATGAATGTTTGGCCATTGATCCGGGACATAAAACCGGTCCAATCCCAATAAGGACCCGGGTCGGTATGGGAATTACAACGTGGATCAAAGCCCAGGTTCGCGATGCACCAGTTTACCCACGCTCCATTCTGCCACTCGCCGTGGCCGACCACGTGATTCCGGTCTTTAGCCATCCCGTACTTTTCGCACTTGGATTTGGTCAGCATCGCGGAAGCATCATACATCTGGGGCGTATACCACGCCGGGCTGTTGGCAAACCCTTCATGCTCCGTGCTCATGGAATGCGTGTTTAAACAGACCGCATGCCAGGCGTAGTTTGAATCCAGCACCATCTGGCTGACCTCGCCCGGCGCCGCATCGGTGCCATTATCGCTCTTACCATTGACGCAATAATGAACACTGACGGACGTGTTGCCGCTTTGCAGATAGGAGATGGTCGAGAGATAGTACCCTTCCATGTCGTGTTGCACATACATTTGCTTGCCCACACCACTGGTGTACCAATGGCCGGGATAGGCCGGTCGCCAGACAGCAGGAGCATAGTCGGCGCTGGCGTGAGCGGATGAAATCGTCGCCGCAGCGGCGACAGCGAGCGCAAACTTTTTTATGAGGTTATGGATTTTCATTTTTATCTTCGTTTTGTTCTTAGTTAGGTTTCGAGGTGGATTTAGTAACAGCACGTCATGAACACGGGTTTGAAAGGCGATTTCATGGGCTGATGACAACGAGAATAGAAAATCCTGAAGGCCACCGCTATTACCTCTATCGGCTATAGGCGCACAAAAAAAGCGGGTTAATAGCCGATACCGTGTATTAAAACCGGGAAAGGCGTGGGTCCATGCGGGCCTCACCAACTCGTGATTGAGCGTATGGCGATTTAACCGCTGCCGCGAACCACGACCGGGAAATGGTTTTCAGGACATCGGAATTTTACACCCCTTCAAAGGCAGCGGAATTACGCCTTTCAAAAAAAATACCGACCAGTCTCCTGGTCGGTATGATTTTTCAACGGATGAACAATGAACTTATTTCACCCCAAGAAGATGGCGCAAAATATAAAGTTCCAGGGCTTCATAGTTCCGCGCCTCCTGGAACTGACGGACAAGGTTGTGGTCCACGGAGCGAACTTTCTCCACAAGATGGAGAAACAATTCGCGACTATTCTTCAGATGATCAGTCACCGGACAACCGCGTTGCGTGCGAATGGCTTTGACATCAAGGCCGATGAATTCTCCGCGCTGGCCATAGCCGTTTTGTTCCAACACGCGAACCTGGTTAAAAGCAACCCGGAGATTGGCACCGCCGAAGTTTTTATCCTGATCGTACTTGAGGCCATTTTGATCGTTGAGATGAACGCTGCCTAACTTGTCGTGGGCCAGCGCGAACGCCATTTCGTCGCTGGGATCAAGTCCGGCCAGTAAAGCGTGGGCGCTTTCAATCAAACCTTTAACGCGACTCGCATCTTTTGAAGCATAAGCCAGGGCAATAGCGTGGCCGATCGTCGGAACGTAAGCATGATCAGTCGGTTCGTTCGGTTTGGGCTCGATCCAAATCTCAATCTGCTTGTTGTAATCCAACATCCTGTTGACGGTTTCGAGCAGCCGTTGATAGGCCAGTTTGGCGTCCTTCGCTTCGCGGATGTAAGTCCCCTCACGGCTTAGCCAGAGAACAATCGCTTTGCAACCGAGGGCCTCTGCGATGTCGATGCATTTTTGCGTGCGATCCCACGCATAGGCGCGGTCGGTGGCATTGTTTGAAGTGTAAGCGCCATCCACCGTCTGTTCTGCAAACCAAAGACGAGGCGCGACAAATTCGGGGGTCAATCCCTGGTTACTCAACATGGCCCTGACCTCGCAGGTCTTTTGCGAAATCTGGCCGGGCGTCAGTTTGTCCAGGCCGGGCACAACGTCGTCATCGTGAAATTGAACGCCCTCAAACCCGAGCGGGCGATAGAGCGCGAACTTCTGTTCATGCGGAAAAGCGGCGCGGACATCCGGACCAAAGGGATCGCCCCCTTCGCTGATATTCCAGGGACCAAATGAGAAACGATAAGTAGTGGCGTTATTCATAAATATAAAAGTTAGCTTCGGCGACTTTTCCACAGATCTCCTGATGGCTCTACGCCATCGGTTTCGTTGTCTTCCACTATTGTCTCACTCCATATTTTCAATTTAGCAGGAAGGAGATATAAGAGTCTCATGCGCGGAAATCGTGAACAGGTTCAGTCACCCAGCGGCCATTCATTTCGAGTGCTGCGTTGGACACGAAACCTTCGTGAGGTGGATTTGATTCTCGCCAACGGACGAGCGCAACGTATCACGGGAGAAGGTACCCATTGGCACTATCACGCAGCGATGGAACTGACGGTTTTCACGGTAGGGAGCGGCACTCGTTTTGCCGGCGACCATATCGGGCCATTTGCAGCCGGTGAAGTGGTGTTGCTGGGCGAAAAACTTCCGCACTATTGGCACACACGTGGACCTTCTTCGGGTATTTCATTGCAATGGAGTTTTCCGGATGGGCACGCCTTCTGGACGTTTCCTGAGATGCTCATCCTTACCAATCTTTTCAAAAAAGCAGGACGCGGCCTCCGTTATACGGGGCGGACCGCCGCCACGATCACGACGGCAGTGCAGGAAATCGGCCACGTCAACGGTCCCGAACAAGTTGGCCTTTTACTTCGACTTTTCTCCTTGATGGCAAAGGCCCCGTCTTCGGAGGAAACACTGCTTTCGCTGCGCTCTTTTTCTCTCTCAACCGAATCCACTCATCAGCAGGCGATCAGTGAAACGTTGCGTTATCTACTCGCGAATTTCCGGGATGAGATCCGCCTCTCTGAAGTGCTTCGCCGCGCGCGCATGAGCAAGGCCACCTTTTCGCGGCAATTCAAAAAACATTCTGGAAAAACGATGAGTGAATTTGTCTCCCATATCCGTTTGCAAGCGGCTTGCCGTGAGTTGGTCGAGACGAATCGCTCTGTTCTCGAAATCGCTTTGTCGTGCGGTTTTTCCCAGGTTTCCTTTTTCAACCGGATCTTCCGCCGCATTTTCCATTGCAGCCCGACGCAATATCGATTTCGGGAATGCCATTCCAAGGCTTTATCGTCACGCTTGTCCGTTTAGGCCCACGCGAAGGGTGAACGAATATCTGCAGGGTCGATAACCAGGGTAGCTGCGCGCAAGCCTAGTTGAATGATTGAACCGTTGGGATTCCTCTCCTGCTACGCACGGAGATTTTTACGAAAACGGGCAGTGATTCCTCCGAACCGAATAGATTGTTGCGGATCCGTCTCGTTTTCTTCCAAAAATGAATGATGGCTCAAGATGGCAACAACACAGGATTGAAGATTCGTCGGTGGGATGCGGATGAAGTTTACCTCATGGTGAATGATCCGATGCGGCGGAGGATCATTCGGGCGTTCGCGAACGGTGGATGGAAGATGGCGCTTGAGCTAGGTGTCGGTCCCGGGAACAAACGCCATACGTTGCTGAAACATTTCAAGGTGTTGTGCAAAGCGGGCATCCTCGTGCAAAAGGAAAATCCGAATGATCTGCGACAACCACTTTACGCGCTGGTCCCTTCGGTAGTTGTCTGTCAGACCGAGGATGCG
>JAQGOU010000634.1 GCA_028293445.1 Verrucomicrobiales bacterium | reverse complement strand
ATGCGCCCATGCTCGGACGTCCCGAAAGTTGTGAGCCCGTTTGTAGAAATGTAATCGCAGGGTCGTGATTGATCGCTTCCGTATACATCGACCGGACAAGACACATGTCGTCGATGACTTTCGCGGTATGCGGAAGAAGTTCACTGACCCAGGCACCGCATTTGCCGTGTTGCTGAAACTTGAAGATCGAACCAGCCATCGGTAACGAAGCTTGGTTACCGCTCATCCCGGTGAGGCGTTGCCCCTGGCGAACGGAGTCCGGCAACTGCTGGCCATTCCGTTCATTGAGGAGCGGTTTATAATCGAACGTCTCCAATTGCGAAGGTCCACCCGACATGAAAAGAAAAATCACCCGCTTGGCTTTCGCGGGAAAATGCGGCGCGGGAAGAATGTCGTTCTCTGGCGCAGTCGCGGCGCGGAGAGGATTCACCAATGAACCGAGAGCAATGCTGCCGAGTCCAAGTCCGAAGCAACTCAGAAACTCGCGACGATTGAATCCATCGAGCGGCAACGGGCCTGTGCAAAGCGGATGTTTCATCTCTCCATCACGAATTCATCGTGGTTCATCAAAGTGTTTGCCAAAACCGTTAGCGCCGCAAGTTCCGCAACCGGAAGCTTTGCGTCCCGTGAATGCTCGCCAACGGACAAATATTTTTCTGCCGCAATGGAATTATCGGCGAACAACTGCAGCTGCTCTTGGTACATATCCCCGAGAATCTTTTGTTCCTGCTCCTGCGGTTGTCGTCCTAGAACGACGCGGAACGTTTCTTTCATGCAGGCTGTCGAATCGCCCGCATGTTCGCGCAACATGCGCTCGGCCAACACCCGGGCCGCTTCAATGAATTGAGGATCGTTCAAGAGAATCAACGATTGCAGTGGTGTCGCCGTTGTCTCCCGTCGTGCGGTGCAAACTTCGCGAGAGGTGGCATCGAACGTGGTCATTGATGGTGGAGGGGAAGTACGACGCCAAAATGTGTAGAGACTGCGGCGATAGAGTTTTTCTCCTTTGTCCTGATCGTAAGTTTTGGCTAGACCCGCCTGTTCCCAGAGACCGGCAGGTTGATACGGCTTCACACTCGGCCCACCGATTTTTGGGGAAAGCAAACCGCTCACCGCGAGCGCCGCGTCCCGAATCTGCTCCGCTTGTAAGCGATGTTTTGCTCCACGGCCCAGCCAACGGTTGTCAGGATCTGCGGCGACTGCTTCCGTTGTTCCAACAGAGGATTGTCGATACGTCGCCGAGGTGAGGACGAGCTTGTGCAGCGCTTTGACGTTCCATCCGCTTTCAATAAAATGTTCTGAAAGCCAATCCAACAATTCCAGATGGCTCGGCAATTCACCCTGGCTGCCAAAATTCTCCGGGGTGCCGACAAGTCCTTTTCCGAAATGCATTTTCCAAATGCGATTTACAACGACCCGGGCGGTGAGTGGATTGCGTGCGTCAATCATCCAACTCGCCAGACCGAGACGATTGCGTGGCAGGCCTTTCGCAAACGGGAAAATGCTTTCCGGAGTTCCGGGTTCCACCGAGTCGCCAGGCGCATCGTAAGCGCCGCGCTTGAGAACAAACGTCGGGCGTCGTTTCGACATTTCCTGCATCACCATGATTTCAGGAATGTCATTCACCAGATTATTTTCAGCGTCGCGTAACTTCTTCAGCTCTGTCGTTGCGAGTTGATAGTTTTTGTCGACGCGATTGAGGTAATACGCGAATAAGTCGTTCTCTTTATTCGGCGATGAAGAGACAGACGCGGAGTTGTTAAACAGCGACATGGCTTCGATCGGCGCAAGAGCACGATCGAAGATTTGAAACTCATCAATGCTGCCGTTTTTAAAACCGGAATCGCGGAAGCGCGCCGCCAATCGCAAATCGATTCCACCCACATCCGAATCACCCCATTCACTGCGATGAGAAATGTCTTTGAAGAGGTGATCACGCACCACTTCGACTCGCGCCAGTTCGCCGTTTTGAAACATTTTTATTCCTTCGGCGCGACTCGATCCATCGTAAGCAATCGTGAGATGCGTCCACTCATTCAGGGGAAGCGTCCCAGGAGCGCGCACCGCAATGGCGTTACCGGGCCAAAAATGAATTAGCGCAAACACCGGACGACCTTTCTCGAGCAGCAGTTCATAGCCGCGGCTGCCGGAATCGGTCCACGATCTGGAATGATGAAAGACAACGGCGCGATCCTGTTTTTCGGTTGGTTTAATCCAGAGTGAAAAGCTAAATGGATCCGTGCGCCGGAAATCAGCCACACCGCTGATTCCCACGGAGCTCTCGCCGTTAAATTTCAAAGCTTTGCCGAAACGTCCGTCGGTTTGCTCCGGAGATTCGCTCAATCCGGCAAACAATTTTCCGGTGACGTCTGGAGTTTTGTTATCGGCGAGTTGTTCAAAAGAAAACCTCGCGTTGGGCGTCGGAGAAAAGTTCGTCGGTGCGGATTTCAGCCAGGTCACGAACTGGGGTTTCACGGAAGCCGCAATTTTGGCTACCGCTTGCTCTTTCTCGAGGATCAGCTTTTTCGCATTGGCGTGTTTCCCCTTTTCACCATCACGATAGAGCAACAACGTCGGGGAAGGGGTGGCGCGCGTGAAATGAGCATAAAGCCCCGACTCATCGATGTTGTTGAAAAATGCCGAGAGACTGTAGTAATCCCGTTGCTTAATCGGATCAAACTTGTGGTCGTGGCAGCGCGCGCATTCGAAGGTCAGCCCAAGAAATGCCGTCCCGAACGTATGAACGCGGTCGGCCACATATTCGTTCCGGAACTCTTCTTCGATACTACCGCCCTCGTTTGTCTGTCGGTGCAATCGATTGAACGCCGTG
>JAQGOU010000460.1 GCA_028293445.1 Verrucomicrobiales bacterium | reverse complement strand
GCGCAGCTCCGAGTAGCTCAGACAAAGCGGGTTCCGGCCCGCGCCGTCAATGCGCAGCCGGTAAGACCCGAGGTCTAACCTCGGCACCTGAAAATGGCTGCGGATGTAGAACAGCTCCGTGGGAGTGAGAAAGGAGTCAACCTGATCGAAGGGAGTCTCCAGATTGCCCGGCTCCTTCTGCCGAATGATCAGGCCCAACGAAGGGTAGCGAAGTGTCTCGTTCATTATGGTTCGCCTTTCAATTGTATGCGGCGATTGTAGCTTTCCCTTGTTTGGGAAAAGCGTCACCGTAGCGGGATTGCGCCTACGTCGACGCCTCGTTTACATTAATATCAGCCGCCCACCACCGGTGTCTTGGCCGTCGGAATCTTCGCCAGAACGGACTCGTCAATGTTCAGGTGCGCCCGCACCAGTGCGTGGGGCGTAAACTTCAACCACTGTGCCAGCGAGACATCGGCGAAGTAGTCGCTCCGGAAGATCTCGAGAAACCGCAGCGTCGTCGTGCCGATATTCTCGATGTAGTGCCCCATCGGAAATGGCACGGAGCCGATGTCGCCTGCCTGGAAGTTGAAGGTGCGCGCGTTGTTCTGCGATGCGAACACGGTCATCCGCGCTTCGCCCGAGAGGTAGTACTGCCATTCATCCACGTTCGTGTGCCAGTGCAATTCGCGCATGTATCCGGGTTCCACCTCGACCAACGCGGCTGCGATTGTCTTCGATGCCTTGAACAAGGAGGAATCTGTGATTCGGACGGTTCCGCCTTTCATGCGTATAGGCTCCTGGGCCAGCATCCGGTGGCTGAAGGTATGGGGAACCGGCCCGGCGCCAGCGACGCGATCCGCCTCCAGTGGGCCGGGGACCTCCGCCTGGAAGATCCAGAGATCCTTTTCCGGGATGTGATCGAAAGCGCTCACCGGTACACCGAAGTTTTTGGCCAGGACTTCTTTCGGAGTATGTGCGAGCCAGTCGCTCAGCAGGAAGGTCTCCTCCTCGGAGAAGTTGCCGTCGTCGAAGACGAGCAGGAACTCGGTGCCATCGGGTGGAAGTCCTTGGATCGAGTGCGGGATGCCCTCAGGGAAGTACCACAGGTCGCCCTCGCCGACGTCATCCTGGAAAGCGCAACCATTCTGGTCGATGGCGGTAATTCGTGCGCGGCCCTTGATCATATAGGCCCACTCGGCCGCTTTGTGCCAGTGCATCTCCCGGACCCCGCCGGGCGTGAGCCGCATGTTGACGCCAGCAACCTCGGGAGAGGCGGGCAACTCACGCACCGTTGTCTGCCGCCCCCAGCCGCCTGGAGACAAATGCATGTGGCTGTCCGCGGAGGACCATCTCAGATTTGCCAGCGTGCCGTGATCCGTGTCCGGGGGCACGAGCACGTCCGGGTTCTCAGCTTCGCGCGTGGGGTTCGACGGCCCCATGATCGGAGCGCCTCGGTTGCCCTTGATCGGCTGAAGGGAATTAGAGGATCGTGGTTGCTTTCGTTCTTGAATCACGGATTCGTTCATAACGTGTTTTTGTTAAATGTTTGTTACGCCTTGCGCTCTCTCTGAGCACTTTCGGCCCTTAATTTATCTCCTCTGCGCAATCTAAAATTACTATTCCTCACCTCTGCCAATCGTCTACACGAGCAGGGGTGTAACCTTGAGTAGCACCTTCCAGTATTTCTCCTTAAGTCTCGGGCCCGGACGAATAACTTAACTACCGCACGTCGAGAATGGAGATAAGGGGATAAGTCATTTTAACCACCCGCCTCCACGAATCGGCAACCCTGAGCCTTAGGCGACGGCATGCGCCTCTTTGGCTGGCTTGCGGCGACTGCTGCCGCATGGAGGCCATTGAAACGAACGTCAAAATCGGACGTACGACCTTTGGATCTGATGTATGGTAAGGTTAGTGGAATGAGTGCAGCAGAAGCTGCCGAGGAATCAAAATAGGAGGATCATCATGAACGAGTTCGTCGGTTTTATTGGCATCGGCAATATGGGTTTGCCCATGGCGCAGAATCTTCTCAAGGCTGGTTATCACCTCAAGGTATTCAATCGCACGAAAAGCAAACTGAGCCCGTTGCTTAAGCTCGGTGCCGAAGCCGTTGACCGTCCTTGTGACGTGGTCGGACCAGGCGGTGTCGTTATCACCATGCTGTCGAATGATGAAGCATTGAAGGCTGTCATGCTCGGACCGTATGGCGTGTTGAAATCCCTCGGTCCAGACAGCATCCATATTTCCATGAGCACAATCTCCCCTGATACTTCGCGTGAACTCGCTCCCTTACATCGCAAAGTTTCTGCGTGGTATCTCGCCTCAACTGTCAGTGGTCGTCCTGAGTCCGCCGCCGCTGCAACCCTCGGAATTTATCTCTCTGGAGAATCCGCTCCTAAGTCTCGCGCCTTGCCGATCCTGCAAAAGCTCGGTCGGCATATCTCCGATTGTGGCGAAGATCCCGGCGCTGCAAACGTCGTCAAACTGGCCGCAAATTTCATGCTTTTCAGTGTGATTGAATCCTTTGCGGAGGCTTTAGCTTTCACCGAAAAACAGAAGCTCGACCGCACCGCCGTCATGAACATGCTCTGCGATAATCTTTTTGACTGCGCGGTTTTTAGAAACTACGGACGCTTGCTGGCAACCAAGGAATACGAGCATGCCGCGTTCAAAGTGGAGTTGGCATTCAAGGATCTGCGACTGGCCTTAAAAAGCGGGGAGTCGGTCGCCATGCCCATGCCGTTCGCCGACTCACTTCACAACCGATTCTTGAACCTTTTAGCCACTGGCAAGGCAGATTGGGATGTTTGCGCCATTGGCCGCGGAGTGGATGAACAGGCTGGGTTGGCATGAGTAATAGAGCGAATTGAACGCATGATTAACGGGATCGCCATCAAGGCCCAGCAATTCGAAGAGAAGATGATCGGCGAGAAGGCGGAGAAAGACGAGAAAGCAAAGCAACTGGATCAAATGCTCCGAGAGGGGGCGCAACTGGCGCTGGCGCTGACCAGTGCGGGGTTGAGTTCCGACTTCCAGATCGTGCCGATCTTAATTTTCGCAATATCGCGTCCGAGCAGGAAACGGAGAAAAATCTTAAACTGCTGCATGGCATTTCCAGAGCGTCACGTCTCGGGCTGGTTCGTTTCTCGATCCGGAAGAAATCAAGAAATCTGAAGAATTCACCGCCAAGCGATCAACAACAATCGAATGATCCTGACCATGAACCGGAAAATGATGGCTCCCGGTGCCAACAAGTTCACGAGCGGTTTAACGCGCTCAACACCGCGCGCACCGACGCGATCTCGATGTTCGTGTCCACGCCCGCGCCCCAGCGCGATTTGCCGTCAGCGGTTTTGATCTGGATGTAGGAAATCGCCGCCGCTTCCTCGCCGGAACTCAAGGCGTGTTCACTGTAATTTGAAATTTCAAAACGCGGAACGCCTGCTGTCGTAAATCCGTGAACAAGCGCGGCGAGCGGACCGTTGCCTTCGCCGAAAAATTCAATTGCCTTTCCGTCGCGTGACAGTTTTGCGCAGCATTTCACGACGCCATTCTTACTTTCGGTTTCAAACCCCGACAACTGCCATGGCGAATTCCGCTCGACATACTCCTTCCAGAACATCGCCTTGAGTTCGGTGCCGCTGACTTCGCGGCCGAGTTTGTCCACCGCGTCGTTCGCAATCGGGCCGAACTCGCGCTGCATATCTTTGGGCAACACGACGCCGAATTCGCTTTCGAGCAAATACGCAACGCCGCCTTTCCCTGACTGCGAATTGACGCGAATGACTTCGCGGTATTCGCGTCCGATGTCCGCCGGGTCAATCGTCAAGTAAGGGACATCCCAATGTTCACGGCCTTTGCCTTCCCACTCCGCCAGACCTTTTTTGATCGCATCCTGATGAGAGCCGCTGAATGCCGTGAAGACGAGTTCGCCTGCGTAAGGCTGGCGCGGCGGCACAGACATGCCGGTGCAACGCTCATAAACGTCTATGATCGAACCGAGATTTGAGAAATCCAATTTTGAATCAATGCCGTGCATGTACAGATTCAAGGCCACGGTCACGATGTCCAAATTTCCCGTGCGTTCGCCATTTCCGAACAAAGTTCCTTCCACTCGATCCGCGCCAGCGAGCAAGCCGAGTTCCGTCGCGGCCACTCCGGTGCAACGATCGTTGTGCGTGTGCAAACTGATGATAAGCGAATCGCGATTTTTAAGATTGCGGCACATCCATTCAATTTGGTCGGCATAAACATTGGGCATCGCGACCTCGACCGTGTCCGGCAGATTCAAAATCATTTTGCGCAGCGGGCTTGGTTGCCACACGTCCATGACGGCCTCGGAGATCTCCCTGGCATATTCCACTTCCGTCATGCTGAAACTTTCCGGCGAATACTGGAGCATTACTTCCGTTCCCTTGAGCCGGTGCAAACGGTCTTTTATCATCCGCGCCCCGTTGACGGCGATGGCTTTGATCTCGTCCTTGGACTTGCCGAATACGACGCGGCGTTGGGCCGGTGAAGTCGAATTATACAAGTGGATGATGACCTTTTTTGCCCCAATCAAAGATTCGACCGTGCGCTCGATTAAATCCTCGCGCGACTGCACCAGCACCTGCAACCAAACGTCGTCTGGCACGTGCCCTTTCTCGATGAGCAAACGGTTGAAGGCAAATTCGGTGTTCGATGCGGACGGAAAACCGACCTCAATTTCCTTGAAACCGATCTTCACGAGCGTTTGGAACAACTCCAGTTTCTGCGAGACGTTCATCGGCACGGCGAGCGCCTGGTTGCCGTCGCGTAAATCCACGCTGCACCAACGCGGCGCGTGCGTGAGAGTTTCGTTCGGCCAACGCCGGTCTTTCAGTTCAATCGGCGGAAACGGACGATACTTTTGGGACGGATTCTTGAGCATGATTATTTCGCTTTCTAGTTACTGCCGCGCGGCGGTCGGGCAAACAAAAACCCCACCGCCGTTTCTGGCAGTGGGGCTTTCGTAAAATGTGAATCGAAATTTAAACCCCGCCTGCCGCACTGCCCAGCAGCAGCGCGTTTGTAAGCAGCAGATTTAAGTTCCGATTCACGTGGTTACTACTAGCGGGTTGATTCTGCCCGGTCAAATTCAATGTTCGCCGCACGGTGACTTTCAGATTGTGAAGCAGGTGTATTTCATGCGGTTTCCGTTTCTTTATGTCGGCGCTGATTCATCGGCTTCTTCTCCTCGAGCAGCTCCAAAAGGGCCTTGGCTCCGGCCGTCGACGAGGCAGGATTCTGTCCCGTGACGAGTCGGTCATCCACGATTGCAAAGCTCTCCCAGTCGGCGGCATTCTCGTAAAGACCCCCGAGTCTCTTCAGTTCATCCTCAACAAGGAAGGGCACGACATTGGTGAGGTGAACTGCCTCCTCTTCTCCGTTGGTGAAGCCGGTTACACGCTTGCCCTTTACGATGGGAGCACCTTTGTACGTCACCCGGTAGAGCACCCCCGGCGCATTGCAGACAGCAGCGACGGGCTTGCCGGAATTGTAGAAAGACTCAATCAAGCTGATGGAATCGGGATTGTCGGCGAGATCCCACATCGGACCGTGCCCCGCCCGGGTAGAATACGGTGTCGAAGTCTTTCGAATCCATATCCGACAGTTTGGATGTCTGGGACAGCGTCTTTTGCGCTTCCGGATCCTGCTTGAACCGCGCCATCCATGTCGTCTTCCAAATGCAAGATACGAAGGGTTCGCTTGTATTCCATGTCACCCATGCTTGTGACATCCTTCATGTATGAGACTCGCTCCCATTGCTGCCTGCAACGAGCGGAGAAGCACTGCCGCGCAGCATGGCTTTCAGAGGAAATCCACCGCACCAAGTCGTAACGCCCTCTCTCGCGTTGATTCATCTCAGTGCGCCGTCATAAAAATAATGGGGACTCTTAGATGGCCGCCGCGAGTCGCCCCTGTAGTTCGAGGCCGTCCATCCCGTTCAGTTTTAGGTCCAGAATCACACAACGAACTTCCTCCAGCCGTTCCGTGACCAGAAATTCTTCGGCTGAAGCAAAGTTGGACGTTGGGTAGCCGGCGCTACGCATCGAGCCATCAGTGGCTATACGAACCGATTCGTCATCATCCACGATGGCCACCAGCGGGTTGCAGGATTTGGGGGTCATCTGAATGTGTGCCGGTGACCAAACGCACTTAATTGCATTTCCCTATCCAATGAATAGCCATATGTCTCATTTCGTTGCCATTCTCGAGCCCTAGCTTTTTCTGAATGTTCTGGTGGTGGGCTTCGATAGTCTTTTTCGAAACGTGCAATTCCGCGGCAGTGTCATTTGTTCCAAGACCCTTTCCGATCAGGTTGAAAACCTGCAATTCTCGGTCGGTCAACAGTTCCACAGGGGATTTCGAAAAACTCTTGTGGCCTGCCGACAATCCTTTCATGAGGCGAGGCTGGAGCTCGTTGCTGAAATACACGCCGCCTTCGGCGATTTTGCGGAGAGCGGGCACGAGAATCAAATGTGATTGCGTCTTTTCGATGTATCCCGAGGCCCCGAAACGCAACGCTAGCGGCCCATATACGTATTCATCTTTTGCTGAAAATATCAAAACCTTTACCGCTGGGAAGCCAGTTCTGATTTCCTTCAACAATTCAAAACTGTCCGTTTCTTTGAGACTAATATCCAAGAGGACAATTTGAGGGTTGGTGGTGTTAATCAATAGTAGGGCGGACCCAGCGTCTTCCGCTTCGCCGCAGAGGTAAATGTCTGGTTCGGATTGCAACAACGCAGTAATGGCTCCCCGCAGGAGCGGATGGTCGTCGACAACTAATACGCGGATCAGGCGATCAGTGGCTACACGAACTGACTCGTCATCGTCCACGATAGCCACCTTGGCGGATTGAGTGGTCATTTGAATGTTTGCCTTTCACAATGCGGAAGAAAGTGCAGTCAGAATGGGATACAGTTCAATCATACCTTGGTATGAAACTCCTCATCTTCGGTATTTCTGCTTTGCGGACTCGATCCACAGCTTTGTTGGAGTTGGCAATGACGTGAAACTTGTCAAAGACCACCTGCGCATTGCGACAGTTCTCCGCCACGCCGCATTGGTAGGCCCGGCTCATGTCCATACTCGCCTGCGTGATGGAATGCCTGTGTCCATTATGGTTTTCTAATGCTTCGACAAGCTTTATCCAAACCTCTTTGTCCTTCCCCTCTTTGCAAACAACACCCGCTTGGGGACCAGGTCGGCAAAGACACTCAAATACTCGTGTCCTTTGCGGATATTCAATTCATCCACCCCAACGCAGCACACGTTGCTAAAATCCGCTTCGCCATAAGCACGCGCCGCATGCTTGAAAGTCATTCGCCATAACCTCATGTCCGTTTCCATCACGACTTTGGCCACTGGCATCTCGCGGATCAACAGCAGCGCAAAAGCTTCAAACTCTTTATTGAAATGACTGATCAACCCTTCCCACGGCGGACGGACCCGAAACACATGTCCGCAGCCTCGACACTTGCCGCGCGGCAACCGGCAGGTGATCTCGCAACGATGTTGAAACACATTCAGATGACGCCACGTCATCTCTTCGGTGTGGTCGTAACAAAAAACATACCCTCCATCTTTCGGGCACCTGAGCCCCTCCCATAACTGCGCCTTTTCCTGGGTCTCCAAAAATACCGTCCCGCTCTCCTTCTCAAATCGACTCTCTTTAACCTCCCAGTTCATCCCCAATCCCAGCATCTCGTGGAACATCTTTTCAGGCGTCATTCCCAAATCCTACCAAATCTAAATCCTATTCCATCGAAAACGTTGAGGAACCCAAATCATGAATGACGAAAAATCTGACGAGCAAATCTATACAATTACGGAAGAGTTGCCTGAGAGAAATGTTTCCGTGATGGCGATTTGTGCGGGGTTTCGTTTTCTGGGATACTTTGATAACGATGGTAAATGGCGCACGAAGCATCGCAACGAGGAAGTTCAAGGCGTAATCGCTCGGTCCTATTGGGAATAAAGGCGGACTTCAGTTTCTCTCTTTAGACGACAAAATAAGCTCGGGGTGATCAGCGTGCCGGATAATAACGTGAGCGACTATTCCATGCGTCCGACAGTAGCGCTCCGCTTGAGTGCTGTTTCGGAAATTCATTGCCTGATCAACGCTTTGGGTCCAACTCTCTTCAATTTTGATGAACCGAGCTTCCTTACGGATCAAAATCTTCATGATGGCTTACGTGCAATGCTTCCCCACGTTCCTCCTGTTAAGGATGTTACAAAAAGTTTCAGCCGACGGGGAACTAAGAGGCACCTGTAGCATCAACAAGGCGGATCATGATTGTTCCTCCTCGATCGGCGAAGAAACTAACGAACCTGGCTAAAGGGCAAACCAAATTTCAATGAACGAGAATCCGTTAGATCGAATAGACCTGGTGAACGTCAATCTGCGGATATTGCTAATTGAGGACAACATGGATGATTTTATATGGTTTAAGCAGATCTTGTCCAAGCCACAGTTCTTATCGGCAGAGCCGCTGGTTAGGAACCACATAGTCTTAAGAGTCCCGACTTCCTTTGAAGCCGGGACTCCTTTTTTCGCGATTCCGCTGTACGAAGTTGCGTTCCGAATTCTTTACGCAATGGACGATTCTATTGCGGCGTTGCTGCGATGGCAATTCCTTCGGTGAACGTGGCGATAATCTGATCTCCTTTTTTCAAATCCTGAAGGTCCCGCACTTGTGGATCCACACTGAGTTTGACCCGCTTTCCATCCGGATCCCGGACGGTCAATTTGTGTCGTTTCGCGTCGATGTCCTCAACCGTCGCCCGGACCTGTGTCGTTGCTGGTTTCACTTCTTCCGGTTTTTCTGCATTTTGCGGGACAAGCACGATTTCAGTTCGCGTCACGGGAGGAGCCTGTTCATTTGCCTTCGCGACCGCAATGGCGGTCGACTCATAATAATCCACGAGCGTCTTATCTCCTTTTTTCAATTTTTCAAAACTCGGGATTTCTTCGCCTGCCTTTAACCGTATCGTTCTTCCATCCGGCATTTTTAATGTCAGATGCCGTGTTTTATAATCGACGTCCTGAACTGTCGCCGTCACCGTTACCTTGCCTTCCTGCGCAAGAAGGACTTTCTGCGGTTCGTTTTGATTTTGTCCCTGGGTTTGCTGCGGTTGCGGCGGGGCTTGTGCAAACGCTGGCACAATTATTCCCATAATGAGACAAGCCGAAGCTGCCGTTATGATCTTTTTCATTTTCTCTCCTTGTTAATGTTTTTGTGTTGTTGTGTTGAGCGGGGAGACAAAGAGGAATTGCCATAGTGCACGAATGTTTCTTTTTCGCCTGGCAATGCAGCTAGAGGCGGACTTTGCCCAACGAAACGGTAATTGTTGCGTTTGATATTAGATGGGAGCCGCGGTTACTGAAATAACCTCGATTCCGCCCCGTCGCATGCGAAAGGCCAAGGCAATCAGTAAAATTCCGAAGGCGATGGCGAAACCTCCAATCCACCACACTACTGCCAGGGCACCTGCTCCAGGTAAAAGGACCATCAGAACGCCGAAGACCAGTGAAGCAATGCCCGCCAGAACCAAAAGCCACTCGTGCTTGATTATTTTGCGGAAACGCACCGCTGCGACAATTTCGGTGATGCCATTTACAATCGCCCACGACGCGATCAGGACAAGGAGGGCAAATGCCGTAATTCCCGGCACGACGAAAGCGATAACTCCGGCCGCAATGCTGGCTATAGCCTCGATTACTAGGCTTCCGACTCGCGGATAACCTGACGGTGCTTTAAATCCTTGCACCACGACCAGGAGCCCATTGACGAGGGCGTAGGCACCGAAGAGGTAAATCAGTCCCAGCAGAGTTATGCCCGGCCAAAGGAACGCCCATACCCCAAACAGTATCGCGGCAAGGCCGCGCAACGCCATGACCCACCAGTGGCGGGTGATTTGTTCAACTACGATTCCCTGATCTTTATTTGCGTCTCCATTCATAATTACCTCCCATTCTTTTTTTGACTCTTTGCTTCAGCGCGCGCGGGTCTATTTGGTGGCGCGGATTTGTAATACGACCCTGCCGTGGACGCGTCCCTTTTCGATGCGTGCGCTCACGAATTCTTTCTCAATGGACGTGGTGATGTGCTTCGTCTACGACCTCGGCATCCACCACAGGTTCCTCTTTGCCTTGGGCCTCTTCCGGTTTCTTTTGGCCTCCGTCTGCTTGAGCTTTCTCCGAAGCCGCCTTGTAAAGTTCGGACGAGACGGCCTGCATCACTTCGTTGAGACGATCGCTCGCAGATTTGATCATTGTTGCGTCCTCTCCTTTAATAGCTTCTTTGGTGGCAGAAATGGCATCTTCAACCTTTTGTTTGTCGCCGGCGGATATTTTGCCCGCATTATCGCGTAATGTTTTCTCAGCCCGATAGACGGCGCTATCGGCTTCGTTCCTCGCCTCGATCTCCTCGCGTTTTTGTTTGTCTTCCTCGGCGTGCTGCTCCGCGTCACGCTGCATTTTTTGAACTTCCTCTTTCGAAAGACCGCTGCTGGCCGTGACCGTGATTTTTTGCTCTTTGCCCGTCCCCAAATCTTTCGCCGTGACATGCAGGATACCATTCGCATCGATGTCGAAAGCCACTTCGATTTGCGGGACGCCACGAGGTGCGGGCGGAATATCCGTTAACTGAAACCGGCCGATCGTTTTGTTATCCTTTGCCAAAGGGCGCTCACCTTGAAGAACGTGAACCTCCACCCCTGGTTGATTATCTGCCGCAGTCGAAAATATTTCTGATTTGCGCGTGGGAATAGTCGTGTTGCGCTCGATCAGCTTCGTGTTGACGCCTCCAAGCGTTTCAATGCCAAGCGACAGCGGTGTCACGTCCAGGAGCAACACATCTTTAACCTCGCCTTTGAGCACACCGGCTTGAACTGCTGCGCCGACGGCCACGACTTCGTCCGGATTAACCCCTTGATGCGGCTGTTTCTTGAAGATCCCACGAGCCGTCTCAACCACACGCGGCATACGGGTCATGCCACCCACCATCACGAGTTCATTGATGCCTTCCGCTTTCAGACCCGCGTCTTTCAAACACGCTTTCACGGGACCGGTGGTTCGTTCAAACAAGTCTTCGCAGATCTGTTCCATTTTGGCTCGCGTGAGCTTGAGGCTGATGTGCTTGGGCCCACTGGCATCGGCAGTAATGAAAGGCAGATTGATTTCATATTCAATGGTGCTGGAGAGGGATATCTTTGCTTTTTCCGCTTCTTCCTTGATGCGTTGCAATGCGTCCGGCTGATTGCGCAAATCCATGCCCTGGTCTTTTTTGAACTCATCCAAAATCCAATCCATGATGCGCGCGTCCCAGTCATCGCCGCCAAGATGGGTGTCGCCGTTGGTGGCCTTCACTTCAAAAACGCCTTCGCCAAGTTGCAGAATTGAAATATCGAAGGTGCCGCCGCCCAGATCGTAAACCGCAATTTCTTCATCCTTCTTTTTATCGAGACCATAACTCAGCGAAGCAGCTGTAGGTTCATTGATGATGCGCAATACTTCCAGGCCCGCGATGCGGCCGGCGTCTTTGGTTGCCTGGCGTTGCGAATCGTTGAAATAGGCTGGCACCGTGATAACGGCCTGCGTGATCTTTTCACTCAATCGGGTCTCTGCATCCGCCTTCATTTTGGCGAGAATCATCGCGGAGATTTCTGGCGGGCTGAATTGTTTGGCTTTGCCCTCCACCGTGACTTCTATCATCGCATCACCGTTGGATCCGCGAACCACCTTGTAAGGAACGCGTTTAATCTCTTCCTGGACTTCATCGTATTTGCGGCCCATGAAGCGTTTGACGGAATAGATAGTGTTCTTTGAATTGGTGATCGCTTGACGCTTCGCCGCGTCGCCGACGATACGCTCGCCATTCTTCGCAAACGCAACCACTGACGGAGTGATGCGTCTTCCCTCAGAATTTTCCAGGACGGTGGGTTCCCCGCCTTCCATCACCGCCATACACGAATTTGTTGTCCCAAGATCGATACCGATAACTTTTGCCATAAATTTTTCTCCCTTTTTGAACTGGTTTGGTTTGATTAATTAATTGATGCCGCAGGTTCCCGCGTTTGTCGTCACTCCCGATTCCTTAGTGGACTATTTCTCAAACATATAACTCTTCCAGCGTCGCGATCATGGTCCGGGCATCCCGTGGACCGTCGTAGCGCATTCCATTCATAAAAAATGTCGGCGTGCCGTTGAGGCCGCTTTTAATGCCGCTCAGAAAGTCTTCGCGCACTCGCGCGGTATGTGCTCCGCTCAACACTTCCTCCACTACGCGGGAAACATCGAGTTCCAATGCCGTGGCGTAACTCGCGAGATATTCGTCTTCGAGAGCCTCCTGATTCTCAAAGAGGAGGTCGTGCATTTCCCAGAAACTTCCTTGTGCCTCGGCGGCTTCAGCCGCTTCGGCTGCATGTTCCGAATGTGGGTGCACCTGCGTCAGTGGAAAATGTCGGTAGGCGAAGCAAAGCTTCTTTCCTAACGCCTGCTGAATCTGTTTTAGAACCGGATGAGCCTGGCCGCAAAAGGGGCATTCGTAATCTCCATACTCCAGCAAGATCATAGGAGCTTTGATCAATCCCTGGATGTGATCACGGGTTCCGATCGGCAGGGTCAATCTCTCCGGTGAAATAGTCGCTTTCATGCTGTCACCTCTTCTTTGTGTGGTTCTTCTCGCTTTTGCAGATCTTCCAGCGCGACCAGAATTCCTCCCGCGCCCGGGTTTATGCCTATGGGTGAAACATAACTCCAGCGAATCACGCCATCACCATCGATTACGAACAACGCTCGCTCGGTCACACCATCGCCGTCACGGTACACTCCGTAGTTACGGGCCATCGCGCCTTTCGGTTCGAAGTCTGAAAGGAGGGGGAAATGCAATTTGCGATCCTTGGCGAAAGCCGCGTGACACCAGACTCCGTCAACAGAAATGCCAAGCAGTTCCGCGCCGAGCTTTTGGAACTCGGGGAGAATTTCATTGTAGAGCGCCATCTGGTCGCCACAAACCGGACTCCAGTCCGCCGGATAAAAAGCGAGGATGATTGGTTGCCCCTGGAAGTCGATTAAGCTCACCGATTGATCCGGTGTCGTTTTGAGGCAGAACTCCGGAGCTTTCGTTCCTGGCCGCAAGGTCGCTGGGCGACCCTTTGGGTAAAGCTGATTATATTTTGCTTCGTGGTTCATGATTTTTCCTTTCGAATGATTGGCTCAACCGAAATCGGGCAAGCTGATGAACATCAGATTGTGAGTTGCTTTTCGTCCGGCCCTGGACAATGTCTCGGATCCATTATTCCAAACTGTCGTTGCACCCGGGGATTCAGACAACGGCGGCAAACTAGGGTTTTGGTGTCAGCATTCACCTAGGGCCGCCGCAACGTCTCTTTTCGAAGTTCTGTCGTAGAGATAACGAATTCCGGCGATCTCAGCACCAATTTTGATGCGGTGACCGTTCTCACGTCGAGTGATGTGCCATCTGTTTTTTAGACGGTAGGGAAGGCAAGCCATTATTTGGCTGACGGAAGCGCATATTCGTTTTCGCTCAATCACAACAAATGCTTGCACCGGTTTTCGTTCTGAGTTCGAGTTCTCGAATGAGTCGCTTTTTAGCGGGCGGAATCGTAGAAAATAGAAAAGAATTCCCCGTGCATTTGAAGTGCAACTGCAATTTCACTCGTTGGAAGGTCGTTTTGCTTACGTTTCTTCTATTGGACGAGATCTGACGGCGCTGCCAATTCTGCTTTCCGAGTTATACCCATTTTTTGCATTTTTCCGATCAGAGTGGTCCGCTTCACGTTCAGTATCCGGGCAGCGCCATTTGGTCCGCCCACGATCCAATGGGTTTGATCCAAGACTTTCAGGATGTGTGCTCGCTCACATTCCTCGAGGGTCGGTGGTTTGTTGGACAGATTTTCCGCGGAAGTGGTATTCATTCGCGGGTGAGACGTTTTGATTTCAGCCAGCGGCACATGGAGGACTTTGCCTGGCGACATGATGACCGCGCGCTCAATAAAGTTTTGCAGTTCGCGAATGTTTCCAGGCCAGTGATAGCTCAACAGAAAATCCATGGCGCCTTGCGGAACAATTTCGATGTGTTTGTTCATTTGGGCTGCATATCTGTTCACAAAATATTCCACCAGCAGCGGAATGTCTTCCGAACGTTCGTGCAACGAGGGAACGCGGATCGGAAAGACATTCAAGCGATAGTAGAGGTCGCTGCGAAATTGTCGGTCCGCGATCATCTGCGGCAAATCGCGGCTTGAGGCGGCAATCATACGCACCTCTATCTGATGAACTTGTGTTCCGCCTACACGTTCAATTTCCATTTCCTGTAGCACGCGCAATAGTTTCGGCTGAAGTTCGGGTGGAATATCACCGACTTCGTCTAAGAACAGCGTGCCTTGGTGCGCCAATTCAAAACGCCCTATTTTTTGCGCAATCGCGCCCGTAAACGCGCCCCGTTCATGGCCGAACAATTCGCTTTCCAGCAAACCGGACGGAATTGCGGCGCAGTTTGTTTTGACCAATGGCCCCCCGCGACACGAACTACGATGGTGAATGGCGCGAGCTATCAGTTCTTTGCCGGTGCCGGTTTCGCCTTGGATCATGACCGTGGCGTTCGTGGGGCCGACGATCCGGACCTGTTTGAGCACAGCTCGAAGCGCAGAACTCTGACCGATGATCTCAGTTCCATAACGATCCAATTTGCGTGAAGATTCAAGTTCAGGTTTGCCCATGACATTGCCTTTCGGACTCTGAACTCCTATTGGATTCAGATGACACCCCTCCAGTAACGACGATGTCTTAGAATTCTGTTCTACCGGATTCTTGTCAGTTTTCATTTGTCCCAGTCTTATTTATTGTCAGGAGTTGATGTAACGGCCTGAGGCTTTGACCCCAGGAACAGACGTACCTTTGTGGAAATCCTCATCGAGGCATTATCAAAGACGGCAATGCGAGAGACGCAGTGTTGTGCGTTCCACCCTCGATTGAAGAGTAATCTTCAACGGAACGAACGTCGACTGGACGTTGATCTAGTGAGATTCAGTAACGGCTGTTGGAGTTGAATACACTCAGCCACAACACGCGGTAGATCCTTCGGCAGTTTAGTTTGAAGTGTTATCTGGCTTTCTGCCACTTATAGCTAAACCGTTTTGATTTCGTGACGACGGGATGACTCTTTGTCGAAGGGCTGACGTCATCATGCAATAGTCATTCGCTCGCCGGGCTTGCAATCCACTTGTTTTCATTCCAGCAACTGCTTTGAGGAGAAGCGCATCGGCTTGAACTCTTCCGTCGCGTGCGACGCTGGAACAGAAAATGCAGAGCAATGACATGAATAGTCGCTCACTGCCCCAAGAAGTGAAGATGCGGTTGAACAGGTCCACTTCGGGGGGATTAAAGTCCCTAACTCGGGTCACTTGAGACGAAGCCGCACACATTGCGGGTATCGCATAAAGAAGCGGGGAACAATCATTATGATTTTCATTTTATTTGTCGGAACGTTTGTAATTTCGCTGATCGCCGCAGCACGCGTGAAATCGAATTAATTGCGCTTCTCCCACGTACCAGCAGACTGTGGTCTCACGGGCGAGCAAGACGCGGAAGAAGTCCTGCGTAGTGCT
>JAQGOU010000435.1 GCA_028293445.1 Verrucomicrobiales bacterium | reverse complement strand
ATGCGGCGCATCTGGCAAATGGGCATTGCGTTGGCAGCGCAGCAACTGGAAGCAGAGCTTGGAAAGGCGAGTGTTGGGAAGACCGCCATCACTTTGCACGGTAAAGATGGGGATGTTAGAATCCCTGTCGATCAGGAGAACAACTTCTATATAGATTGGAGAATAAAATACGATGATCGCCTCCTGACGATCGAACCGATCGAGAGTCTTCTGCAAAAGCATAATGATCGAACGGACGGGAAGACACCCGAAAACCGTCTGGCTGGCAAACTCGTCGTGATCGGTTCGACTGCCACAGGGAACGACCTGACCGACCGAGGTGCAACTCCGCTGGAAAATGACACATTCCTGGTGAGCGCCTATTGGAACATCGCCAATTCCGTTCTGACCCAAAGATTTATTACGCCAAGTCCCCTTCCCGTCTCAATCGCGTTGATTTGTGGCATGGCGCTGCTCGCGGCGTTGCTGACCTGGAAATTGCGTTCCGTTGCTGGCTCCATTTCGGTGGTGCTGCTCATGGCTTGTTACGTTGTGGTAAGCATTTGGCTTTTTGTCCAATTTCAGATCTGGATTCCAATCATCCTGCCGGTTGTTGGAGCCATGCTGACGACACATATTTGCCTGGTGGGGTGGCGGTCTCTCTCGGAGCAAAAGGAAAAGCGCCATATCAAGGCAGTCTTCAAGAGAATGGTTTCCCCAAACGTGGTGAATGAACTGTTACTTGCAGAAAAACTTAAGTTGGGTGGCGCGCGTCGCAAAATCACGATTTTCTTTGCCGACGTTCGTGGATTCACACAATTGACCGACTCGAACTATGCGAAAGCGCAGGAATTTGTTCGCGAATCACAGTTGGGCCCAGTTGAGGCTGAAGCTTTTTTTGACCAGCAGGCGCGGGACACGTTGAGCACCGTCAACCTTTACCTGAGCACCATTGCCGACATCATCAAAATGCACAACGGCACCCTGGACAAATACATTGGCGATTGCGTGATGGCATTTTGGGGCGCACCGACCGCTAACGAACAGCATGCTCTGTTCGGAGTGCGTGCTGCCATTGAAGCTCAACGTGGCGTTTTCTCGCTGAACGAACGGCGCGCCCTGGAAAATGTGCAACGAGAACAGGAGAACTTTGAGCGCATCAAAACGAATAAGACACCACTTGATCTATTACCGTTGCTCGCACTAGGAACCGGTATTAACAGTGGAGAAGCGATTGTCGGATTGATGGGTTCTGAAGCGCACATTGTGAGTTACACAGTTTTTGGCCGTGAAGTGAACCTGGCGTCCCGGCTTGAAGGGGTTTCTGGACGGTCACGAATCATTATCGGTGAGAACACGTTTGTCGATCTGAAGCGCGACGATCCAAAGCTCGCCGCAACATGCATTGAACTCGAAGCCGTGAAAGTAAAAGGGATTTCCGAGGCAGTGAAAATTTACGAAGTACCCTGGAAGATCGTTGATAAGATCGACAAGCCGAGCTGACCTACTTCTTTGTCAGGGCAGCTTTGGTTTCCTTTTGCAACGCATCCAGATCAGGTCGCAACGCTGCTTTCTCTTCTTTATCCATTCGGTCGATAAAAAGAATGGCATTCAAATGATCGACTTCATGTTGGACCGCCCGGGACAATAAACCTCCGCAACTGAATTCGATCGGCTCGCCTTTGGCATTGAGCGCTTTCACCTCGACCGATTCCGGACGCGAGATGTCGGAATACAGTTCAGGAAAACTGAGACAGCCTTCCGGTCCCACCGAAGCATTTCCAAAAGGTTTGATTTCTGGATTGATAAGAACAATGGGCATGAACGCAACAACGTCTGCCGGTTTGCCTTTTAGTTCCAGTGTCGAGGGCCGGTCTGTAATTCCACTTACGTCAATGACGGTGAGCTGCAACGCTTTTCCGATTTGCTGAGCGGCAAGCCCAACACCGCGCGCGGCTCGCATCGTCTCGAACATGTCTTCAATGAGCCTGGTAATCTCCGGCGTGATTGCTTCAATCCGTGCGCCCTTCTCGCGTAGCACGGGATTTCCGAATTTAACAATTTCTAGAACCATCGTGTTGTATGATTACTTTGTTGGCCAATCCTGAAGCATTCCTGCCAGTTGAACAATCGTCGGACTCTGGGCAGTACGGACGTAATAACCGCTCGTCGTAGTGCCGGTAAGAACACTTTCAGCGTTGCTGAGCCCGAGAAGTTTGCCGAGGCAAAAGCCTGAATTGAAATGATCGCCAGCACCTGTCGTGATCAGCGGTTTGGCCACGAACGGACCCTCCACCAAATCTACTTTATCCTCGCTCACCGCCAACGCGTAGGTGACCGGATGCACCACAAGAGTATCGATTTTAAGGTGCCGCCATATTTCACGAGTCAGTTGTGAAAGACATTCCGGCGTCTGCGCCTTTGGCGCGGAGCCAATCACCGCACCAATTTCGTACGCTTCCTTTTCGTTCAGTCCGAGGATGACATCAAAGTACTTCTGGAATCGGGAAATCAAATCGAGGGCACGCCGGATATCCTCTGGCTTGCGCTTTTCCGGATCGGCCAGGTCAAAGAAGATTTTCCGGCGAGGCGATTTCAGGGAGGGGCAAATTTCCTTGAGCAACGAATCCCAGATGTCGCTCATATAAGTCAGCATCGTCCAGTTCACAAATCCAACGAGATCCGCCGAGCTGAATTTCGCAGTGAATTTGTCGCGACCGAACCGGGCTTGAATATTTTCCCAGTTCACGTCCTTCAGCGATTGGTGTTTACCCACCATGATTTTGCCATCCTGGAATTCCAGTGCGTCGGTGTGGCCGGGTTCGGCGATGGAGTAAACCTCTGCCCGTTTGGCGAAGTCATTAAAGATTGGATGCAACGCTGGATAACCCAGATTCCCGAGATAGGTTACTTTTAAATCAAAACTGGCGAGCGCATTGGCCATGATGGGGCCATTCCCACCAAGCTTGGTAAGCTGGTTGACCAATTCAACATTGGTGCTTTTTCCGGCCGCGCCGGCGAGGCGTTCCGCAAAGTTCGCGATCGACGGAACACGGTCGAATCTTTCGGCGTCATAACGCTTATCGACCACATGCAGGATTTCATCCACAAAGCCATCGAGACCGACAAACGCGCTCATGCCTTTTACACGATCCGTTGAGGCCAAAAGTTTCTCAGCGCATTGTGCGCGCAGTTCAGGTGTGTTCATGTTTATTCCAAACCGAAGCTCTGAAGACTATTAATCTACAGTGATACCCGCAATCTTAAGAATACGTTCCAGATCGTCGTCATTGAAAAACTTAATCTCCAGAGAGCCCTTCCCCTGGCGATAACGTAATTGCACTTTGGTCCCGAAACGTTCCTGCAATTTATTTTCGACGTCAACGACATGGAGGTCGCGCGTGGCGGCACCCTGGGAGGACTTCCCTTGCGCTGAAACTTTCTGCAGCTCAGCTACGAGCCCTTCTGCCTGACGAACACTGAGACTGTTCTTCAATATGCGCTCAATCGCGAGTTTTTGCAGCTGATCACTGGAGAGACCCAGGACAACCTTGGCGTGCCCGACTGAAATGCGACCTTCGCGAACGTGGGTTTGAATTTCCGGAGCGAGCTTCAACAGACGCAACGAGTTGGCGACCACGACGCGACTTTTGCCAACCTTCACCGCCGCTTCCTCCTGCGTGAGTTGGAATTGCGAGATTAACTGCGAATAACCAAGTGCTTCTTCGATCGGATTCAGGTTCTCGCGTTGAAGGTTTTCGATGAGCGCCAGTTCAAGAACGGTTTTATCATCCGCGTCACGGACGATCACCGGCAGTTCAGTCACGCCCGCGAGTTGTGCGGCACGCCAGCGTCGTTCCCCAGCAATAATTTCAAATTCATTGCCGCGTTTACGAACGATGAGCGGCTGCACGATTCCTTGCTCTTTAATGGAATCAGCCAGTTCACGAAGTGCTTCTGCCGGGAAATCTTTGCGCGGTTGAAACGGGCAGGGATGCAGGCACTGAACTGAGACGCGTTGTACGCGGTCTCGCATGTCGGCAAACGGATTGGACGGAGGCCCTGCGGAAGCGGGAGCAGCAGACTTGGCAGCGGAAGCAACTCCGCCAAGAAGCGCGCCCAGACCTCGGCCTAAGACTGGCTTTGACATTGTGTCATGATGGGCAAAGCGACCTCTGATTGTCAATTTTTCCGCGTCAGGGCAGCTGCTTTGTGCAAAAAAGCTCTTCATCTTCTCGCACTCTGATTCGACGTGTGCGACGTTTTGGTTTCATGAGCAAGAAGAGCGAAAAAATAGCCGCGCTGATTATGGGCTGTCACGGTCAAGGCGTAGATCCGCATTACCTCGGTTATTTCGAATGCTTCAACCTCGGATTCTTCTTTGAGGCCCACGATGTCCTGGAAGAACTCTGGCTCAGAGACCGGAAGTCGCCGGACTACTCGTTTCACAAAGGCTTAATCCAGTTCGCGGGTGCCTTTGTGCATCTTCAAAAGAATCGACTGCGCCCTTCCGCTGCTCTCTTCAAGCTCGCACGCGCGAACTTCCAAAGATATCCCGCGAAGCACGAGCATCTGGACGTGGCGGAAGTTTTAAGGACGATCGAGCAATGGCTGGAAGAGCTGGAGAAGGGCGGTTATGCGTCGAATCCCCTCGGGCCCAATAACGCGCCAAAATTGCAATTGCTTCTGCCACGGAATGCCTGTGTGCCGAACAAGATCTTCGGCGAATCGATCTTCGGCAACGACGCTAACTTTCCGAGGGTGATCGAGTGATCGCTCCCGCGCTACGGATTGAATGTTTCTGCCGGCGGCGGTTGGTTGATGACCAGCCAATAGTAACCGAGTTGCTTTACCACTTCCCGGAATTGCCCGAAGTCGATCGGCTTTTGAATATAGCTGTTCACCCCGAGTTTATATCCTTCGACCATGTCGCGTTGTTCTTTCGATGACGTCATGACGACCACAGGAACGGGACGGGTTCGCGGATCGTTTTTTATGGCGCGAAGCACCTCGAGGCCGTCAATTTTGGGCAACTTCAGATCCAACAGAATAAAGCGCGGCGGCTTAACGAAACTCCTCTCGGTGTGCGATCCGCGACAGAATAGAAAATCCAGCGCCTGCGCCCCGTCTCGGGCAACATGGACTTTATTCGCCAAATTATTCTTCTGTAGTGCCAACATCGTGAGTTCAACGTCTTCCGCGCTGTCTTCAACCAATAGGATTTCGACTTCTTCGTGAGGCATAATTATTTATGAGTGTAGTCCTGGAATTGTGAAATAAAAGGTGGCGCCTTTGTCCAGTTCAGCTTCCGCCCAGATCTTTCCATGATGTTTTTGGATGATCCTTGCGACCGTGGCCAGTCCGACGCCGGTGCCTTCAAACTGTTCGGCCAAATGAAGCCGCTGAAATACGCCGAACAGTTTCGAGGCATATCGCATATCAAAGCCGACGCCGTTGTCGCGGACGAATATCACCGGTTCACCATTAATGACAGTGTGGTCGACTTTGATCACGGTTTTTTCCCGGAGGCGCGTGTATTTAACGGCGTTGGAAAGTAAATTAACGAAGACCTGCTTCAATAAGCCCGAATCGCATTCAGCCCATCTGAGGTTGCCAATTTGCCATTCGATCTGACGATTTTCGGTGTCCGGTTTCAGGAGCGAAATCACGTCTTCGATCATCGGGCGCAAGAGGATTTTTTCCCGGGTCAATTCCAGCTTTCCGACTCGAGCCAGATTCAGGAGGTCATCGATCAGTTGGCCCATGTTCTTTGCGCCATCGACGATGCGCTTGATGTGCCCTTTGACCGTTGGCGTAATGTTCGGCGCTATTTCTTCCTGGATCAATTGCGCATAGGCATTGATATGGCGGAGTGGTGCCCGTAAATCGTGAGAAACAGAATAAGTAAAGGCTTCCAGTTCCTGGTTGAGAGTGGCCAGTTCTAAGGTTCTCTTTTCAACACGTTCTTCCAGTTCGGCGCTCAAGCGACGGTATTTCTCCTCGCTTTCGCGCAGGGCCTGTTCTGTTCGTTTGCGCTCAGTGATATCGGCCGACACACCGATCATGCGCACTGGCTTGCCGTTTGAGTCGTAAAAGGCTCGGCCTCGCGATGCAATGTAGCGGGCAGTTCCGTTCCCCGTCACGATTCGGAACTCAGCGAAGAAATCAGTTTTCTCAGCAATGGATCGGGCCAGCGCTTCCGTGAGCCACGCACGATCCTCTGGATGTGCCAGTTCATTAACATGCTCAATCGTCCCTCTGAATTTTTCCTTTTCGACACCGAACATGGGATAGAGAAACTCGTCCCATGTGAGCTTTCCGGTAATGAGATTCCAATCCCACACCCCCGTGCGGGCACTTTGTAAAGCCAATCGTAAGCGCTCTTCTTTTTCAGACAGGGCCAAATCCCGTTCATGGATTTGCGTGAGCATGTCGTTGAAGGATCGAGCGAGCTGACCCAGTTCATCTTTGCCCCCGATGCGCGCGCGAACGGAGTAATCCTTTTCATGTGATACGCGTTGTGCCGTTTCGGCCAGTTCAAGGATCGGTTTGGCAATTCGACCTTGTAAAGAGGTGGAAATTGCGAAGGCCACGACGAATGAGCCTGCCAGGAAAAGGACAGTAATTCCCGCATACAACAGGGTTCGATCGTAGAGGGCTTCCAGGTCCGACTTCAAATACAGTGTCCCCAGCCGTTTTTCAGCGGCGACGGGTTCGGAAAAAATAAGGTTGTCGCCGTCAAAGAGGTGACCGTCAGGGCCTGGAGTCACCGGAAAAAATCTCGGCAACGCGTTCGTGGGATATCTTGCGAAAAGAACTCCGTCCTTGTCGTAAAGGGCCGCTGCGGCGATGTGCCGTTCCGCCTTGAGGGCGGACAATACTTCGGTGGCATCCTTTTCGTTTTGAAACGCGAGAGCTCCCGTACTGTTGGCCGCGATGACTTTTGCGAGTGTGCCGACGTTCCGGGTTATGTCCTTTCGAAAGGCGACGAATTCATAAATCGTGAACGCGATACATGCCAGCACGAGAACGATGCCGCTGGTGAACATGATGGCGGCCGTTAACTTTCTTCGGATCGGTATGTTCTCGAGCGAAATCATTTCACTTCGGAATGAACGATTTCCGCCAGGCGTAGCAACTTGGAACTCGCCGTCAATTTTGATTCGGTAAGGGTGTCAATATTGATCCGGAGCCGGATTTTGGGTTCCGACGTGAGAAAACGAACCGCCCCACCTTTTCGGGCAAACCCTTCACTTTCACCCACCGTTAAAACGGGTTGTCCTTTCAAGCGCGCGAGGATGTCCAGGAAGCGTGCCTCTTCAGAAGTGCTGATAAAGAGAATCTGACAGTTCTTCACATCGGCCACATTGCGATACCGTTCAACCTGAAGCTTGTGACCTTTCACCGTTTCGCCGCTGATGATTTCATCAAGAATAGTGCCGAATGGGTCTTTGCCCAGGACACCGATTGTAAAGGGAGTCTCAGGATCTGGAAACGCGGTCGCGGGCCATTCGACAAATTGGGCAAAGTTAAACAGAAAGACTGCTTCGAGTTTATACTGCGCTGGTTGGCCTGGGGCCTGGGCAGGCAAGCGGCCAATCAGGAATAAGGCAACAATGCTGGCGAGACAAAATCGAAGGCTTTGCGCGAGCCTTCCCCTGCAGATGCCCGGGTTCCGTTGCTTTTTATGAAAGAAGGTCATTTAGAAGCGGAAAACGACCTTTCCATAAACGGCCCGTTCAATCTCAGTTCGCCCGGGTCCCGGAGCACCAAATTCAGGATGGTGATTGTGGAGCAGGTTTTGTCCGACAATTGACACTTCGATGTTTTTCGTGACATGCCAGCCAACCCGCGTATCCAGTTCAAAATAACTCGGCACACTTCCGGACGCGACGCCGCCAGCAAAATAATTCAATCGATCCACCCAACGCAGCCGGCTATCCAACTCAAAGCCGCGCGGCAGATCGATCGAGGAGGTCAATGAAAACTGATGCTGCGGATCGATCGCTTCGGAATGGCCGGCATTGATATCAGTTTTTCCCGGTTTAACGCGAATGTCTTCCTGCAGGAGGGTGTAACCAGCCCGCCATCTCCACCAATCCAGCAACTGATACGTCGCGGAAAGTTCCGCGCCATACGTTTCACCTTCCAGATTGTTGTCGATCATGAATGGGGTGGAGGTGCCGATGCCACGTAGATCATCGTATTGATTAAAAAAGAGCGAAACAGACCCGGACAGCCGCTCGTGCAGTTGTGCTCGATAGCCAAGCTCGTAGGCAATGACCGTTTCAGACTCGAAATTCGGACCACCTGCCAAGAAAAACGGTGGTTTGGATGGGAAAAAAAAGTCGCGGTCAATTCGCGAGGGCATCCGGATGGCACGCGATACGGCCGCCCAGGCGGTCTGGTTTGTCGTGAAGTTCCAGCTCAGTCGTCCGCTCGGTTCAAATTCTAATCCGGTGTAGTCGTTGTGCTCGATTTTTGTGCCGAGAGTCAGAAACAAATTCTCTCGCAGCATGATCTCGTCCTGTAAGAAAGCGCTAAACACATTGCGATCTAAAGTCGCGGGAAGAAATGCGAGCCCCGGCCCGTTTTGCAACAGGTCGTGCGTGTAGCGATATTCGAGGCCGGTGACCAGATTGTGCCGCTCGGCGACGCGGACGTGATACTGGAAATCGATATCGAACGTGTGCAAATCTTCGACAAGCTGGGCACCTGTGATTGAACGATGTGTTCGATCGTAGTACGTCTGCAAGGTGGTGTCCGACTCGTCCGAAATCTTATGTGACCAATTCGCGAGAACATTTCCGCCGGCCAGATGAGTGTGCGCGGTGCTGACCGTGTCCAGATCCGCGCCGTAACCATCCCCTTGCAACGTCAGCAGATTGTCTCCGGGTGCATTCCAATCAATGCGGAAACCTCCTTGACCCATCTTCCATGCGTCACCCGCATCCGCCCCATTCGCGACAACCGATCCGTCGCGATCGAAAGCCTTTCCATAAACACGGTAATAAACGTTCGTCGCCAACATGCCGCCATAACGTAATCCGGCAAAGCCGCGCTCCTCCGTGCCGCCCCCACCATTCAGCAGCAGGCCTTGCGTTTCCTTTGCGCTCTTCGTGATGATGTTAATGACACCATTGACCGCATTCGCCCCCCAGACCGTGCCGCCCGGTCCCGATACGACTTCGATCCGTTGAATATCTTCGAGGAGATAATCCTGGGCATCCCAAAACGTTCCGGAAAAAAGCGGCGTGTACAGAGTGCGGCCGTCCATCATGACAAGAAGTTTGTTGGCGACGGTGCTGTTGAACCCGCGAGCGGTGATGGCCCACGTCTGCGAGTTCACTTGCGCGACCTGTAAATTATCTGCCAGACGCAATGCCTCTGGAATACTGGTTACGCCCGAGCGACGAATATCTTCTTCAGTGATGATTTGGACAGCGGCCGCGGCTTGACGTAACGGCTCCGGTCGTCGCGAGACACTCGTGATGTCCACATCCATCAACTGTTCGAGGCTTAATTTTTTAAGTTCCAAAGGAGAAGCCTCCGATAGATTCGTTTGGCCAAACGTATTGGAGGTAGCGAACGACAGCAGGATGACAGCTGAAAAGGTGAGCGCGCCTGCCTGTTCCACAAATGAATGTCTTCGCATAATCAGCGATAGTTGTTTTGAAACCGAATGGCTTTCAAACACTTGCGCAAATACACCCGTGAGATATTTGAGGTCATCGTTGGCCCCAAGTAGAACACTAAATTGTGACTACTGCATAGTCGGAGAATCCCTGAGAGCGGCTAATGGCTCTCGTGGCTCTTCAGTGGGGTGACGAGGAGAGAAACACCAAAATCCAAAGCCCAAACACCAAACAACTTCCAATCTCAAAGTTCAAAGCCTTGAAAAAGATTCTGGATTGCACGGGTCGCAACGGAGCACGGTGGTCTCAGTTGGTAGGGACCACGAGACCTATAGCGGTTGCCAAAAATAATTTCCGGAAGACCAAGGTTGTCCGCGCTGCGGAAAGGAGCGCGGCATTTATGCCGCTTCACTGCACGACTGACGAAAACCTTCGAGAATTCGCAGGGCCTGCTCGGGTGACCACGTTGAAGCGGCGTAAACGCCGCGCTCCTTTGGCCAGCGCCTCTACGATCTATCCGGAAATTTCTTTTGGCAATCGCTC
>JAQGOU010000429.1 GCA_028293445.1 Verrucomicrobiales bacterium | reverse complement strand
CGCGGGAAAGTCGATCCGGAGACTCGGGATCCGATTTTTAGACGTCCGGAAGGGTCACCCGAGACTCAGTCGACCCTCCCACGGACCGCCGGAGGGTCACCCGAGTCTACTTCCCGTCTCCCCCGCGGCGGGAAATCCGATCCCGACACTACTTTCCGACAGCTTTTTCGTCCAAAAATGGCCTCAATTCCTCCTCCCCAAATTTCCTTCCGCGCCGCTCGGTTCGGTGAGGATGTTTTCCGGAAAATTGGAGCCACCGAAGCCCTGCCGTAGACTCAAGGCCGACTCCAGACTGAAGACCTTGATCAAGTCTCCCCGACAGGTAGGAAAATATTCCCTCAAGAACCAATACTTTACTGAAAACTGACCGCATCTCTGAATGCATCGGGACGAAGTAGCAACCAGTTTGTTCTCGACGCGTCTGTATCTGCATTTGCTTTGCTTTGGCGACTGCATTAAATTCCGCGCCCATGTCTGAAATAGAAACAACAACAACGCCCATCACCGTTGGTGCAAAGCTCACGGTGAAAATTCACGACATCGCTTTTGGTGGCGAAGGCGTTGGGCGGGTGAATGAGTTTGTTGTTTTCGTTCCCTTCGTGCTCGTGGGCGAAGAAGTCGAAGTGGAAATCACGGAGGTAAAAAAGAATTTTGCCCGGGCGAAATTGTGCAAGGTGATCAAGTCCTCTAGTGAACGCGTCGAACCTCAGTGCCCTCACTTCGGTGCGTGCGGTGGCTGCCAGTACCAACACATGGATTACAGCGCGCAGCTTCGCTTCAAGCACAAGCAGATCGCCGATTTATTTCAGCGCATTGGTGGATTCTCACAGGCTCTGGTTGACCCGGTCGTCCCTTGCCCGAATCCTTATCATTATCGCAATCGCATCATGGTGCGCAGCCAGTGGAATAAACCATTGCAGAAGCTGGACATTGGTTTTCTGCGTTACGACAGCCGCCTTGTTGTCGATCTGCATGAGTGCAAAATTGCCGAGCCTGCGCTGAACGAACAGATTCAACTCGTGCGAAAAAATCCGCCGCCGAAGGGCGGGTTGAAAGTCGTGCTGCGCATCATGCCGGAAGGCTGGGAAGTGCCGCGCGACTCCTTTTTTCAGAACAATTTTTTCCTCCTGCCAAAGTTGGTTGAGGCCGTGCGTAATCGTTTCGCGGACAGCGGGAATAAATTTCTGATCGACGCGTATTGCGGCGTTGGCTTTTTCAGCATTGAAATGGCGGATCTTGCGGAGCGCTTTGCCGGCGTTGAGATCGATGCCATGGCAATCAAATCAGCTCGCAAAAACGCAACCCAGCGCAATATCACTAACGGTGAATATGTCATGGGCGATACAACGCAGCTGTTGCCATCATTGTTGCAGCGGTTTGAATCGAGCAAAACCACGGTCGTGCTGGATCCACCGCGGACGGGTTGTTCTCCCGAAAGTTTACAGTTGTTGCGCGATGTTCGTCCGGCTCAGATCATATATGTTTCCTGTCATCCAGCGACGCTGGCGCGGGACTTGAACATTCTCTGCGCGGAAGGTGTCTTTGAATTGGCGAAAGTTGTGCCGCTGGACATGTTCCCCCAGACGCAGCACGTTGAGTGTGTCGCGGATCTGCGGTTGAAGAACAAGAGCTTGCCTGAAGCCGGTTCATCGGCTCAACTCTCGCAACCAAGTTAAAAGCGGCTGACCGCTGTTTTCCTGATTTTGATGACGACCGAACAACCCGAACCAATCTCGTTCAAAAACTTTTCCAATTCCATTCTCCCATGGATTGTTTTGGGGAGCGCGGTGATCCTTTACGTCGTAACGCTAAATCATTTCGTCACGCTGGGCAGTCTTTCAACCATGGCGAAGGTGACAGGTTGGGATTGGCAAAAGCCGCTTGCCGCACCGCTCTATTACTTGCTGACATTGCCACTGCACTGGTTTCCGACCTCATGGCAGGTGCTGGGGGCGAACCTGCTTTCCGCCATCTGTGCGACGCTGACCCTTGGCTTACTCGCACGATCGGTGGCGTTGCTTCCCCAGGACCGGACCAAGGAACAACGTTCACGGGAATACCATGAATTCTCTTTGCTCAGCATTCGACGCGCGTGGATTCCCCCCGTGCTTGCGGTTCTGTTGTGTGCTTTTCAACTCACGTTTTGGGAAAATGCGACGATAGCTTCTGGTGAAATTCTCGACGTCCTTGTCTTTGCTTATGTCATCCGTTGCCTGCTCGAATATCGATTGACCGAAAACGAGACATGGTTAAAGAAGTTCGCATTGGTTTACGGACTCGGCATGGCGAACAACTGGGCCATGGTCGGCTACTTTCCTTGTTTCCTCATCGCGCTGGTCTGGATTCGGGGTTTCACATTTTTTAATTGGCGTTTCATCGGCAGGATAGCCGCTTTTGGCGCGGTCGGTTTGTTACTCTACCTGCTTTTGCCGCTGGTGAATGTATTGTCAGGTTCTGAAAATGGGTTTTGGGATGTCCTCAAAACGAATCTGGTTCACCAGAAAAACCTCACACTGAACAGTCCGTTCATTGGAGGATTGAAGTTCGACTTTCTCGCGATCGCATTGACATCGCTCCTGCCGATTCTCGTCGTAGGCACCCGGTGGACGGCTGATTTCGCGGACATCAGCCCAACTGGGACAATGTTGACAAATTTTATGTTTCGAGTTCTGCATCTGACGCTGCTGGTTTTCTGCGTCTGGGTGTTCTTCGATTACAAATTCAGTCCTCGCATTTTAGGACGTGGAATCATTCCGTTTTTGACGTTCTATTATTTAAGCGCCCTGAGTGCCGGTTATTTGTGCGGTTATGTTCTCCTGGTTTTTGGGCATGAAGGGGAACGGGCCTGGGGCAAGTCGCGTTCTTCACTGAAGCGTTTCAATAAAGCGATTGCCTTCATTGTGTCAGTGGCCGCGATCGGAGTTCCGTTTTGGCTCTTTTACAGAAGCTTGCCCTCTATCCGCGAAGTCAATGGGCCAGCGCTCAGGGAGTTCGCTGTGCGAATGGACAAAAGTCTGCCAAAGAATGCTGCTGTCTTTAGCGATGATTTTACCCGGCTATATTTGATGCAGGCGCTGGAAGCAACAAAAGCTCAAAAAAGTGATCGGTTGTTCGTTCACACCCGTTATTTACCGAATCAAAAATACCACGATTACCTGCGGGAACGTTATCCCTCGGGTAGAGATTTGTTCGTTACTGCCAAATTACCCAAACAAGAAATTCCTCCATTGGCCTTGATCCAAATGGCGGAGGGACTGCGGCAAACGCATCCTCTCTATTACTTGCAATCGAGCTTCGGATATTATTTCGAGCGATATTATCCGCGTCAGCACGGGCTGGTTTATGAATTGGTTCCATTTGCCAGTAATGAATTCACGTTGCCGAAGCTTGACGAGGCGCAAATTGAGGAGAATGAAGCGTTCTGGAATGCGATTCCAGCCCCTTCACTGAAAAAATTGACGGTGATGGCCGAAACTTTTCAGGATGCGTCGGTGCTCTGTTCATTTTACTCGTCCGCATTAAATGTGTGGGGAGTTGAGCTGCAACGGAATCAACAATTGAAGGCAGCGGAAGAAAAGTTTCTTGTGGCTTGGACTCTGGACCCCAATAACGTAGTTGCACAGATTAATGGACGCTACAATGTCAGCCTGCAACGAGGTGATGCCCGGCCCGTTGGGGCGGACGAGGGGCTTTTGAAGCAAATTGGTTATCTTCACGGGTTGGTTGGCGCTATGTCTTACTTTGGGCCAATGGATGAGCCAAGTGCGCGTCTTTGGCTCGGTAAGGTTTTTAAAGACGGCGGAAATTTGCGGCAGGCCGCCCAACAATATTCGCGAATCATCGAACTGCTTCCAAATGATCCACAGGTGCGCATCAGCTTTGCTCACGTCTTGCTCGATTTAAATCAACCTGAGCAAGCCCTCAATGAAGTGCGTGAAGTTCGGAAACGCAATGAGGATCAACTGCCAGCATATGAGTTCGACTTGGTCGATGTCGAAGCTCGCGCATTGCTGCTCAAAAATAATTTTGCGAGTGCGGAGGATTTGATGATGCAGACGCTGGAGCGAGATCTGAAAGATGAAGGGCGGTATCGATTAGTTTATCAGTTTTATGTCTCTGCGGCTGAATTGATCAAACCACAACAGCCTGCCCTGGCCCAGGAGCGCTATAAAAAGGGAATCGGCATACTGGATCAACTCATTGCCATGAGGCCTGATGCCTGGTACTTGCTGAATAAGGCTGTGCTCTGTTTTAATATCGGCGATTTGGAAGAATCACTTTCTGTTTTAAATCGTATTCTGGAAACAGATCCGGCAAATACGAGTGCCCTGATCAACCGGGCTATTATTGAGTTGCAAAAAGGGCAATTCGACGGCGCGAAGAAGGATTATCTGGAATATATCAAGTTGGGATCAGCAGCGGATCAACACAGAGCTTATTTTGGTCTCGCTGAAATCGCTGAACGCACAAAAGATGCGGCAGCTGCGATTAAAAACTACAAGGCTTACCTGGAAATTGCTCCGCGAAATTCAGCCGAGTACGAAAAAGTCGCAGAGCGTCTGAAAATATTGCAGGGCGGAAAAACTTCCTGAACCATGCGGGTAACGCATGTCATAACACGACTGATTGTAGGGGGGGCACAAGAGAACACCATCGCGACAGTTTTAGGTTTGCACCAGAAAGGGGTGGAGGTTGATTTAATTTCCGGTCCCACCACCGGACCAGAAGGTTCGCTGGAATCAGCATTCAAAACCTGTCCTGAAATTCTTTCCATCGAGCCACAGCTTGTTCGCCCCGTTCACCCGATGAGAGATTGGCGCGCAGTGCGCAATCTGGAAAAAATCTTCCGCGAGCAGCGCCCTGACATCGTCCATACCCATAGCGGAAAAGCTGGCGTTCTCGGGCGAGTGGCGGCGCATCGGGCTGGCGTCCCGGTTATCATTCACACAATTCACGGCCCTTCCTTTGGGAACTTTCAGGGGGCGCTTGCCAATTATGCGTTTCGCTCCGCCGAGAGGCATGCCGCAAAGGTAACCACGCACTTCGTTACGGTAGCCAATGCAATGAGTCGGCAGTATCTCGCTGCGGGTATTGGCCGCTCGGAGGATTACACTCGTATTTTCAGCGGCTTCAATCTTGCGCCATTTCTTGCCGCTGAAAATGATCAGGCGCTTCGTTCTCGTCTGGGCATCAATCCGAGAGATTTCGTTGTAGGGAAGATTGCTCGTCTGTTTGAGCTAAAGGGCCACGACGATCTTTTCGCAATTGCGCCTGAGCTCGTCAGGCGTTGCCCGCAAATCAGATTCCTCTTCGTCGGCGATGGGGAATGGCGGCACAAATTTGAAGGGCAGGCGCGCACGCTTGGGCTTGAGAAATATTTTGTCTTCACCGGGCTTGTCTCTCCACCCGAGGTCCCGCAATACGTGGGAATCATGGATGCGCTGGTCCATCTTTCACGTCGGGAAGGACTGCCACGCGCTCTTCCGCAAGCGTTGGCCGCAGCAAAACCGGTCGTGGCCTTTGATTGCGATGGCGCAAGTGAGGTATGCATCGAGAATCAAACCGGGTTCCTGATTCGTCCTGGAGATTTACAGAGCTTGACCGAAAGGATTGTTCAGCTTGGGACGGATTCAACCTTGCGTGATCGTCTTGGTAAAGCAGGGCAGTTGCTGGTCAAAGAAAATTTTTCTGTCGAGCAAATGGTGGAAAACATTCATGCTCTTTACGTTCGCCTGTTGCGCCCCACGCAACCCGTACGCTGATGCAGTTTCCATTTAACGTTTATTTACTGGCGATCCTTGGCGCATTGGCAACCGCAGCCTTGACGCTGCCGTTGTGGCGGTATCTCTGTGTTCGCGTCGGCCTCGTTGATGATCCAGGGCATCGCAAGATTCACGAACACACCATTCCGCTTGCCGGGGGGCTCGCTGTCTTCAGCGGATTATGTCTTCCAATTGTTTGTGGGGTTCTGGCGTTGAAATTCCATTGGTTGGAGATGCATTCGACGAGCGTGCTCTCATACGGTTTGGAGCGTCGTCTTCCACAACTCTGCGGAGTAATTCTTGGTGCCTTCGGAATGCTGCTCCTCGGTTTGTGTGACGATAAATGGGAACTCAATCCCGCGGTGAAGTTCGGTGGACAACTTCTCATCGCCTTTGCGGTTGCTGCCAGTGGAGTTCGTATCACCTTATTTATTCCCAATATTATTTTCAGCTACACGGTAACGATTCTTTGGATTCTAACGGTGACCAATGCCTTCAACTTCATGGACAATATGAACGGCCTGTGCGCGGGGTTGGGCGCGATTTCGGCCTGGTATTTTGGATTGTTCGCGGCCGCCACAGGACAGTATCTCGTCGCGATTATCGCCTTGCTCGTTGCTGGTGCGTTAACCGGTTTTCTGCCGCATAACTTCCCGAAGGCTTCAGCGTTTCTCGGGGATTCTGGAAGTCATCTGGTGGGGTACCTGCTTGCCGTGATGGCGATTCTTCCTCACTTCTTTACACCGCATCATCCCAGGGCGGTCGCTGTCTTAACCCCATTATTTGTCCTGGCAGTGCCGCTGCTGGATTTGCTTTGCGTGGTTATGATCCGCTGGCGAATCGGGAAACCTTTTTACGTCGGGGATAACAACCATCTGTCCCATCGCCTGGTTCGGCGTGGCTTCAGCAAAACGCATACGGTTCTCCTGATTTGGTTTCTCGCCGCACTGGCCGGAGCCGGTGCGATGATTCTTTCGCTCTAGGAGGATTGGCCAGTATCGGCTATTCCCACTCGATCGTGCCGGGCGGCTTGCTCGTGATATCGAAGACGACGCGGTTCACGCCTTTCACCTCGTTGGTGATCCGCGAAGAAAGTTTCTCAAGGAGATCGTAAGGCAATTTTACCCAATCGGCCGTCATGCCGTCCTGCGATTCTACTGCGCGAATGGCAATTGTATAATCGTATGAGCGTTCGTCGCCCATGACACCCACGCTACGCACCGGCAACAAAACCGCAAAGCTCTGCCAGATTTTGTAATACCAGTCCGTAGCCTTCATCTCCTCAACGACGATAGAGTCCGCATTGCGCAAAATTTCACAACGCGAAGGCGTTACTTCACCCAGGATACGAACGGCTAGGCCGGGGCCGGGAAACGGTTGGCGAAACACAATCTCTTTGGGTAATCCCAGTTCCAATCCGAGTTGACGCACTTCGTCTTTAAACAAACAACGGAGTGGTTCCACCAACTCGAACTTCATGTTCTTGGGGAGGCCGCCCACATTGTGATGGCTTTTGATCATCGCAGCCGGATTGCCGGCGATCGGAATGGACTCAATCACATCGGGATAAAGAGTGCCTTGCGCGAGAAACTTCGCTTTGCCGGCCCGCTTCATGGCGGCATGGAAAACTTCGATAAACGTTTTGCCGATGATCTTACGTTTGCGCTCGGGATCGGTGACGCCTTTCAGCTTGCTCAGGAAAGCCCGCGTCGCCTCTTCGTACTGCAGCTTCATCTGAAAATGGCGTCCGAAAACTTTCTGAACAATCGCAGCTTCATTCGCGCGCAGTAATCCATTGTTGACGAAAATGCAGGTAAGTTGATCGCCGATGGCTTCGTGGAGCAGGGCAGCGGCGACGCTGGAATCCACGCCTCCGGAAAGCCCGAGAATCACGCGCTCTTTGCCAACCTGATCGCGAATCGCTTTGACCGCTTGCTCGACGTAATTGTGCATCGTCCAGCCGGTGCCGCAGCCGCAAATCTTATGGACGAAGTTGGCGATGATTTCTTTGCCGCGCGGGGTGTGGACGACTTCCGGATGAAACTGCAATCCATAGAAATGTCTCGCTCGATTTTCAATCGCGGCATAGGCGGAGTTCTCTGTGCCCGCGACTGGCTTAAAATCTTTTGGCAGCTTCGTTAGTTTGTCCCCGTGTGAATTCCACACTTGCAGAGCAGCTGGAAGTTTTGTGAAGAGAAGACATGCGTCGTCTTTGATCGTCAATGTGCCTTTGCCGTACTCGCGCTTCTGTCCGGGCTCAACTTTGCCACCGAGGAAATGCGCCAGCAATTGGACGCCATAACAAATTCCGAGCACGGGAATGCCCATCTTGAAAATAGCTTTGTCCGGCAACGGCGCATTTTTGGCATAAACGCTGGATGGCCCGCCGGAGAGGATCAGCCCTTTCGGTTGGAGCTTGGCGATTTCCTTAGCCTGCGTGTTAAACGGCAGGATAATTGAGTAGACGTTACACTCGCGGATGCGCCGCGCGATGACCTGGGTGTATTGCGAGCCGAAGTCGAGGATGACAATTTGTTCGTTCATCAAAATGAAGGGATGTTCTTTGCCTCAAATATTAACTTTTGCCAGAAAAAAACTCAGCCGCAGGTTGGCGCCTGCGGCTGGATAAATCAGCTTCTATCTATTCGTTTACCGCTTTGACCGTGCCGGCCGTGGCGTCATAGACAATCTTCATGCCGATCGGTGCCGCTGGAATCTTCGTGATGTAACCCTTGGTCACCAATTCATCGAGATCCTTTGGATAGCGTCCTTCGCCTACATTGAATTGCTCGAGTGCGGAATTCAGGGCTGTTACGTCGATTGTCTTCACCGCGCTTTGTTTTGACTTCACCATCGCACCCAAATAACCGGCGGGCGCGGAAACAACGCTGTCGTTGGTATTCTTCTCGATCGAATTGAGCATCGCGCGGGTTTTTTCCTGCTGGGTCGGCGGCGTGGCGGGCTTTTCAGCTTTGTCGGAGCAGCCGATTGAGGCGAGGACGAGCGCAAAGGCCATACAGGTCATGGAAGCAAATGCTGACTTCATGACGCGAATGTATTTCACAGGGCGAAAAATCCAAGTGCGAAGAAACAAAAAAACCGCCGGCGATGGGCCGACGGTTTAGCTCAATCAGAATCTTTTAGGGCGTGGAGTTGGTGCTTACGTTGTTTGTCGGGGCTGGCGGCGTGGTGTTATCACCTTTATTACAACCCACGAGTGCCACCGTCGTAACGAACGCAACTAACGCCAAAGTGATGATTGTTTTCATGCCGTTAGCCTTTCTCCGCGACAACAGAAATTCAATACGGCGAATGTTTATTTTGGATTCAGGGATTCCTTGACGAGATCTCTTGCGCGCTCAACCAGGCGAAGATCGGAGACCAGATCGCCAAAGCGCAGTGGTGGCATTCCACTTTGTTGAGTGCCGAGCAGTTCGCCGGGGCCACGCAGTTTCAAATCTTCTTCGGCAATGCGAAAGCCGTCGGTTGTAGTTTCCAAAATCTTTAAGCGCCGCTGTGACTCCGCTGTTTTCGCCGTCGCGATCAGGATGCAATACGATTCATGCGCGCCGCGACCGATGCGCCCGCGTAATTGATGCAACTGCGCCAGTCCAAATTGCTCCGCGTTCTCGATCAGCATGATGGTGGCGTTAGGAATATCGACACCGACCTCAATCACCGTCGTCGCCAGCAACACCTGAATTGTATTCTGCCGAAAGGCGCTCATCACCGCCTCTTTCTCTTCACCTTTCAATCGGCCATGCAGCAGCCCAACGCGCATCGGTGCCAACAGCTTTTGTAACGTCGTGAACTCTGCTTTCACCGCTTTGGTCTCGCCGTTTTCGGTGTCTTCGACGCGTGGATAAACAACATACGCCTGTCGTCCCGCCTTCAGTTGACTGCGAATGAAATCCCAGACCTTCGCCAGTTTATCCGCCGTGCGCACAAACGTCTTGATCTTGCCACGGCCGCCCGGAAGTTCATCGATCACCGAGATATCCAAATCACCGTAAAGGGTGAGCCCTAACGTTCGCGGAATCGGCGTGGCCGTCATGACAAGCAGGTGTGGATAATTCCCTTTCTTCACGAAGCGCTCCCGTTGCGCGACACCGAACTTGTGCTGCTCATCGATGATGACGAGTCCAAGTTTCTCCGGCGTGAAGGAGGATTCGATCAGCGCATGCGTTCCCACGAAAATCGAATTCGCCGTCTTAAGGAGATCTTTCTGTTTCGTGCGGAAATCAGTAATCGACTTAACACTGCCGGTCAGCAGCTCGACGCTGATACCCAGCGGCGCAAACCATTTGCGAAAGTTCTGGAAATGTTGTTCGGCCAAAATCTCTGTAGGTGACATTAGTGCCACGTTGAAGCCGCTTTCCAACGCCATCAATGCACTGCATGCCGCCACCGCCGTTTTGCCCGCGCCAACATCGCCTTGCAGGAGTCGACGCATCGGAACCGCGCTGCTCATGTCTTTGCGGATTTCCCGTAGCACTTTGGTTTGTGCCCCCGTGAGAGTGAAGCCAATCCCGGCCAGGAATTTCTTGATCAATACGTTGGTGCCGCCGCAGGGCAGGGCGCGCGCTTTCGATTCCATCTTTTTGCGTCGCGCCTGCATCGCCAATTGCATCTCGACGAATTCGTCCATGGCCAATCGTTGCCGGGCTACTTCGATGTCGTGCAGTTCCTCGGGAAAATGGATCATGCGAACAGCATTCGCTCGCGTCGGCATTCCGGTGAAGGGAATCGTCGGATGCGGTTCCCCCATTTGCCCCTCGGTCAATTCCAGGATGCGCCAGAGCAAAGCACGGATCCATCGTTGCGGCAGACCTTCGGTGAGCGGATAAATCGGCGCGATACGATTTAAGTGGATAAAACTTTCTTCACCCCCTTCGATGATTTCCGTCTCCGGATGATCGATCGTGCGCGGCTTGAGTGAGAGAACTTTCCCGAAGACCAACACTTCGTTGCCCGTTTCAAACTGATTCTCCCGGAACGGCTGATTCCACCAACGGCAATGCAATCGGCCCGAGCCATCCTCGAGGATCATTTCGAAAACCGACTTCGTGCCGTAACGCCATTTCTTTAAACCACACGCCACGATTTTCCCGTACACGAGTGTGTTCACGCCCATCTGCACCTCGCTGATCTTTTTTAGATTGCGCCGTTCCTCGTAACGGCGCGGTGGATGCAACAATAGATCCTCCACCGTGTGCAGCTCCAGTCGCGCCAGTTGCGTCGCCCGTTCAATTCCCACGCCACGTAGTTCCCTCAGCGGTAACCCCAAAATATTCTGCGCATCGGCCATTTGTCATTATATTGCAATTGGAAATGGCCGCCGATGCAATAGGAAACCTCATGCGTTTGCCTGTTGCGTGTTGCGGTGAAAATCCTTTTACTGTCGCCCCATGTCGGAATCGCCGCTTGATAAAATGTGGAACGAATACAGCGAAGTCTTTCGTGAATTCGATGACCTCACGCTCGCCCGTTGGCTTTCCCAAACGCTTAGCCAAATGCAGGGCCGCATCTGGCGACTCTCACATCCGCTCGTCGGCGCTTATCGTTTGGCGGCTCAAGTCGGCCATGAACGCCAGATCTGGCTCAAGCGCCTCGCCGCCATTCCGCAGGGATATGTGGAATCCAATTGTTGTGGCGCGCCGTTGCTCCCGTGGTTTACCCGAGACATTGTCGAAGTCGGACTCGGCTGCATCCATTGCTCCGAAGCGGCCGTTGAATTCGATGACATCCCCGGACAGCTTCAACCCGCCCTGCGCAAGTGGGCCGACGACTACGGACCCGTGCACGCGGTGGCGCACTGGGAAGATTTCCAGCGCAAGGACGTCGATGATTACGAAGAAGCCTACGAGGAAGCGGCTGAACGCGCCGAGAAACTGCTGATCCTCGCCGGCAAACGCCTTGTCCCGCAGCTCGCCGAGTTCTACACCACCATCGTATGGGAAGATCACGACGAATGTTTGGAAGTGCGTCCCGAAGATATCGTGGTCTGATGAACCTTACCGTCCAGTCATGAAAAGGTTTCTTCGCTGGCTCCTGTATATCTTTGTGGCGCTGGTCGTCCTGGGTGTCATTGCTTTTCTCTCGATTGATACGATCGCGAAAAAGATGGCGGAGAAACGAATCCTGAAAGAGACCGGGATGATCGCTCGCATCGGCCAGTTGCACATCGGTCTTTCCGACCATTCCTTGACGATAAAAAATTTCCAGCTCCTGAACCCCGCGGAGTTTGGCGGAGGAGTTATGTTGGATCTCCCGGAGCTTCATGTTGAATACGACCTGAACGCCGCCCGGAGTAACATTGTCCATCTCCGCCTGGTGAAGATCGATTTGGCGCGACTGCATGTGGTCGAGCACAAGGACGGTACCTCGAACATCGATGTGTTCACGAAGTCGAAGCCAAAACACAGACAGACGTCGGCTCCCACGTCGCCCCCATCCACGAATGCACCCGTTCGAATGCCCGCCTTTCCGTATCAATTTGGAGGAATCGATAAATTGGAGGTGACGTTGGCCCAAACCAAATTCAGCAGCGATAAATATCCTGAGCGCAGCTTTGATCGGAACCTCGGAATTAAGAACGAAGTCTTCAAGGACATCAAAACCGAGGAAAATCTGCAAACCGTCGGGATTGTTCTTTTGCTGAAGTCGGGTCTCGCCAACTTGATTCAAGGCAGTTTCTTCTGAGCAAGCAGATCGGTCACTATTTCTCTGAATTCATTAACGGGTTAGGCTGTTACTCATCAGCGATTCATTGCGCGGAACACGATAAAGGCAATGATAACTAAATGCGCCAAAACTGACAGACCACCACCGATGATTCCGATCCCAGCGTGTACCGCACCGCCAATCATCGGACGCTTCTTGCGCTGTCTCAGGCCGGAGATGCCAAGAATCAGCGCGGTCGCTCCAAGAAAAAAACCGACGACGGGTATGATGCTGAAAATGCCGAGATAGTAGGCGGTCAGCGCGTGCGGATTCTTGTAGGGGATGATTCCACCGGTCGCGTCGCCGTGCTCAATTTGCGGAGGCGCAGTAACAATTCGCGGGGGTTCACCTTCGGGTGTCGTGCTCATACAACTTTGCCTAACGATACGCCCGATCAGAGACCCTGCGCCAGTGGTAAATAGACGCATCGAAGACGCGGATCGCGAGGGCGCTGTTGCACCCGGTTGGTTAGGCCAGTTCAGATTTAGACCCTGAGCGAGGCTCGGAACGCCCGGGCGCTATAGTAAGACTGCGCACCGTTGTGACCCACGAAGACACGGCCGTAGCGGCGATCACAATAGAGAGCACCGCCAAGTTTTCTCATATCAGCAGGTGTTTTCACCCAGCTCGATGTTTTCGTATCGAAATTCCCAAGCTTCTGCAGATCTTGATATTCTTCTTCGGTTAAAAGCTCAATTCCCATGGCCGCCGCCATATCAATAGCGTTATTTGCTGGTTTATGTTCTTTCCTCGATTCCAGCCCCTCACGGTCATAACAAACGCTCGTGCGGTTTTTGGGGCTTTCCGCTGAACAATCAAAAAAAATGTATTCGCCCGTCTTTTTATCATGACCAACAACATCGGGTTCACCGCCAGTTCGTTCCATTTCGTTAAGTGACCACAGTTTTCCAGTACTAGCTTCCAGCTTCGCTTTCACCTTAGCCCATTCAAGACCTTTATGGCGGTTCATGTTTTTCTCAAAGCGGGTTTTTAACGCACTGAGCAGTTCTTCACGTTGTCCTGGCGACAGTTCCTTTTTTGTTTCAACGGCCTTCATATAGGTTTCCTTTTTATTCTTGTGGGCGGTTTGCTGCAGTGTGTGTTAGTCCGATTGTTTTGTAAAAAGTCGTCGAATGGCATCGCCCTTCCACATCCAAAATCCCGCAAGTAGAACTACTGGAAGGTAGATGTAACGAAAATAGGGAAGGTATGGCAAAGTTTCTGAAGGCGGACCATAAATGTAACCGATTATCGGAAGACCAAAGATGATGTGAATACAGCGAAGTATCGAACGTTTGGTGGCATTGGTCATAGTGGGTTATTTCAATTTGGTTGCCATGTCTTGCAATCGGTTGTGTGCCATATTTATGCCTTGGGCAAAGGGCAACTGCAGTATTTGGTCTCTGAGTGCAACTGATCTATATACGACATGCATAGTGAGTTTGCTGGTGTCCCCAGTGAGTTTTTCAAATTCTAGGAACTCAAGCTGGACACCAAAAGGCGTATTCTCCATTTCGAATGTCCGTGTGATCTTCCGGTTCGGGCTAAACTCGTGGATCACCCCGTTGAATCCGTATTTGTTTCCCTGGGGATCGGTTGTTTCAAATTGGTAACTGCCGTGCCTTTTATTTTCAAGTTTCAGCACTCTGGTTCCCATCCATTGCTCAATAATATCAGACTCTACATACGCTTTAAAAAGCAATTCCAATGGCAAATCAAATTCCCTTGTAATCACTAATTCCTGTTTGCCGTCTTCGGCATTGATTTTTGTTTTTCGTTCCATGTTATTTGCTTTTATATTTTTTCATTATTGTTTCCAATTTATTGAATCGGTCTTCCCACATTTTGCGGAATGGCTCAATAAAGTCGGCTACCTCTTTCATTTGTTTTGCATTAATATGATAGTAAATCTCCCTGCCGGTTTGCTCTTGTTTAAGCAATTCGCACTCGGTGAGTATTTGCAAGTGTTTTGAAAC
>JAQGOU010000369.1 GCA_028293445.1 Verrucomicrobiales bacterium | reverse complement strand
ATACACCCACACCGGTGCACGCATGGAACGTCGTAGCGCGGGTGAGGAAGAGCGCGTACCCGTTGGTCTCGCCGCGTTGCCTCAAGTTGTGCTCCCTAATATGTATGGCTCCACCCAACAAGGGAGCCTGGCCCTTTTTCCGGAGGGACAGCCGAGCCTGCAGGAAAGCACTGCAACGACTTACGCGGGTGTGTTTGCCACTCTTTTGTTAGCACCGCTGGCGTGGTGCAGTCGCCGGCACCGCTCAATCAATCTGTTTTGGGCGTTCCTCGCTTTCTTCGCCTTAAGTTGGTCGCTAAACGTTCCAGGACTCGTTGCCATTCTGCGGTTGCCTGGCCTGAACATGATGTCGCACAACCGTTTTGTCTTCGCGGCGTCGTTCGCGATTCTCGCCATGACGGCGGTTGGGCTGGAAGTGCTGTGGCAGAAGCGCGTGGAACGGCGATGGTGGTTCTGGTTGCCCACGGCGCTACTCGCAGTCCTTTGTGCGTGGTCTTTTTACCGCTTTAACGTCCTGCCTGAAGTGATCACGACTGCTCTTGAGCAGGACATCAAAAATGGGAAACAGGTGGCGAGCATTCACGGGATGGAAGGAGTGCGCCAGGTTCAGGCCTGGTTTACGCGGTCCTACCTTGCGGCAACAATCTTGTGTGGCCTGGGCGTCGTCGGATGGCTGCTCCTGTGGTTTCGGAAAACATGGCGGCCCTGGACGGTGCCAGTCCTTGGTCTTTTCATGTTGGGCGACCTATTGTGGTTTGCACACGATCGCAGCGCCCAATGCGACCCGGCGCTTTACTACCCACGAATACCGGCTTTGGTGCAAATTTCGAAATCCACGCCCGGCCGGATTGTCGGCTACAATTGTCTGATGGCTCCACTTGGACGGAGCCACGGCTTACACGACATCCGCGGATACGACGCAGTTGATCCAGCGCGTTTACTGGACCTGCTGTCCATCGCCGCGGCCCCGAGTGCATCAAGCCCCACCTACGCGTTGACGCAAAGTTTTGTGCCACAAGTGAGTTTAGCGCCCCCGGACGGAATTCGATTCTCCCCGATTCTCGACATGCTGGGGGTCCGCTATCTCATTTCGCGACAAGCTCCGTTGCCACCGTTTCGTGCTGACTTTCACAGTGATGACTATTGGGTTTCCGTGAACCAGTTCGCACTCCCGCGCGCTTTTGTGCCGCGACACATTGAAAGCGTCGCGGACGACGAGCAGTTCAAAAAATTATCTTCGCCACAATTCGACCCGCGCGAGATGGCCTACGTCGAATCGCCCGTTGTTCTGCCTGCCACGTGCTCCGGCGATGCGACCATCGTCTCTGAAATCCCCACCCGGATCACTGTAGCCCTCAAAATGGAAACGCCCGGCCTGGTGGTGCTCGCCGATCTTTGGGACAAAGGGTGGAGCGCTTATATCGATGGAAAGCCAGCTCCAATTCTCCTCACCAATCACGCCATTCGAGGTGTGGTCGTTCCCGCTGGGACCGCGACCTTGGAATTCCGTTATGAACCGGCAAGCCTCACTTTGGGATTATGGCTAACGGTGTTGGCATTAGTGATCCTCTCGCTTTGGACAGGACTGAGTGCTTGGCGGGAAGATCGTGCGAGTAAGCCTGCTTGAAGAAGCCAGGTAAACTTCGGACCTGCCGTTATTTCAAAGGCGAAAGTTTGTCCGCCAGTGCGTCGGGCGTTTCAGAGGTTTCGATCGCCTGGGCGACGTAGCGAATCTTCTCCGGTGAAAACAGATCGAGCAGAGAGATCTTAAAGTTTTCATCCTTGCCGGCCAGAGTGACGTGATCCCATTGCGCAGACACAATCGCGCTCGAAAACTTTTGCACGCACTTGCCGCGAATGTAGGCGCGCGTTGTCTTCGGTGGATTGGCGATCGCTTCACGGCCCGTGGCATCATCAATGGCGAGCGCCATCGCGCCGGATTGTTCGAGCGCGTAATACAATCCTTCGTCGCGATCCAAGCGGTGATATTCCAAATCTAGACTGCGCAGCCACGGATCTTCATCGCGCAGATCCTGGGCAACTTGGAATTCGCGGATCATCGCGAGCTTCGCCACCCAATCGAGACGATCACGGCAACGCATGAAATCTATTTCCAAATCGTTCAGCGCCGTTTCCCATTCGTTCACGACCGCCGCTTTCTCAAGGACGCTCAAATCGCAAAGCTCGCGAACCGCTTTGATATAATCGCGCTGGATGGCAATCGCCGTGGAGGCTTTCCGTCCCTGCAAACGAACTTCCCATTTGAACTTTTTGTCGCGAGAAATTTCCGGGAGCGCTGCCAGCGGATCAATCAGGACAGGGTAGCTGCGCTTGGCATCGCGCGTCAGTGCTTCGAGCACGAGCGCGGTGGTGCCAACTTTCAAACGGGTGGCGAAAGGCGACATATTCGCGTCGCCAATGATCACGTGAAAACGCCGATATAACTCAGCGTTGGCATGGGGTTCATCGCGCGTGTTTACGATCGGCCGACGTTGCATGGTGTCGACACTTTGCAACTCGCTGAAGAAATCGCTCCGTTGCGCAATCTGAAATCCGGGACAGACAAATTTGTCTTCGGCTTCAATGGCAAACTTGCCCGCCCCGGCGAAGATCTGGCGCGTGACCAGAAACGCCTGGATACCTTGCGCCAGTTTTTCCCACGGCAACGAACGCGGCAGGAGATAGTTCTCATGACAGCCGTAGCTGTGCCCGCGGAAATCGGTGTTGTTCTTGTAGAGTCGAACCGTGGCACCGCGCTCGGCAGAAAGCTTGCGCGCGCAACGCATCACGATCCGTTCCCCTGCCCGGTCATGCGCCACCATCTCCGCCAGCGTGCTGCATTCCGGCGTGCAGTATTCAGGATGGGCGTGGTCGTTATAGAAGCGGGCGCCGTTACCGAGGACCAGGTCGCTTTTGATTTCTGCAAAGCTTAATTCTCGCTGTGCATCCTGCGCGAAGTAATGCGCCTCATCGAAGTCCTGTCGCAGTTCATCCACATGAAACCCGCGCATATCGGCGTGAGGATCTTCGGAGCCGTAATCCCACCGCATCCGCACGCCGGGTTCCGTCGCGCTGCGCACGAGCGCGATTGATTCCGCGACGACGTCCAGATTGTCCGCGTCGTCACGCGCGATCCCAATTTCAGTTTCGATGCCGAACTGAATGAGAAAAGGTTCTGAATGATCGCCCATTGCGGAAAGCTAATGCAGCGGCACTTTTTTTCCTATCGGCTCTTGCCTGAATCGTCACCGGTCTAGAGACGATTCGCCAAACCAAACTTCCATCGTTGAGAGGTCGGTCGCCCGTTGACAACCAAGGGGACATTGGGACACTGACGCGAACAATTCTAATGAACCACGCCATTTCAGTAATCGCCTTGATCGTTTGGATAATAGCGATGGCATCATCGGCGGCCGTGTCTCATTGTCCGCCGCAATTCTATTTCGGAATGGCTCTATTGTGCGGCATTCCCCTTCTCCTTGGCCCTTCCAAGGGAGTCAGAATTATCGCTTCGCTCGCCTTGCTGGTGTCAGTTCTCCGGCTGTTCTAGGCGTCGTTCTACTTACGGGGAATTGGTGATTTTGCCATCCACCAACTGAATCACTCTCGGGGCGCGTGCCGCGATCTTGGAATCATGCGTCGCAATCAGCAACGTCATCTTGCGCTCGTCACGCAAGGCGCAGAGCAAATCGATAATCTCTTCACCGGTATGTGAATCCAGATTGCCCGTCGGTTCATCGGCGAGGACCAGGTCCGGTGAATTGATCAGTGAACGGGCAATCGCGACACGTTGTCGTTCACCGCCGGATAACTCATAAGGTCGATGCGTGGTCCGTTTGGCCAACCCGACGCGAGCCAGCAACTCTTCCGCACGCGACATCACTTCATCGATGTTCCGGCGGGCGATGCGCCCCGGCAGACAAACATTTTCAATTGCGTTGAGTTCCGGCAGCAGGTGATAGGCCTGAAAAATAAAACTGGCGCGACGATTACGCAATTCCGCGAGGTTACTTCCCGAAAGGCTCCGCAGATTTTTACCATCGAACAACACTTCACCTTCATTCGGCAGATCGAGTCCGCCCAGCAAATGGAGCAACGTGCTTTTCCCTGCACCGGAGGATCCGCGCAAGGCGAGAAACTCTCCTGCGTTCACGACGAGATCGATGCCTCGCAGGACGTGGAGTTCATTGCGCCCCATCTTATAAGTCTTATGCACGGCGCGAGCTTCGAGCAGTGGCTTGGCGGTGGCGTTATTCATAGCGCAAAGCCTCCACTGGTTGCAGCCGCGAGGCTTTCCACGCCGGGAACATTCCGGCGAGCACGCAGGCAACGAACGCCGTCCCGCAAATCACCGCGATATCCATGGGTTGAATCCAGACCGGCAACTCGGGAGTTTGATAAATGGCGGCCGGCAACAACTCGATCCCGGTCACCTTGCGCAGTAACGCGAGAAATTCATTTCGATATTGCAGCGCGAGTAAGGCGAATCCCAGGCCGGAGAGCACGCCTAGAACCGCAATGACCATGCTTTGGCTTAAGAATATCCACAGCACCTGACGATCACTCGCGCCGATGGCTTTGAGAATTCCGATCTCATGTGTCTTCTGTACCACGAAGGTAATCTGGCTGTTCACAATCCCGAACGCGGCCACAATCATGATAAAGAAGAGCAGGAAAAACATCATATTCTTCTCCACCGAGAGCGCGTTGAAGAGCCGCTTGTTCTCCTCGCGCCACGTGATGAATTGATAATTCGGTCCGAGCAACGGCCTGAGTTCGTCGCGAACCATATCGGCTTGAAAGGCGTCGGTTAACAATATTTGTAAGCCGCGGACCGAATCGCCCACGTTGTTAAGCTGCTGCGCGTTTTCCAAAGAGACCACAATCACCGACGAATTGTATTCAGCGAATCCTACGTCAAAAATTCCGCGAACCTCATATTCATCTGGAAGGGTTAGTTGTTCGTTCGTCTGTCCGTGCGTTTTCTGCATCTGCTCAATGGTCTTGGGAGAATAGATGTTCACGCGGTCCCCGACAGTTACATTCAAGCCGCTCGCCAACTGTTCGCCGAGTATCAGTCCATTCCCGCTGAGATCGAATGCGCCGGCAATCATGCTCTTGGGCAATACGGAAACTTTGCCCGCGTCCACTGGATCCAACCCCAACATCATCGGCGCGAGTTGTTGAGCATCGCCGCCCCCGGCCGGATCAGTTTTAAGCATCACCTGTCCACTGACAAAGGGTGCAACCCCCAGGACCTTCTTGTTGGCGGCGACAATTTGTTGCGCCTTCGCGTAGTCCGTAAACAAAGTTTCTCGAAAGGTGTTGGGATCCAGCTGATAAATTTTCAGATGCGCGTTGAATCCGAGAATTTTGTCGCGCCATTCCTTATCGAACCCGCTCATGACGCTGATCACGATGATGAGCACAGCCACACCGAGCATGACTCCGATCGCGGAAATGACGGTGATCACCGAAACAAACGTCCGACGCGGCCGCAAGTAGCGCAGCGCGATAAAAGCTTCGACGGGGAGTCGTGACATCGAGGCGAAAACTAGACGTTGCCGAAAACAGTGTCAACGAGAGCTGCCCTGAAAAGGAGGAAGGATTCCACGGATCGCGGCTGTGTCGCAGACCAGCCGCAGCGGGTTGGCAACAACGCGCTTTGAAATTTGAAACAACCGTTCCAATTCCAACCGCTGCGGCTGGGGCTCCGCACACAGCCGCGGTCCGGGGGAAAAGAAAACAGCCGCGCTTCGAAAGAAACGCGGCTGTCAGATCTCGGCAGTTTTAGTGCCCGTTTAATTATTTCAGCAACTCTTCGGCAATCTGCACCGCGTTGAGCGCTGCGCCTTTTAACAGTTGATCGCCGGCCACCCAGAAGCACAAGCCATTATCGAACGCGCAATCTTTGCGGATGCGTCCGACCTGGCAGTTGTATTTCTCGGCGACGTAAAGCGGCAGCGGATATTCTTTCTTCTCCGGATTATCAACGAGATCGAGACCGGGTGCTTTCTGCAAAATGGCGCGGGCGGCTTCGACGGTGATCGGCTTTTCAAATTCAGCGGACACTGCGATGGAATGGGCGCGATAAACCGGCACGCGCACGCAAGTGACACTCGCGCGGAAGCCAGGATGATGCATGATCTTCCGGCCTTCGTTTTCCATCTTCATTTCTTCCTTCGTATAGCCGTCGGCTAAAAAGGAATCGACGTGTGGCAAGACGTTGAAAGCAATTTGATGCGGATACACTTCCTTGGTGACCGGTTCGCCGCGGACGACTTCGCCGACCTGACGTTCCAATTCTTCAATCGCCTTCGCGCCGGTGCCAGAGACAGCCTGGTAGCTGGAAGCAAAAATACGTTTCACGCCGAAAGCCTGGTGCAACGGATAGAGCGCCATCAATGTGATCGCCGTCGTGCAGTTCGGATTGGCGATGATGCCTTTATGTTTCTTCACGTCCTCGCCATTGATCTCGGGAACGACGAGCGGGACCGTTTCATCCATGCGGAATGCGCTGGAATTATCGACCACCACGCAACCGGCTTTCACGGCGATCGGAATGAATTCTTTGGAAATCGAACCACCGGCGCTGAAGAGCGCGATGTCGATGCCGGTGAATGAATCTTTAGTCAGCTCGGTGATAGTGACGTCGGTGCCACGGAACTTCAGGGTCTTCCCGGCGGAACGGGCTGAGGCGAGCAAGGTTAATTTGCCCACCGGAAAATTGCGCTTTTCCAGCGTTTTAATCATTTCGACGCCGACGGCTCCCGTCGCGCCGACAATTGCGACATGCGGATTACGATTCATAGAGCCGGAAAATATAGTGAAGGAGCGAGATTGAGTCTAGCGAGAGTTGAAAGGTTTCTTTGAGAAGGTTAATTCGGAAGGCCACGCGGATTGACGCCTCGATCCGCTTTGCGCTCGGCAGAGGATTTCTAAACCGAGATCGTCCGTATTTCCAACTCCGAGGAAAATTCAAACCAACATCGCTCCCCTTTCCTATTTTGGAACGAAATTCCGAACCAACATCGCACCTCTTTCCTGTTCCGGACCAAAATTCCGAACCGACATCGACCCCCTTTCCGATTTCGGACGGGATTTACGAACCAACATCGTACCTCTTTCCAAAAAATGGCTCCATTTTCGAACCAACATTGGACCTCTTTCCTAGGAAATGGCTGTTTTACGAAGCAACATCGACCCCATTTCCTGTTCCGGAGCAAAATTCCGAAGTGACATCGCACCTCTTTCCTGGAAAGGGTCGATTTCCAAGCCAACATCGGACCCATTTCCTGGAAAAGAGGTCCAATGCTGGTCCAACATTGACCCCATTTTCCCTCCGGAAGAGAGTTTTGGACAACATCGGAGGTCTTTCCTAGGAAAGAGTCTCTTTGTCGAAGCAACATCGCACCCATTTCCTAGGAAATGGCACCAATCCGAAGCAACATCACCCCTCTTTCCTAGGAAAGACCTCCAAAACGAAGCTGCAAAGCAGTGTTTTACAGGCACTTACAATTTTGAGGGGCTGTTTCTTGACGAATTTATGCCAAACAGGGCACTTCTCAGCTCGTGAACTTCCCAGTCGCCGCAGCTAGAGGATTTTGATGCAAAGAACGACCGCGCCTGTTTATCCTCCCGCGCATGCACTTGCTCGTTTTCTTCTCCCTTCTTCTCGGAGGTCTCACCATCGCGCAGGCCGCCGACACAAATCCAGTGACGCTTCCCGCCAAGGAGAAGCTGAAAATTTACCTGCTGATGGGCCAATCAAATATGGCGGGGCGCGGCATTCCTGAGAAAGAAGACCTCACGCCCCATGCGCGCGTGCTCTTGTTCACGCAAAGCAATCAATGGCAAGTCGCGGTCGAGCCGTTCCGACATAATGAGAAAGGGAAAATTCCCGGCGTTGGCCCCGGCCTGGCGTTTGGCAAAGCGATGGCGGAAACGAATTCAGATGTCGTCATTGGGCTCGTGCCGTGCGCCGTCGGCGGCACGCCATTGCGACGCTGGGTGCCCGGAGCGGATTTGTACACCAATGCGATCGCCCGAGCCAAAGCCGTTGCGCCGTTCGGAACCCTCTCGGGAATCATCTGGCACCAGGGCGAAGGCGATGCCGGCACGAACACGACTGCTTCCACTTACAGCGAACGATTGACGAACATGATTCACAGCCTCCGCAAAGATTTAAACGCGCCGAACCTGCCGTTTGTCGTCGGGGAGATTGGTGAATTTTGTTACGATCGTCCGGGTGATCCCCTGCCCTTCGCGCGTGTCGTCAACGAAGCGCTGCGAAAAATTCCAGAAAAAGTCCCGTTCACCGGTTGCGCCCTGTCGCATGGTTTGCGCGACAAAGGCGATCTACTGCATTTTAGTTCGGAAGCGCAACGAGAGCTGGGGCGTCGCTATGCGGTGGAGATGTTGAAGGTGCAGGGCTCGCTCCGCTCACATAGCCAATAGCCAATAGCCAATAGCCTATCGTCTTTCGCCAATCGTCTATTATGGAAACCAGCACAGCCACAACGACTCATGCTCCGGAGAAAACTTCCGAGCGGCCCGCACGATTGCTTTCGCTCGATGCGTATCGTGGCTTCGCCATGTTTCTGATGATGGCGGAGGTGTTGCGCCTCGGACGTATTGCGGCCGCGCAGCCGGATAGCGTCATTTGGAAATTCCTGGCGTGGAACCAGACGCATGTCGAATGGATTGGCTGCTCGCTCCACGATCTTATCCAGCCTTCGTTTTCCTTTATGGTCGGCGTGGCGTTGCCTTTCTCGCTCGCGAGTCGGGCCAACAGCGGTCAGTCGAGCGGTCGATTAATCGGGCACGCCTTTTGGCGCGGGCTCGTGCTGATTCTACTCGGCGTCTTTCTGCGATCCATCGGGCGACCTCAAACCTATTGGACCTTCGAAGATACACTCACGCAAATCGGGCTCGGTTATCCGTTGCTGTTTCTGCTCGGATCGCGTTCGGTGCGCACACAATGGATCGCCTTCGCCACGATTCTCATCGGCTACTGGGCGGCGTTCGCATTCTATCCGTTGCCGGACGCAACGTTTGATTATGCAAAAGTAGGTGTTCCAAAGGACTGGCCACATTTGCTCAATGGCTTTGCGGCGCATTGGAATAAAAACAGCAATCTCGCATGGTCCTTCGACACCTGGTTTCTCAATCTATTTCCGCGCGAACATCCCTTCGTCGCCAATGAAGGCGGTTACGCCACACTCAGTTTCCTGCCAACACTCGGCACGATGATTCTCGGCCTGATTGCAGGCGGAGTGATCCGCAGTCCCCGCAGCGATGGGGCAAAAGTTCGCTGGCTCGTTACTGGTGGATTACTTTGCCTGCTGATTGGCAGCACACTCGGATGGCTTGGAATTTGTCCCGTCGTCAAAAAGATTTGGACGCCGAGCTGGACGCTGTTCAGCGGCGGTTGGTGTTTGCTGTTGATGGCGGGCTTCTACGTTGTGATCGATTTACTCCAATGCAAACGCTGGTCGTTCCCGCTGGTTGTCATTGGAATGAATTCAATCGCCGCCTACCTGATCGCCCATTTATTTGAAGGCTTCATTGCGAAAGCGCTGAAGACGAATCTCGGTAAGAACAGTTTCAAATTCCTCGGCGACACCTACGAACCGACCCTGCACGGAGCCGCGATACTATTAGTCATGTGGCTGCTGCTTTGGTGGATGTACCGGCGGAAAATTTACCTGCGGATCTGATCAACAACCAACGCCTATGCATGCCAAAAACCTAATCGTATTCTTCCTCGCGATACTTTTCGCCTGCACGATTTCCGCCGCAGAAAAGAAAAAGTCCGCGTCCCGACCCGCGCACGTCGTCCTGAATAAAATCGAAGCCGACCTGAAAGGGAATGGCGACTACATGAGAGTGCAACTCACGTTAACCAATGCGGGGAATCAGACAATCCTGGTGAGCGGATGGTCGGTATTCGTTCTCTTGCAGCGAGCCGGCTACACCGATGCGAAAGATGGAAAGTGGCAATGCCAGTCGCCCAAGGGATTTGTGGATCCGCCCTCAAGAGAGGCCGACTACTCGATCAAATTAAAGCCTCATCAGTCTCTGAACTATGAAGCGACCATGACGACCCTCGAAGCAATCGGTGGACAAAAAGTAAAGGAACCGGCAACCATTCATTACCACCTGAAATGGGATCTAAACGTTTGTGACCTCAAACAAAAGCGATTCTGGTCCATGCCGGTGCGGGAAGAGGGCTCCTGCGTCCTAAAGTGGAAGTAACGTGCGCGCGTCGACCGTGTACCATTATTCCGTATATTCCACATCGCAGAATCCGCACCAGGAGGCATCACGCACTATCGTACCACTTTCTGGCACCTCCACACGAGTTGTCCGGACATATCCACCGTAAGACTTCTTCGATTTGCGGTGCGTCGCGCAAATGCCGCGTCCGCAGAAAACACAAATGGCCTTCGCTTCAGAATCACAATGCCAACATTTCATAGGGGGTAGGGTATCTCATTCGTTGCGTGCGAACTGGAGCCTTGCGGAACGCTGGCGAAAAGCCAACGAAAAGGCGGGATCATTTGATTGAACCTGTTCCGGACGAATCGGCACGGTGTGAGAAGCGGATGCGAGCATCTCCAGGAACGCGGCGAGGGTCTGCATCTCCTGCTGCTCTCGAGTGATCGTTGCTCGATAGTCTCCCGGTTGAAAACCATAAGAACCAAACTGTGAATGGTTGCCGCCCTCAATGACCACCCAGTGCGCCGAGGAAGGAAGATTGTGGCGCGTCTCTTCACTTTTCTTCACGGAGGCCAGGCCATCGCGCGTGCCAAGAATCTTTGTCACCGGAAATTTTAAATGAGCCAGGCTAAAATCGCGCGGATGCGACGTGCCGACGAGTACGAGTCCTGCAACTCCGTTTGTCTGTTGCTGCACGAAGCGCGACGCAATCACTCCCCCGAGGGAATGGCCTGCGATCACCCAGTTTGTCGCATGGGCCGAATGCTCCATCAAGTTGCGAGCGCGCCTTATGGCCACATTTCCGCTCGCACCGCCGAAAGCGCCACGTCGCGGGAGTTCGATGAGAAGGACGGGGTAACCTTTCAGCGCCACGGCCCGTGCGAGCGGTGCGTAAGCGGCGGGTTCGACCAAGGAACCAGGGAAGAACAGCAAACCGAGAGATGATTTTGAAGGTGTCCGTGAAACAAAGGACCAATATCCATCGCCGTGGATTACTTCCATTTCTTTGTCGCTGTGCAACGCCTGCCTGGCCTCATCACTGGCGCGATAGGCCACAACACACCACGCCGTGAAACCGACGATTGCGGTCAGCCCAAAGACGGCCCAAATGCGCCACAACCTGGACCAGACAGTCTTCTTAGGTTTCGCTTGGGGCATTTCAGCTGTATCCACATTCGCGCAACGCCTGACAACTTGCTTCAAACACAGAATCCTCCGTCAATAGCGCAACGACCGCGATCAAATCGGCATCTTCGCCGCGCGCCATCATCTTTTGAATCATCGCGGAAATCTCATTTCGTCTCTGCACGGACGAAATCCCGGACAATCCCCAGAACCATTGTCTCAAAGTCAGGTTCGAGCCAACCACTTGGATAAAGCGAGCGAACTGATCGAGTGCTGAATCATCGTTAGACATACGTTCTTAGCAGGCGATCGATATTAGCCGCAGGCGCATTTGAAGAAACACCAAAATCCAAACACCAAATAAATTCTAAATCGCAAACACCAACGTGCGCCATGGGCCGTCGGCGCGCTCTTTGAAGTTTGAGATTTCTTTGGTGTTTGGGTTTTGGTGCTTGGTGTTTCAGCCTTCCCGCTGGTGTTTGGGCTTTGGTATTTGCCGCGCAGCGGCCGTGGCCGTGCGCTAGCACCACATTTCGGCATTGAACGGTGAAAGGTTTTCATTACCATGTGCCTCGTCTTCCCCGACGCCGTAGAAAAAAAACTCACATGCCGTACGTCCTTGGAGTGATCTGTTACGGGTGGCACGAAGCCGCCGCGGTCTTGATTAACGACGGAGAAATTATCGCCGCTGCGGAGGAAGAACGCTTTTCCCGCAAGAAATTCGATAACACCTTTCCCGAACAATCGATTGCCTTCTGCCTCGAACACGCGGGAATTCGCCCGAACGAACTCGCAGCGATTGGGTATGGATTTAATCCGCGCCGCAAATTGTTCAAGAAAGCGCTGCACGTCGCGCGTTACTTTCCCAAGTCCCTGAACATGCTGAAGACGCGCGGAGATTTGTTCAAGAAGATGAACAACATCACGAGCGAGATTCGGGAGAAGTTGCACTTTAACGGACCCGTTTACCGATTGAACCATCACCTTGGTCATGCGGCTTCTACCTTTTTACCTTCACCGTTCGAAGAGTCGGCAATCATGGCCATCGACGGCGCCGGCGATTGGGAGTCGTGTTGGTGGGGAGCCGGTCGCGGCAATAAAATCACCGAGATGGGCACGCTCGATTGGCCGTTGTCCCTCGGACATATCTACACGGCGTTCACGGAGTTTCTCGGGTTCAGCGCTTTTTCCGACGAATATAAAGTCATGGGACTCGCGCCCTACGGCACGCCGAAGTTCGTCCGCGAAATGGAGAAAATCTTTTGGCCAACCAAGGATGGTTTCGGCGTTGATTTCAGTTACTTCAATTTTCCCACGGGCCATTTCCCGCGTTACGGCGACAAGATCGTCGCGGCGTTTGGTCCACCGCTAAAGGATACGGAAGAAGTTCCCCAACATTTCCGCGATGTCGCGGCGTCCGTTCAGGCGCAGTTGGAAGTCATCATTTGTCATCTCACGCGCATGGTGGTGAAACGCACCGGACTAAAGACAATCTGTTTGGCCGGTGGTGTCGGGATGAATTGCGTGGCGAACGGAAAATTGATTTCAGAAAAAATTGTCGAACGCGTCTTTGTTCCACCGTGCGCTTCCGACGCGGGCGTCGCGCTCGGCGCGGCGTATCTTGCGCATTTGAAAGTGGCGAAGGGACTTAACCGTCGTCCGATGGAATCGGCGTTGCTCGGCGCGGAATATAGTTCGTCTGAAATAGAAAGAGCGATTCGCTGCCAGGGACTTGAGCCGCAGAAAATTGAGAACCCGTCGGCGACCGCAGCGCAGCTCTTGAGTGAAGGCAAGGTCATCGGCTGGTTTCAAGGCCGCTTTGAATTCGGCCAGCGCGCACTCGGCGCCCGCTCGATTTTGGCGGACCCGCGCAAAGCGGAGATGAAAGAGATCATCAATCGCAAAGTAAAATTTCGCGAACCGTTCCGTCCCTTCGCGCCGTCGGTGCTTGAAGAACGGGCGTCAGAGTTTTTCCATTGCACGCATTCGGTGCCGTTCATGACGGAAGTTTATCCGGTGCGCGAAGAGAAGAAATCCATCATCCCGGCAGTAACGCACGAAGATGGGACCGCGCGTTTGCAAACGGTTTCCAAAAAGGTAAACCCGCTCTACTGGGAATTGATCCATCGTTTCGGCGAACTGACTGGAGTGCCCGTCGTGCTCAACACTTCATTCAATGTCAAAGGTCAGCCGATTGTCTCGACACCCGCGCAGGCGGTGGAAACCTTTTTGAACACGGATATCGATGCGTTGGTTTGTGGGAACTTTTTGGTGCTGTGATTTATTACCACGGATAGACACGGATAAGACGGGGGCAAAAGGTTCGACACGAATTACACAGATTAACACGAATTTTTCGGAAAATCGGTGGGGCCTCGTCGGTACAATGCAAATCACTTTGCTTCAAGAGGCACCAAGGTTACGGACTTTTCTCCCACAAGTTCTGGTTTGTAACCGTGTAAAGCGAAAGCGATTTCTAAAACAAAAATGGCTTCTGGCTTGGTGAGAAATCTGCCGGTGTGTAAATACACCCCCTCGCAACAGACGTCTTTTGTCTCTTCCCGAGAACGATCTATTAAGGATGCGTATTCTATAAACACCTGCACGACAAGAGCCCCGTCAAAATTAAAGAAAATATCCGCCTTTTCCCCATCCTGGATTTTAGGCCAAGCCACAAAACTTTTAAGCTGTTGCAAGTTCCTTATTGGTCCAAAGACGAAGCAATCTTTCCCGATTACTGTGTTCGTGTAGCCCTGTTCTAACAACGCCTGTTCGATCGACTTAAGCGCATGAGTCTTGGAACTAGGCGCATCCAGATGTAAGGACAGGCGTTTTGTTTCCGGTAAGATCCACAGCATGTTTCCGTCCGACAATTTTCTGTAAACGTCCACTGCCTGCCGGCAGGACATTTGTTCAAAGTGTAGAAGGGTTGGACCTGTTGGAGGGTGATCAAAACCGAGCGTCTTCTTTTTGCCGCGGAGGATGATGTCAACCTGTCCTGAGTCACAGTTGATCTTTACGACTTCAATTCCATCCGTGGTTTCTCCTTCCAGAAGGGTGATAGTCTCGGGGGGTTCGGAGGGTTTTTTGGCAATTTCAAACAGCGCATTCGTTGCACCGCCGAATTTTAAAAAGCCGGTCAGCTTCACGGTACCGACTGGTTGTGCGACGACCCCTTGGGTGATCCACCCGAGAGCACAAATCAACAGCACGCGTTTCTTCATAGAGGAAATATATAGTTTAACCTGAACCGTCGGCGACGATATTGGAGTTGAATCGGCTTTCCAGCTTTTACAACGCACAACATTCCGTATTTGAGAACACCGTAATCCTTGGTAAGATGCGTTCGTCGATTATGCCCTTTTACGAATATGAACTGTGCGAAGGAAGTTGTGCTTCCTGCAAAGGCAGCTTTACGTTGCGTCGCCCGATCAGTGCGCCAGAACTGACAAAGTGTCCCGCCTGTCGAAAACCAGTGCGCCGGGTCCTGTCCAATTTCAGTTCGCCGATCCATCTCAAGCCCTTGTCGATCTCCGATGCCAAAAAATCCGGGTTCACGGTGCTGAAACGAGTCGGCAAAGGGGAATACGAGAAGCAGTAGCCGAAAACACCAAACTCCAACGACCAAACTCCAAAAAAGTTCTAAACTCCCAACCTCCAAGGTCGTCATCAGGATTTTCTTGAGACCTTGGATTGTCGGACTCTCAGGCAGTTGTCAATCATAGCCGGTTTTCGGAGCGTTTCCTGTAAGCTGCTGACTTATAGCTATTAAAAACTTATTTCCCCAGGGAAATAAGTTTTTTAGCTTCTAAAAAAGATTTTTCCCTGGAGATTGCGGAGTTTTAGTTCCTTAATCGCTTACTTCCCCAGGGAACTTTCCGTTTTAGCTTCTAAAATACTTTCTTCCCCAGGGAAGAAGACGTTTTAGAAGCTAAAAAACATTTTTCCCCAGAGATTGGTGAATTTTGGTTCCTTAATCGCCCACTTCCCCAGGGAAACGTCCGTTTTAGCTTCTAAAATACTTTTTTCCCCAGGCCAGAAGCCATTTTAGCTTCTAGAAAAAGTTTTTCCCTGGGGCAGAGCTGGTTTTAGCTTCAAAAATGTCTTCCACCACAGGGAAGTTTCCATTTTAGCCTCAAAAAAAACGGTTTTCCCTCGGTCGAAGCCTAGTTCAAAGAGGGGGGGTCAGATGTCAGGCAGCGCAAAGGACGTTTTACAAGATGTGTGATCAAGTTGATCACTGTCCTGGCGCCGCGGCACGCCGCCGAAACTCGCAGAACCGGAGAGGACTGAACTTTTTGACGCAGTTGAACGGCATTTTGCCGGATGCAAGATTCGGCAAAACTCTCGCGTCCATCTCATTGCATCATGCCCGTTTGTACAGTAGCGGTAATAAACTGGAGGCACTAATTATGACTATAGTCGAACCGAAGAAACATACGCATCAACATGGACCCGGCTGTGGGCATTTGGCTGTCCAACATCAGGGTCACATTGATTACCTGCATGATGGACACCTGCATCATCAGGAGGGCCAGCGGGTTGAGGAACATGTCATCGATGTGGATCAAGAACATCCCGATCAATGCAATCATCAGGGAAAAGGACATACAAAAAGCCATGTTCATGGGCCAAACTGCGGACACGAAACCGTGCCGCATGGGGATCACACTGATTATCTTGTAGACGGCCGCTTGCATCATGCGCATGAAGGGCATTGCGATGATCATGGTCCTTTGGAAGTGGTGTCTTAATCCGTAACGATGCAGTTGAACCACGAATGCACACTAATGGACACAAATAAAAACGGGAACGGGAAGGTGTTTTCTCCTTTCATTTGAAAGTCACTGAATGGTGATGCGTTCACGAAAGGGCAAAAGGCATTTTGAACACATCCTATTCGTGTCCATTCGTGTTCATTCGTGGTTTTCTTCTGCATTGTTTCGGCTTAATGGGCAGTTGGTGATCCTTGGGTGAAACACCGGCTATCGCCTGTCGTTTGATCCGTGCGGGCACTTTTCCGATCCGCAACAAAGCCGCATGAGACGGCGATTGTGAAGATGTCCGGCCGCGACAACCAAACCACCGACAAACATGAAGGTCGATTCAAAGCGTCCGTCGTGTTTTGCTAGGCAACAATCATCCGGCAAGTTCCATTGCGCATAGGCGATGAGTGGCAACCCGACGGCCAGCCATAGATACACGCGCCAATGCCGATGTTGACGAAAGCCGTTCCACAAACAAAAGCTGGCGAGGGCCATGAGCGAAACACAGAGCGTCCGCTCCAGCGTGCGGTCTGCCAGAAATGAGAGCCCAAATGCAGGCAGTAGCGCGAGGACAAATGGCATCAACACGCAATGAATCGCGCATAACGTCGAGAGTGTCGCGCCAGCGGCATCGAGTCGTGGTAGAAGAGAATAGATAATCGTTTTCATTTAGGGTTTATCGGGCGTTAGTTTTTCTTGATTAAGAACGATGGGACTGACGTATCCCGCTGTTGCATTGCGCGAAGGTAAGCGGCGTACTTTGGCAGGTTGATATCCGGACCAATCATTACCACAACGGGTTCGATCTTCGAATTCCCAAAGAATTCCTGGATGAGATGAAAACCGAGAATGCTGTGAAAGGAATAGAGCTTGGATGTTTCATGGCGGAAACGAACAAACCCCTTCGTCCGGACGACTTCACGTCGATCCAAACCACGCAGGAAATCTTCAAAATCGGCACGCCGTACGGCGGCGGACAGGTTGACCGTCAACGTTCGATAGGACGCGTGGAGGTGGTCTTCAGCCGCGCCTTCCACCAGAATAGTCTGGGCATCGTCCACTTCGACGTGATGACTGGAAGGTGGCGAGTAGAAGATTTCCGCGATATTTAACGTCGCTTTCGGCAGGCAAATCAGTCGTGCGGAGGAATTGATCGCCTGGATGCCTCTTCGGACCGAATTCAATTCGTCGTCAGTCACGCAGTCGCACTTCGAAATGAATAAGACACTGGCGTATGCAATTTGCCGGTCTGCCAGACCACGTTCTTCATCGGAAAGGCCATGCAACTCGTAATTTTGCGCATCGACGACGGTGAAGACCGCGTGAAGCTGCACCAGCGGCAGTATTTCAGGTTCAGTGAGAATCCCAATGATGGAACATGGTTCGGCCAGCCCAGAGGTTTCGATGATAATCAGATCGCACGCTCGCTCCGTCAGCAACCGCTGTAATGAATCCGCCAGTTTGCCATCCTCGGCACAGCAAAGGCATCCGCTGCTGACTTGTTCCATCGGCACTCCGGGTGTGGCCGCAAGCGCACTGTCGATGCTGACGGTGCCGAACTCGTTCATCAGCACGCCGACTCGCAAGCCCGCGCTCGCGGCTTGCTGGAGCCATTTTGTAAGCAGTGTTGTTTTGCCAGCACCGAGAAAGCCGGTGAGCAAAACGACCGGAATAGGTGGCTGGCAACGGTTCATAATCAAGGCAATGGTTTTCGATTTGGCAGTTTTCGCCGCTGTAGTTCTCTCGGCAGACAAAGTGGGCAGCTCATTTGGGCACAGGCCGTTTGGGTTATTTCACAGGCCTCATCAAAATCGGACTGAGGCAACGATAAAAAACAAGGAAAGGTGGAGCGGCGTGTCCGAAACCAGAGTCCCAAGCCAAAACGCCCTCAGTCGAAGCTCATCGAAAACTGGATTCATTTGGCCCGGTGATTTCAAACCCACCTTCTCCGGCGCTCTAGTCCAGGAAATTCGAATAGCGACGGATAATGGCGCGACGCGCGCGGGAATTCGGAAAGAACGCTGGATTAACGAGAGAAAACGGGCGGACCGCAGCTCGGCGGAAGAAAGGAACCGGGCTGAGGAAGAACGATGGTAGAAACGAAAACCACGCTGACTATGAACGCCGCAACCAATCCAACGACAATTACACCAACGTCAGAGTGCAGCACTTGTCCGTGCGAAAATAGAGTGAATGCGCATTCGTGATTTTGTTCATTAGAATGCGAATGAAGAGATTGGTGCAGCGAAGGACCAGCTGAAACCAGCCCTAGAAAAAGAATAACTGACGCCAATACTACAGCACCAAAGACTTTTAGTCTCTTTGGCGAACGCAAAAATGACGGTAGGAAACGCAAGTGGTCGCAATTAAGCAATCCAGTTCGAAGGAAGCAAGCCCTTTGTTGTTAGTAGCTATGGGCGTATGAAGGCACAGGGACTAAGTAAAAAAATACTTGCATGGATAGCTCAAACATGGTTTTATATGTCCTCGATTGCAAGCTTCCAGGACATATAAAAGCCTAGCGTCTGTTCTTTCGTTGATGCTATTTATCTTTGTCCAGACTTTGGCTGCCTCGCCGGTTCTACATCAACATCTGCACGCGGATGCTGGCCAAAGTGAACATCATTGCGCAGTTACTCTCGTCTCACACGGACACGTCGAGGTTACCTCGACGGATGTTGGATTACCCGTTACTTCAGGTGTAGTTACCGAGGCTTCACTCCCACTGACGCCTCAGCTCGCCAAAGTCGATTATCGACTTCTACCCGGACGAGGACCTCCTTCTCTTCTCTCCTAAGTTCATCTGTAATCTTCCGCAGAAGAAGTGTAGCGATTAACTATCGTTCCATCTCCTCCCGCGGATAGAGGACTCCTCGCAAGATAATCCGGCCTCTCTGTTGCCTTGAAGCGTATTGTAATGCGCGATCTAAAAGCAGAGATATATCCAACAATTATGTGCAAGGTCATTGGGCCTGCGCCATGCGTTTACTCGACTGGAGTTACTTGTGGTGATAGCTGCCTACTGCCATCCTGGCGGGACTACTCCCGTCCACTTTGGACCAAGGACAAGCAAGCGGGATTAAGGGACTGCACATCAACGAAAATAGGAGAAGTATGATCGCTGAAATTTCTAAACCACCAGCCAAACCGTCGGAATTAACCGGTGCTGAAATCGGAACGGACCGTTCCGTTTTAAAAATTGAACAGTTGTGTGTGGAATACCGGACGAAGGAAGACCGGCAACCGGTAAAAGTCGCCGTAAAGAATTTGAATCTCGCGGTTGAACCTGGGGAGGTTTTCGGATTTCTCGGACCCAACGGTGCAGGAAAGACGACCACCATGAACGTCCTGCTTGGTTTCATTCGACCGACCAGCGGCAACGCTTATCTGTTTGGCACAAACGTGCTTCAACCGATTGCCCGGCAACGTCTCGGCTATCTGCCGGAACTGACTTATTACTACAAGTTTCTGAGTGCCGAAGAGTTGCTCCGTTTTTACGCGAAGATTTTCAAGATTCCCAAAGCTGAAACCGAGCGACGCATCGACACGGTCCTAAAACTTGTCGAACTCGAACACGCGCGTAAACGACTCATCAAAACTTACTCCAAAGGAATGCAGCAGCGCGTTGGCCTGGCGCAAACGTTAATTAACAATCCCGACCTGCTGATTCTCGACGAGCCGACGAGTGGCCTTGATCCCATCGGGCGGATGAAGGTTCGGGAAATCATTCAGCGCCTGAAGAATGAAGGAAAGACTGTATTCTTTTCTTCGCACGAGCTCGGCGAGGTGGAAACTATTTGCGACCGGGTGGCAATTCTTCACGAAGGCGAGCTCAAAGTCGAAGGCCGGATCACCGAACTCACCCATTTCCACCAATGCAATTTGGAGCAGCTGTTTCTGCGGGTTATCGGATACCAACCACAACTATGAACATTTTAGCGGCAGAATGGGGACGCGGATGACAACCGGACAAGAGGTTGAGAGGGTTTGGACTTCCCTCTCACGGATGATTGGTCGTCGTCCGTTGGAGTTTTCCTCTTGTTTACGTCCGCGTTCCCACTCTGCTGCCACCTATAATATCTATGAGCACCATTTTTGCAATTGCCAACATCGTCATCAAAGAACTGCTGCGGCGAAAAGACTTCTACGTCTTGTTCATTCTTACGGCATTGATAACCCTCGTCATGGGTTCCGTCACCTTTTTCAACGACGACAAAATTCTGCGTTACCTGAAGGAAATCTGCCTGCTTCTGATCTGGATTTCATCGCTCGTCATCGCGATCGCCACGGCGGCCCGGCAACTGCCGATGGAGCGTGAAACACGCACCATTTTCCCTCTTTTGGCGAAACCAGTGCGCCGCTCGCAAATTATTGTGGGAAAATTTTTCGGTTGTTGGATAGCGTGCGGCATTACGCTGCTGATTTTTTATGCCTTCTTCGGCATTGTTTGTATGGCCAAAGAGCATCATTGGACCCTGACCAATTACTTCCAGGCGTTGTGGCTCCATTGTGCAATGCTCGGAATCATTATCGCCCTGACGATACTTGGCTCAATCGTCTTCACGGCGGTCTCATCGAACACAACGATCTGCTTCATCACGGTCGCCTCCATTCTCATGTTGGGCCGACATTTGAACAAGGTGGCCCTGCAACTTTCCGAACCGGCACGAACGTTGTTGCAAACGATTTATTTCACGATCCCTCATTTGGAGTTTTTTGACGTTCGTGACCTGATCGTTCACAACTGGCCCTCCATTCCTTGGACGATCTGTTTGCAGGCGACGCTTTACGCAATTGTTTATTTAACCATATTTCTTTTCGGTTCCTGCCTGTTGTTTCGAAGAAAAGCTCTCAATTAAATGCCTTCTCCCGTTCTCATCTTGGCTTTGCTCGGAAGCATTTGCATTGCGCTGGCAACTCATAAGGACGCCCATTATCACGACCGGCAACACGAGTCAGAAAACAAGAACTGAGTGCCAATGGGAGAGAATAGAACGCTCATCGCGGAGAATTATTACCAAAAAGACG
>JAQGOU010000359.1 GCA_028293445.1 Verrucomicrobiales bacterium | reverse complement strand
ACAGTATTGGCTATGGAATTTCAGCAGACGGTTTGACCATCATTGGCTACGGATATTCCACGTCGACCCACGAAGCTTTTCGTTGGACCAGTGGGACGGGAATGGTTGGTCTTGGTTTTCTTCCCTGCGATACGTGGACGATTGGCCGCGCGGCTTCTGGCAATGGTTCAATCATTGTCGGCGATCCGCAAACCATCGCTAATAAGTGTGTTTTTATCTGGGACGCACAACACGGACTGCGCGAGCTTTTGAACGTGTTGATCAACGATTACGGATTGAATCTGGCTGGCTGGCAACTTGGTCGCGCGACCGCCCTTTCCTACGACGGAAATATCATCGTCGGATACGGCACGAATCCATCGGGCCAAACCGAAGCATGGATTGCGAACATCACGCCCACGCCGCCGCTGCTGTCGGTTCGACGCGACGGGAACGACGTTGTCCTGTCCTGGCCCACGAATGCGTCGGGATTCGTGTTACAATCGACCACCAATCTTACTCCGCTTGTAAACTGGATTGATTCTACCGACACACCGACAATTGTCGGGACGGAACTTACAGTCACGAATGCCGTCTCCGAGAACAGCCGGTTTTATCGGTTGAACAAATAACGCGCGAACGTGAAGTGCAGCGCGAATCGGAGACAGCCAAATCGTTATTGCACGCTTGATTTTTCGGCGCTCCTCAACATTGTTTTCCCCCAAACGCGAGACCGTTCGTCGGGCCTCGGGATTTAACAAAATCAGCGCCGCCGTTGGTGACGTCCGTCGCACCGGCCAGGAAAAATAAGGCGGTAATCATTATCACGATGCTGGCCACGGGCCTCGTTGGGTTCGTCTGCCTCATCCTGACGCTTGGAGCGGTCGTCGACGGCGGTCCACAGAGACATCCATCGATACCTCTGATCATCCTCGGTCTTTTTGGGATGGTGGCGGGTTTTGTTTTTGCCGTCCAAATGATTGGTTTGCTGATGCAACGGGTCGACAGCCCCGTCTGCGAATGTTGCAATCAAAGAGGCCCGACCATGAAAATCACGCTCAATCGCCACGTCGGCGCCGTGCTGTTAATGTTCCACCGGTCCCGGAGCGGAGCGTTCTGCAAACCATGCATTTCAAAAACCTTCTGGGAATACACCTCGATCACCGCTCTTCTCGGCTGGTGGGGTATGTTTTCGTGCATCATCACGCCAATTGTTTTAACCAACAATGTAATCGGTTATGCGCGGAGCTTTTTCATGTCGAACAAGGAGTAACGGCGGAATCTCAAAAAGGCGCCGGCAGTTTCGGGTAGCGAAGCCGGCCGCGACCAGGTTGGGATTCAGCCATCGGCGGAAAACTCGGTTGTACCCGAGGTTCCCGGCACAAATTTTTTGAGGTACACCGTGTTGTACCTTTTTTAACCGGTTCATTTTGAGGGGAATGCGTAAAGGCAGGAAGTTCTTCAATGTCTTGCCGACTGAATGGCGAACCGACCAGCGGCGTCAGAGTGGTCGTCGGCGACCGGACAACCGCATGAAAACAATTCTTATTTTATTATTCGCGTCCTCTTTGCTCTCCGTGGCGCAACCAGTCTCGCGGGAGCTACCTGTCCGATCCGCGCGAGTTGCCCCAACCCGACCGGGAAATGCGGAGGCTCAAGTCGCTGCCGCGGAAGAGAAGCTAAAGGTCGCAAAAGAGAACATTTTCGATGCGGCCAAATCAGGGAATTGGGATGCTGTCTATGCCGCCGAAAAGGCGCACACGGTAGCCCTCGATGCTTTGAACGCTGCCCTCATCGCTCGCGAGGGATTGCCGCCGGTAGAGGGGGAGCGATCCACGTTGCAGCAGCGTTTGGCGTTAATCTCATCGGGTCAAGACTTCCGGGAGACGCCACGTGTGCCGATGACGTTTGTCATGGAGATCGCTTCCACACGACAAAAGGTAGAAGCCGCCAAACAAAAATATCTCGAGGCCGTCAAATCAGGGAATCAGGAGGGTATCTCTGCGACCGAAAAAAAACAGAAGGAAGCCACGGCCGCTTTGGACACGGCCATTGCTGCGGTGGAGACATGGCGGGTTGCTAACGATAAGGAATCCGTCGAGCGTCAAAGACTTCATGCGGAACGCGCCGCGGGTTGGAAGAAATCCGCCGAAGAACAGACGGCATTGAATGAGATGTTGCCGTTGAAATACCTAGGCAAAACAAATGACGCGCTCGGCGCCTGGCTTCGACTGCAGGTGGATAATCGCAGCACAAATGCGGTCGCCGGATTCCAAGGGCGCTGCCAATTGCAGAACTTCTTTGGCGAGACTGTTCTCGACGCTGTCATTTCGTATGACAAGACGCTCCCGGCTCAAGCCAAAATGGACATCATTGTGCCCGTGGAAAACAGTGTGGCGTTGGTTGCAGCATCGTCTGAGAAGATCAAGATGTCGTTGTTTTCCATCCACGTTGTGATCTTCGAAAGCGGTGAGAAGAAGACAACGCCGAATCCGCTCCATCAGACTGCGACTCGCGGGGTGCGCTCAGATCCAATCGATGTACAGCAATAGCGTCGGGCAGAGCAGGGTGCACCATTTGCATTGAGAAATGCGTTCTCTCCGGCGAACCTCTCGGCCGTGAATCTCGACAACGATAGTCGATCAGGAAGGGCGTTCTCGGTGGCGCGAATGGAAGGCGTTGGGTTCGTTCGGGGTTTTGTGGTTCTCGGTTGCCTCGCGATGGTGGCGGTTTGCGGGGGCGCTCCCAAACGTGCTGCGAAACCGAAGGTGGAGGAGCCGAATGAATTTCGAATCATCGTGCAGGCAAATTTTGCGCGCTGGGATTTGAATCATGATCAACTGCTCGATGCTGCGGAGATCAATCATTGGGTGTCACGTCGCGGGACGTCGCAGCCGGAAGCCGCGGCCCTGGTCATGCTGGAACGGCATCGTCCGAAAAAGAGTGAGGAGACAGCGAATCTTAGCCAACCCGATTTGATGGCCGTGGCGGAGAAAGGCGGGGGTGTTCGCGAATATAAAAAGACGCTCGCTGATATTCGCGCAGTGAATCATGCGCTTTTTTTACCGGGTGATCCGGGCCTCGCCAATTTTCATCAAGGGGCCGTCGGCGATTGTTACCTGATGAGTGTGATTGGCTCGTTTGTGCATCGAAACCCGGCGACGTTGCGCGCGATGCTTCAGGTGTCGGCGAATGGCGAGGTCGCCGCTCGCTTTGGAAATGGGCGGACGATCTCAGTGGCGCAGCCGACAGATGCCGAAATTGTTCTCAATCGGAGAAAGGATGGAGAGAAGCATGGGATGTGGCTCAGCGCCCTGGAAAAGGCGTATGGGACGATTCGCCAGGATAAAAAGGAACGTGAAACGGGCGTCTCCCTCGCCGGAGCGAGCACGAAAGAGTTGGTCGGACATGGAGGGTTGATGGGTCCCGTGGTCGAGGCTCTGACCGGACATCGTTCTGAACGTGGGCAAATTTCGCGCTGGTATAAAGAGTCTCCGGAGAAAGCGATGCAGGAGTTGCATGGGCTGTTGAGTCGTCTTGAGGCGGAACATCGTATTGCCGCCATGGGTTCCCTGGGCGACAAGGCCGTGCCGATTGCGAAAGGGATTCCCAGAAATCACGCGTTTGGATTCCTCGGCTATGATTCAGCGCGTCGCATGGTTCGCGTGTTTAATCCCTGGGGAAATGAATTTATGCCGAGTGGCACGGCCGGAAGTGTCAACGGTTACGTGACGCACGGAGGCGTTTGTGAAATTCCAGTGGCGGATCTTCCACATTTGTTTGGAGCTATTGCCTACGAAACGGGAAAAGATCTCGCAAAATAAAGTTGGTAGCGGGAACGACACAGTTGTTTAACCACGGATAGCATCCGCGAGCGGTGCAGCAAGTATCTAGTTCTGACTGACACGGACCAACACGGATAAGCAAAGGGATTGCAGAGGAGTGGTGCGGACGCGCAGCGTGCCATCCCTACCTCGGAGGTCGTGTGTTAATCAGGTTCGGCGATTTTGTTTGCGATAGTCGCCGGGGGTCTGGCCGAGTTCTCTTTTGAAGGCGACGCTCAGGTAATCGGGATTCTGGAAGCCAGCGAGCTGGGAGATTTCTTCCAACGACAAGCTGGTTTGGGTGAGCAGACTTCTGACTCGTTCCAGTTGGACGCGGAGGATTTCGTGGTGCGGCGAGCGGCCGAGAGCGGATTGAAAGCGCAGATAGAATACGCTGCGGGAAATGCCGAGGCGTTTGAGCAGGTGAGGGATTTCTAAACCATTACACGCATTTTCACGGATTAAGGCAACGGCGCTGGCGACAAGGCGATCGTCAATGGCGGCGACGTCGGTGGAACGGCGGGTGGCGATGCCAACAGGAGGGATAAGAATCGGTGGCACATCTTTCGCCTTTAATTTACCGGACATCAGTTGATCGAGGATTCGCGCGCCTTCGTAGCCTACTTTGCGGGCGTTATCCATGACGCTGGAGAGAGGCGGGTTGGAGAGGCGACACGTTTCTTCATCGTTGTCGACGCCAATCACGGCGATGTCGTCCGGCACGATGAACCCGGCGCGATGACAGGCGTCGAGAATCCGTTGCGCGTGGCGATCACTACAGGCCATCACCGCGACGGGCTTCGGTAACTTTCGAATCCAATCAGACAACTGCTGTTGCATTGACTCCCAATTGTTCAGGGTCTTCGGTCGTTTGATATTCAAGACCATAGGCACCACAAAACCGGACTGGAGAAGTGATTGAGAGAAACCTTTTTGACGGCGCGATGACCATAAAGCTTCTGGATAACCACTGAACGCAAAGTTCTTGAATTGTCGTTCGACGAGATGTTCTGCAGCCATTCGGCCAATCGCGACGTCGTCACTGACGACCTGCGGAAGTTTCTGGTCGTCACGATAGGGAAAGAGTTCGACCGTCGGAATGCGGGAGCGACGAAGGCGCTGGGCGCGGTCGGCGCCTTCGATGTAGGTGAGAATGCCGTCGCCGTGCCAATCCTTGGAGCGCCCTTGCCGACAATCGCTCTCCGCCTGAAAATCGATGAACATGGACCAGGGCCCGAACGTTTCCACGTACTCGGCGATGCCGGCCAAAACGCCGCGTCCGTGACTGCGCGCCGTATCGACGCAGACGGCGACATGCGGAGATTTTTTTCGAGCATTCGGGGGCACGGGCAACTTGTAGCGACTCTTCGGGGATACTTCAAGGGAAGGTAAGGACGCAATCGAAGTCATTTGCGGACGCAAGCTCATTGAGCACCCGCGGCCAGTGGAATAACAATCGGCGATCCCATTGCGCATGAAGAACACAAAACTTGTCGTCGTTGCGTTAGCCCTCGTTGTGGTGGGTATTTATTTTTGGCAGCGCCCGGTTCAGAAGAATTTGCCGGGCAACAAAATAGAGACGCCTGAAGCATCGATTGAGCGCGAGGATGCCGTGAGTGGAAAATCATGGAAGAGGGCGGCGACGCAAACCCAGGCTGAACCTGCTTCTGCGCGGATTCCGGTAGCGGTTGTTCATCAGGCGACGGACTTTATCAAAGGAGAATCAGCAAACACCGTCGTCACGGATGGTTTGCAAATGGGTGGGGAGGCGAGATTTAAGCCGCGGCTGTTTCCTTACAAACTATTTGGCATTTATATTTCTCCGGAAGAGCAGTCCGCTGACGTGTTCGATACGGTTATTCCGAGTTGCAAATCCACGACGGTCGAGGGCACCAAACTAACCTTTGAGTTGCGGACGAAATCCAGGGAAGGGGATTGGTCGGTGTGGCAGGAAGTCAGCACCAATCAGCTCGAGAAACCTTTTCTCGTTAATTCTCCCGCGCTGAATTGGCAATATCGCCTGACCTTTTACGCTGATGATCCGGCGCAGAGTCCGAAAGTCAGCAGCGTTTCTATTCTCACCAGCACAGCAACAACCATTGCGTCCAGTAACGACTCTTCCGTGCAACTCCCCGCAGGCCACAACTAAAAAAACTATGAAAATAAAATCCATTGTCGCTTCCGGACTATTGTTCTGGTCGGGCATGCAGGCATTAACGGCGGCGGTTACGTACCAGATCTTCGCCACGCGCGAAGGTTTGGTGGGCGGGACCACAGCGAACGGTCACGTCATTCAATCACGCGATCATTTTTGCGCGCTGCCTTCCGGCACGTCGCTGAACAGCCTGGGTGGCCGCACGTATACCGTGACGATCAGGAATCCGCGCAACGGAAGAGTGGCATCCAACGTGCCGCAATGGGATATCGGCCCATGGAATACAAAAGACAATTACTGGCATGATCCGCGCGCGATGTGGAGCAGCCTCGATCGAGGCACTCCCGAAGCCGAGGCCGCGTATCAGAGCGGCTTCAATGGTGGCCATGATGAATTCGGGCGATCCGTTGCCAACCCCGCCGGGATCGATCTCGCGGACGGGACGTTCTGGGACGACTTGGGGATGGTCAATAACGATTGGGTGGAAGTCACCTTCAACTGGGAAAATGCCGCGTCTGGTTCGGGACTCGCGGGGAACGTCCACGTCTTTGGACGTGGTGGTGACGGTGCCTGTTGGCTGCGGAGTTGGTATGAAGGCGATGGCTGGCATGATTGGTATTCGCTCGGTGGTACCATCACTGGCGGACCGGATGCTTACTCAAGAAACTCCGGCCACGTCGCCGTAGTAGTCAATTCGACTTCCAATCCCGGTCATATCAAACAGGACGTTTGGATAACCAGTGGCGGTTGGGGTGGCTGGAGCGATTTGTGGACAAGTGCCGGTGGCAATATGACGAGCGATCCGACATGCGTGGCGAGAGGAACGGATAACGTCCACATTTTTGCGCGCGGTCCGGCGGGCGATTGCATGAAGAGAAGCTGGAATGCAACGACGGGTTGGGCAGCGTGGTCTTCGGAAGGTGGCAGCATTACCGATGCACCCGATTGCTATTCTCGGAGTGCGAGTCATTTGGCCGTCGCGGTTTTATCTGCGACGGAGCCCGGTCACATCAAAACGAAAACGTGGACGGCGAGTGGTGGTTGGGGCGGCTGGATTGATCAATGGACGTCGGTCGGCGGCAACATGGTTAGCGGACCGAGTGCG
>JAQGOU010000355.1 GCA_028293445.1 Verrucomicrobiales bacterium | reverse complement strand
AAAACTTTTCTCCATTCCAAGAAGGTCGTCCTCGTGTCTAGAAAAGCCTTCCCGGAACACCGTTCATTTTCCTAAGAGGACGTTTTGAAGGCGAAAAACCGCGCCTCGCTTCCACGGATGGTTTCTGGCTTCAAAAGATGTCGATCGGATTTGCCGGGAGGAGAATCGGAGACACCTGTTCGGCACCGGGAATCGTTTCCTCCTCCAAGGCCAACCGAAGAAACAGGTTCTATACGCCCAGCAAAAATACTTCCCTTACCGCCCTCATTTTCAGACACTGCGCGGACATGGACGGAAAGATTAAAATTGCTCTCGTCGGTGCCGGAATGTTTGGCGGTGACGTTCACGCCCGCTGTTATGCCGATCTTCATAAGTATGGAATCGCCGGGATGCTCGGGCGCGTGGGACTGGACAAATGGACTCGCGACTTCGCCGACGTGAAGTTCGAATTAGTCGCCGTCGCCACGCGTTCGGAAAAGTCCGCGGTCAAAGCAGCTGAGAATTTCAAGAACTGGACCGGTCACGCGCCGAAAGTTTATTTCGGGGATAAACCATGGAACGATATTCTCCGCGATATCCTGGACCTCGACGTCATGGCGGTCGCAACGCCTGACAATCTTCATACGGAAGTTATCCTGGCCGCGCTCGAACATGGCGTTCACGTCATGACGGAAAAGCCAATGTGCCTGTCGATTCACGAAGCCGACCAGATCATTGAACTCGCGCAGAAAAAGAACCGCGTCGTGGCGGTGGACATGCACAAACGTTACGACCCCGATCACTTGCGCATTCGCGACGATATCCAGAAACGCATCGGTGCGCCGCTTTATGGTGTGGCTGTTCTGGAAGAACCCCTTGAAGTTTCATTGAGCACTTTCAAATGGGCGGAGCAGAGTGATCCGTTCAGTTACGTCGGGCCGCATTGGACCGATTTGATTTATCATTATTACAAATCCAAACCGGTTTCGTTGACGGCAGTGGGACAGAAGAAACGTCTCGTGCGCGATGGCATCAATGCCTACGACGCCGTGCAGGTGCGCGTGGAATTCGAGAACGGGATGAGTATCAATTTCCATAACAACTGGATCACCCCGCCGGATTTCGAAGGTCCCGTGAACCAGGGCCACGAAATTGTGGGTGCGGATGGCAAAGTAGAAAGCGACCAGCAATATCGCGGGTTCCGTTACTGGTACAAAGGTGGCGGCAGCCGGACGTCGAACAATCACTTCACACGTGACGTGGCGCGTCCGGATGGGACGAAAGCATACGTAGGTTATGGCGTGGATAGTCTAATCGCCGGACTCGTTGCCATTTGTCGCATGAAGTTTTTCAAGGAGAGCCGTGATGCCGTAGCGGATAGTTATCCCACGGCAGAGGAGGGGAGAATTACGGTGGCGATTGTCGATGCGGCCGCGATCGTGCGCGATTTGAATTTCAAATATCTTCAGGAAGGCAAAGGCGCGCCAGTAACCGCGCGTTTTGGTAAAGATGGGATCACGATTATCGATCCTCATCGCGTGACCGACGGAAAGGTCTTTGAAAGGATCTACAATAAGCCGATTTAGAGTTGGCAGCGTTTCTCGAAGCTTGCGCATCGTCATCCTTTGCACCTGTTGACAATAAGACGCGTCTTCAGCAGAGTCGGGCTCGGAGGTTCGTGTGATCCACACAAACATAGAACTGGGGCATTCCAACAAGCATCGAACGAATAACCAGGGTTTTACGCTGATTGAGCTACTGGTCGTTATCGGGATTATCGGAATTCTCGCCGGCATGTTGCTTCCGACATTGGGCAAGGGAAAAGATCGTGCGCGCGAGACGCAATGCATTAGTAACCTCCGGCAGATTGGTTTCGCGACGAAGATGTTGTGGGACGATAACGGATCTATGATGCAGTATGTTTCGGGAGGCAAAGATCCCGCGACACTGTGTCTTCAGACCAATCATGGTTTCGCCAGGGACCGGAACCTGTTTCGTTATCTTGGGGCGTCAGAAGTGTTTCGTTGCCCCTCTGATCTTGGAAAAGTGAGTGAAGACTGCCATGATCATCCAGATCAGACATTGCTGGATTCTTGTTGGGAAACCCGCGGCTTCAGCTATGAGATCAACTCGGGTATCCCAATTGGATTGCCAAGCACCGCCACCCTGAAAATGAGTGCGGGACAAATTTTTGGTGAGCGGGAGAGTTGGTTGCCGGATCCATCGCGTTTTATTCTTTTTTTTGAGCCGCCTGCCGTTCCCCATGTGTGTCACTCTTCGCCGCCGCTCTTTGATCCACACTGGTATCAATGGCACCGCGCTCGTTCAAAAGCCGAGTTTCTCGATCCACGAATGGCGCCAGGTCGTTTTTGGTCCCCGATCTTATTTGTAGACGGACATGCAAAGCTCTTGGATTTTAGCGATTCTCTGCGGACCGATCCCTATCATCCGTTCGAAGAAACATCTGATTGGATGTGGTATAAGCTGAAGGAAGGCCAATGAATCGCCAACTCGACGCGACGATGCTGCTTAATTAAGAGTCTACTTTCGGAAAGGTATTCCAGCGCGTTTACGAAAAGCCGATTTAGTCCGGGCAACCGGCTCTGAAGTCGTGGCGATCACAAGGTTTGCGGGCGTCAACGTTGACAATCGGCAGTATTGTCCTCAGTGTCGCGACACGGTGCATGTGATCCAAACAACCAATCACAGATCGGGGATGTTAATGTCAACTCGCCCGAATCTTTCCGCTTTTACCCTGATCGAATTACTCGTCGTGATTGGGATAATAGGAATCCTCGCAGGAATGCTGCTTCCCACTCTCGGCAAAGGCAAGGAACGCGCACGGGAAATTCAATGTGTCAGTAACATGCGTCAGATTGGCTTCGCGACGAAGATGTTGTGGGACGATAATGGATTTAAGATGCAATATGTTTCGGGAGGTAAAGATCCTTCGACACCTTGTCTGCAAACCAACCATGGTTTTGCCAGAGACAGAAACTTGTTCCGTTATCTCGGGATTTCCGAAGTGTATCGTTGTCCGTCTGATATTGGCAAAGTAAGCGAAGATTGTCATGAGCATCCGGACCAGACATTGCTTCCTTCCTGTTGGGAAACTCGCGGCTTCAGCTATGAAATTAATGGAGGAACGCCGGATGGGTTACCGATTCCTTCAACACTGAAAACGAATGCCGGATCAATCTTTGACAAGCCTGAAAGTTGGTTGCCTGATCCATCACGGTTCATCGTTTTCTATGAGCCCCCGGCCAAGCCTCAAGTGTGTCATGCCCCTGTTCCTCTTTTTGAACCACGTTGGTATAAATGGCATCGCAACGCGGTCAAAGGAGATTTCCTCGATCCCCGCATGGTGCCGGGCGAAATTTGGTCGCCGATTGCCTTCGCAGACGGTCATGCAAAACTCCACAATTTTAGCGCTGCTTTGCGCACGGATCCCTACTACCCATTTGAAGAAACGGCTGATTGGATCTGGTACAAACCCGAAAACTATCAAGTACAACCATAGTTGTTGGCGCTGTGTCTACCGATCATAAAGCCAATCCCGAATATTTCCTCGTCCGTGATGAACGGATCAGTGACATGGGTGAGTTTAGCCGAATGTTGTCCGAAGCAGTCGTCAATTATGCCAAAGGTGATGCAAAAATAACGGCGACTATTGGTTCCAGTCTTTCTACTCTTTGTCCGCGTTGCAATATTCGCTTAAATGGTGACGAACTTCTCGCGATAGCGGATCCAAACGAAACAGAACGGAGCCCCAAGGTCCAACGCATGCAGTTGGGTTACTGCGCCCGCAGTAGCTGTGATTCTACAATGTGCCAGGTCTTTTTTCACCGCAATCTCGGCGTGAACTGGCAGATATTCTTTGATGAGATGAGCCTTTGTCAGCAGAATCGCAAGGAGTCTACTAAATTCGTTGATATCGAAAAACAGGTGGCATTCCGGAAGGAACTGTTGCGGAAAATGGGTCGCCTGAGCATCGGCCTCGTCGTGATTTGCCTATTAGTGATGATCTGGCAGTGGCATCGAGGGGGCAGAATTCCTTACCTTCGCGAGCCAGAAAAATTTCGGGTGACTCCACTGCCACCCGGACAAAAGGAACGCGACACGCAGCTCTTTCGTCGAGGCGCTTGATTCCATGTTAAGTTGAGGCAGGTTCGGTGAGGAGGATTTCTTTATGGACGAGACCAATACCATCAACCTGCAACATCCCATCGACCCTTCACTCGAGACCAAACAAATTGCCATCGAAGGGATGACCTGTGACGGCTGTGTGCAAACCATCGAAAAAGCGTTGCGCAAAATCAATGGCGTTAAAGAGCTTCGCATCGATCGCTCGGCCGCCTTGGCGACCGTCACGTTCGATCATAAGCAGACGAATGTTCCAGCAATGCACGAGGCGATCTTAAGAGCCGGCTACAAACCGACACGGTCCGTTGGGGAGTAATTTTACCTGCTTCAGAGGCGCAACTTATCCGCTAATTGCGTTATCTCTTTGGCGAATGCTTCCGGCTGGAAATCAGGAATCGACTGAACGGACTTGAACAAGCTACGGACAGCCGGATCCAATTCTTTAGCCTGCTTGTCTTCAAGGCGGATGATTAATCGATCCAATCCAAGAACCAATCGTTCCGCGCGGCGGGCGTGGATTTTGGTTGCGGTCTTTGGATCCTGAAATGCGGCCGCGGTTTGGCTGAGTCTGGTCAGACATGTTCGGGTCATCGTGTCGGTCCAGGTGGTTTCCGCAACCCGACGGGCCAGCGCGTCGCTCGCTTTTTGGGCGCTTTCGAAATCAGCTGTCTCGGCCTTGAACGAAACCGATTTCAAAGTTGGAAACCCAGAATCCAGTTCTCCCACCTGTTGCAGCAACCAAACCAAAGCACTCCAGCGGGCGACGAGGTTTTCATCGCGCTTCTGTTCGCGGGAAAGTTGCCAGCTTAATTCTCGAAGGGCGACGGCTTGTCCGATCAGCCATGATTGCGGGCCAGTGGTCTGGTCAGCATCACGCCAATGTTTCGGTTCGGAAACAGATTGACCATCGAGTTCGAACAAGAGATCTGGATGACCTGCGGCAGAGATCTCGGTGTCGAGTGTTTGATGACAGGCGACACAAGTGTTTGCGCGAACATACAGACTTTTCAAGTCGCGCATCCCGGACGCCACACGATCCGAATGGGTGAAGTCAGGCCGCGTGTGCGAGCGAAGCCAATTCTCCGCCGGCGCATGGCACGTCTCACACGAGACGCCTTGCACAGGTTTGGCTGCAGCCAGTCGATGTTTTTCTTCGACCGTCTGAAAGGGGGCGTGGCAAGTGGTGCAACGTGCGCTCTTCGTGGCATCGCCTAGCTTTAAAACTTCAGCAAAACGTTCTGACCGGGCAGACGTTAGAGTGGCATAGGAACGGGAATGAAAATCGAGTTTCGACCAGATCAGGTTTTGGTTGTTTTTCTCACCCGCGCCGCCATGGCAACTGGTCGAACTGCAGGAAGGAGCCCCTAAAAACTTTTCTGATCCCACCGTGGCAAGCTCAGCGCCGCTCGCGCCAATGACGCCCGCAATGAATATCGCCGAAAGGATGGAGATTCCCATGTATCTCTTTGTCATTGTGATCCCTGTGATTACGGACAGTTGAACTTACGCGTTTACTCTGCGCTACCCTTTTGTTAAACAATTCTTCGTTCAGATGCAACTTTTGCTCGATCAGGTGCGGATGATCTCCGCGTGGCATTTCGGATATGCAGTTGGCTTTGCGATCATCGCAGGAGCGCTGCTGCAAACGATGCTGCAACTCTACAGTCGTGCCCGCCGGTTATCCTTTGAAAGACAGCAGCAACGTTTCATCCGTGATCAAATGCAGCTGTCCATCAAGGCGGCGATGTTGCGCTGCCAGGAAGCCGAGCAATCACGATCGGTCTGGAACGGCTTTCGTAAGTTTCGCGTCGCCAAGAAGGTTTGCGAATGCCTGGACGTTCATTCCTTTTACCTGGCACCGCATGACGGCCGACCCATCCCCGGTTTCAAGCCCGGACAATATCTGACGTTTCAACTGAACGTGCCGTTTCAGACCAAGCCGGTTATCCGTTGTTATTCCATTTCGGACGCTCCACGCGACGACAATCATTTTCGGGTCACGATTAAAAAGGCGCTTCCGCCGCGAGATGTCGCCGGAGCACAGCCGGGGATTGCTTCCAGTTATTTCAACGATCTGTTGCAGGAAGGGGACATCATCGACGTCAAAGCCCCCGGCGGCGTTTTCTTCCTCGATCTCAAGCGGGCGACTCCCGTGGTCTTGATCTCTGGCGGTGTCGGCATCACGCCCATGTTAAGCATGATGAATGCGCTTCTGAACATGGGCTCAAAACGCGAGATCTGGTTTTTCCATGGCGCTCGCAACAGCAAGGAGCACATCCAGAAGGAGTATCTGGAAAAAGTGGCGGCTGAAAATGAGAACGTGCATCTGTTTGTTTCCTATAGCGGTCCCGCGCCAACCGATGTGGAAGGGAAAGATTATCAGCACAAAGGTTACTTCAGTGTTTCGCTGCTGAAAGATTTGCTGCCCTCGAACCACTTCGAATTCTTCATTTGCGGTCCGCCAAAAATGATGGAGGACGCCTCAATCAAACTCGCGGAATGGGGCGTTCCCAAGAACCGGATTAACTTTGAAGCCTTTGGTGCTCCGGCTCGCAAGGGGATT
>JAQGOU010000622.1 GCA_028293445.1 Verrucomicrobiales bacterium | reverse complement strand
CTGGCACCATGGAGGTCGGTGCTGGCGTCACGCTGACGTATAACCCGTCAGCGGATGTTAATACAGACCTGGTTAACCTGATCATGGCCCGCGGCAACCATGAACAAGCAAAACAAGTCAAGGCGACACGCCGCAGCGTCTTGCTCCAACAACTCGAGGAGGTCACGAAACTCATTCGTGGCACCCGCGACGTGTTCAAACTGAGCTGGGGCACTCAGTTCTGCGAGCTCTTCACTGCACTCGGTTTCAGCCAGGGTACGCTGGAGATGCCGACTTCATTGGAAGATATGATCGGTATGTTGCAGTCGATTAAGACGCACCTGACGGCGAACCCGACGCAAGAGGTGGTCGGACTTGTGACCGCGGCCCGTGCCCAAACCTTACTGGACGCATTGATGGCGGCACAGCAGGCGATCGTGGCGCAAGACGTGGTCATTGGGACAATGATGGAGGTCCGCGATGAGAAGTTCGATACGTTGCGCAAGCGTATCAGCGGCGTTTACCAGGAACTGCGTATGCAACTGGGACCGCTCGATCAGCGTTGGGGCAACTTTGGCTTCAATCTGCCGGGCGCGGACGAAACGCCGGACCAGGTCACCGGATTGAAAGTGACGTTGATTGGACCGACAGCGGCAGCAACGAAATGGGACGCCTCGGCACGCGCGGGTTATTACCGTGTGTATATCCGTGTGCTCGGTGTGGATGCGGATTATCGCGCGATCGGTTCGCCGGCGGATCTCGATTTCACAATCGAGAACCTGCCTGCGAATGCGACGGTCGATGTCGTCGTGACGGCCGTGAACAACGGCGGTGAAGGTGCGCGCTCGGAAGTGATCCGTATTGTGACGCATTAAAGGCCACAACAAAACTCGGTAGGGATGGCTTCCACGCCGTCCCTGACCAGGCCAGAGCACTTAATGGAAACAGAGGGCACCGGCCGCGTACGCGGAGAGTGACCTTCGAGACATCACACATCAGACAGAGTTAGGGACGACGTGGAAGTCATCCTTACCATAAAACAGAGAGCCGCTCGGGAAACCGGGCGGCTCTTTTTTTTATTGCGATGACCCGATGGCGGACGAAAAACGATCGGGCCAATCGTTATGGTTGAAGCGCGTAGCAAGCGTTCATCGTCTCGCCTCATTGATCCACGTGGTTGAACCCATAGATTAAGATCAGCTATGGCAAATCACGGGAGCATTGAGGCGATCGCCAAAAAGACGGGGAATATCAACGTCATCATTGAGACTCCCAAAGGTTCGGCGAACAAATACAAATTCGATGAAGAAACAAAACTCTTCAAACTGAGCAAATCCATGCCGGCTGGTGCCGTCTTTCCATTTGATTTCGGATTCATTCCTTCCACGCTCGCGCCCGATGGTGATCCGCTGGATATTCTCGTGTTAATGGATGAACCGGTCTTCGTTGGGTGTCTCATGGATGTTCGGTTGCTCGGTGTCATCGAAGCGCAGCAGAAACCGAAAGGGGAGAAGACTCGTCGCAACGACCGGCTCATCGGGGTCTTTGCCAAATCGAAAAATTATGGGGAATACAAATCGATCTTCGACCTGAGCAATAACTTCCTGAGTGAGGTCGAACACTTCTTCATCTCCTATCACCGGATCTCCGGGAACATTTTTCGACCGATCAAACGCGATGGCCCGGCTGCTGCAAAACGATTGGTGCAGGAGAGCATGCGTCGATTTTCTGAAAAGAGGTAAGGAAGATTGTCCACGACAGGCCACCGTATTCCTGCTAAAACCATGGCATGATTAGGGTCTGGGGCCTCCTTGCAACCATTGTCTGGTCTTTATTGCCGATCTCATCTTTGAGTGCGGCGATTTGTCTTACACGAACGAATAGCCCATTGCTCGCTTTGCCGGCGACGCTGGAAACCTCGGGGTATATTACGGAAGCTGTTTTTCCAGGGGTTAAGTGTCGGTGGCCGGTGTCCCTGGCGACTCCAGTCGGCGAAACGAATCGATTGTTCGTCGCGGAAAAAGATGGCTACATCAGTGTCATTACCAATCTGGCGGCGCCGACGCGTACGGTCTTCCTCGATATAACTAATCTTCTGGTGCGTGAGACTCAAGAGGACGGTCTTCTGGGCATGGCGTTCCATCCTGGTTATGCGACGAATGGCTATGTTTACGTTTTTTACAACACGTCTATAAACGGCGCGAAGAGCGATTGCATCGCTCGATTCCAGGTTGATCCTCAAAATCCCAATCGTGCGCTGCGCGACTCGCATACGATTGTCATTTATCAGGTAGATGGATCGGTAAATCACAACGCGGGCGATCTTCACTTTGGTCTGGACGGATATTTGTATGCCTCCATGGGGGATCCAAACGGCTTGAGCCAACAGATATACGACCTGCACTCCGGAATTCTGCGTATTGATGTGGATCGCAAGCCGGGAAATGTACCACCTAACGCTGTTACCGGTGCAACGGATCAATACTTTGTTCCCATTGATAATCCGTATGTTGGCGCGACAAGTTACAATGGCAGCTCCGTTGACCCCACTCAGACTCGAACGGAATTCTATGCAACCGGACTAAGAAATCCGTTTCGTTTCTGTTTTGATTCATTGACGGGAGACCTTTACGTGGGGGATGTGGGGCTATGGACCTGGGAAGAAATCGACGTGGTCGAAAAAGGCAAAAACTATGGTTGGGGCTACATGGAGGGAACCGATGGCTTCGGTTTCGGCCTCACACCGCCGCTGCACGAATATGGGCACGGGGAAGGACTGGCGGTCATTGGAGGAAGAGTTTATCGCGGCGCGCAGATTCCGGATTTGTATGGCTGTTATGTCTTCGGCGATTACGCGAGTGGAACCATCTGGTCATTGCGCTATCAAGGTGGAGAGGCGACGGACGTGCGAGAACTTTGCAACTATCCAGCGGTCGTTTGTTTTGGAACAGACCCGCGCAACGGGGATGTTCTTTTGGCCAGCGCGGATATGACCATCCGGCGCATCGCCAAAACGGGAGTTCCCACCAGCATTCAAATACCAGCGTTACTCAGCCAGACCGGTGCTTTCAGTAATCTTACAACGCTGACGCCGGTCGCTGGAATTGTTCCTTATGATATCAATGTTCCCTTTTGGAGCGATCATGCTGAGAAAAGGCGGTGGTTTATGGTTCCGACGGGTCAAAAAATTGATTTTCAGCGGGATGATAACTGGCATTTCCCGGTTGGGACCACGTGGATCAAGCATTTCGATATGGAGATGGTTGCCGGAGATCCATCGAGCAAGCGGAAAATAGAAACGAGATTTTTGGTTGCGACTGCGGACGGTGCATACGGCCTTTCCTATGCCTGGAACCAGCAACAGACCGACGCCACCCTGGTATCCGCCAGCGGAGCAGTCGCTCAATTGACGATTACCAATGGTGGCAATGTCACGAGCCAGGAATGGCAGTTTCCGAGCCGTTCGCAATGCCTGGCTTGTCACACGCGTCATGCAGAATTTACGCTGGGCTTTACCACCCGGCAATTGAACCGCAACGTCCCGTGTGGCGGTGGAGTGGTAAATCAGATCGAGGCAATGAGTGATGCGGGATATTTTACATCGCCCGTCACGAACCGAAATACTTTACCGGCCCTTGCTGCCGCGACAGACCCGAACGGCACGCTGGAATTTCGCGCGCGTTCGTACCTGACAGCAAACTGCTCGCAGTGTCATCAGCGCTTTGGATGGGGATTCGGCAACTGGGATGCGCGGATCAGCACGCCATTTACCGAGGCTGGTTTGATCACACCCGAGATGAATGATTACAGTTACATTGATCAAGTCATCACTCCCGGAAGCCCGGGCGGCAGTATGGTTTTGCAACGGATGCAAGGGATTGGCGGGCAGCGTATGCCTCCTATCGGCAGCTCGATCCTCGACCAGTCTGGCATTAACCTCCTGAGCGAGTGGGTGCAGGATATTCCCAACAGACACTCTCTGAATGGCGCGGATAGATCTGTTGATTCTGATGGCGACGGCGCCTCTGATTATCAAGAATATCTGGCGGGCACCGACCCAACGGACAGTGGAAGCGTCTGGAAATCGACGTTGACGAAATTCTCCAATCATCTGGATCTGAGCTTTAGCAACGTTCTTGATCGTATCTACGAAGTCCAATGGTCGACGAACCTGCTTCAAGGATGGCAGGCGTTGGATCATCCGAATAACAGTCCGAATCCGAAAACGGGTTCGGGAACCTCTACGTTGAACCTTGGGCCATCGACTAATGGCAATTATTTTTACAGGGTTCAGATTCGTGATCCGTAACGTGCAGATTTAAACTGCGTTGAGCTGGACTGAGCGGCGGACGTACGATTCTTTGAACAAATCAAATTCAACGCCGCGATTCGGCGTTGGTAGTTCCCCGTTCGACTTGTGACAGCGTCATAATGATTGTTCGTTTCACGGTCGGATCAGGATCGCTCAAGAGCGGGGTCATCGCTTCTATGATGATCGGGTTCGACTCGGGTTTATAGTGGATTAATGCCTTCGCAGCGGCCCAGCGCACACTGGCATTGTCGTCTTTCAACGCTTGAATCAAAGCTGGAACGACGATTTCCGCATCCGAGCCGATTCGTCCGAGCGATTGTGCGGCAGCCTGCCGAACGGCTTTATGTTCATCCTGCAAACGTTCGAGCGCCAGCGGAACGAAACATCTTCCATCTGCCTCAAAGAAGCCGAGGTTCATGGCGACGCCATATCGCATATGGAAATCTTTGTCGTCTAGAAGTTTCCTGAGCGCGGGAATCGCTGGTTCGCCCATGGCGATCAGCGCAAAAATATCGTAGGCGAGATAATTCGTTTTGTTCAGCGCTTCAATTAATTGCGGGATGGCCGGCGTGCCCAAATCACCAAGTGCATGAAAACCGTCGACAGCCGCCTGAATGTCATCTGCGGCCAGGGAGAAGGAAAAGTCGAAGATCGATTGTTTTTTTGAGAGACGCATCAATTCTGTTTTGAAACGTGAATCCTGTGCATGCAGCAACGTTAACAAATGAGGCAGCGTATTGGTCCCCATCGCGCGGAGTGCTTTAGTGGCGTGGGCGTGACGGGTGTTGGCGTCATCCAACCAGACCTTGTATTCCTGTTCGTTAACAACCGCGCTGCGTTTTAAGGCTTTTTGGTTTTCTGAAAGAGTGGTATTGGCCAACTCCGCCAGCCATTGATCAAGACTCTTTCCTTCGTAATGCGGTTCGCGAAAGCGGAGGAATAAAAACGCGCCTGCGAGCAATGTTCCCACGAGAAGGAGAATGGTAATGCGCCGAGGGCGGTTCACACGAAAGTGTTGTCGGATTGGAACTCCGGCGCAACTCTTCCCTTTTTCGGACCAATTCACTTGGTGGAAAAATTCGTCGCAAAAAAGATTTCCTCCGGATGCCATTCCGGCTCTGATAACTCACATGAGCACCGACCCTACGATGCCGGTCGACCTACCTCCGTCCTGGAAGATTTGGCTGAAGGGAATCGTGATCGGCGATGTGTCGATTGGTTTGCTTTACGGGGCGTGTGCTCTTCTGCAGACGATTGGAGTTTACGACACTTTGGTGATCCCAAGTCTTTTCCTCGTGCCATTGCTGGGAGGATTAATTGCGAGTTATTTCTGGCGAACGTTGCAACCGCGGATCGGAGCCACGATTTTAAATACATTCTGGATGACTTTCCTCGCGTTGGCTGGATCGACCATTGCATTCCATGAGGGGGTAATCTGCCTGCTCATCGTTTCGCCTCTCTTTTACCTTCTCGTCTTGACCGGAGCGTGCCTGGGACGAATCTGGTTCAGAACCGATACGACACGCTTGCGCGTGACTCTTTTGCCTTGCCTGGCCGTGGCGATTCTCGCGGAACCAATGACTCGTATCGATACCAAAGGGGTTGTGGTAGATGAGCTCGTCATCCATGCCCCGGCAGCAAAAGTCTGGCGAGAGGTAACATCGTTTCCGGAAATTCCATCTGCACCAAAGTTTTGGCTCTTCCGGATGGGGCTGCCGTATCCGGTGGCAACAACCTCGGCGGGCGATTTTGTGAACGCAGATCGGAAATGCATCTTCAGTCATGACGCGATCTTCACGGAGAAGATCGTCGAACTGGTGCCGCAAGAGAAACTCACATTCGATATTTTGGAGTCGCCACCGGATCCTGAACTCATCGGGCATCTCACGCCGCATCGCGGACAATTTGTTTTGCGCAGCAACGCCGATGGCACCACGACACTGATTGGAAGCACATGGTACACGTTGCACGTGCGTCCTGTTTGGTACTTCGATTGGTGGACTCAACATATTTTCCGCGCCGTCCACCTGCGGGTGATGGAAGACGTGCGGCGTCGAGCGGAATCATAGGATCAAGGCAGATGTTCTACTTCGTCGTTCGCTATTTGCGGTGGCTCGCGCAAGTGCCGGGATTTCCGCAGGTGTTTGATGCGTTCCTGCTCGCGAGCACCTGCATTTTGCGCCGATCGCGTTTTGTCGCGATGGAAGCATTGGAAGTCGAAGCGCTACGCCTGCGGGATGTACGAGTAAAAAATCATCGCTTCGGTGGGATCGAATTTATCGAAGGGGAGGGGCGGGAACTCGGCCATTTGCACGGACACGGATTGCTGGATGTCTTTGTCCCGCTGGAAACGGCTCAAGCGCTGATCGCGACAGGCCGAGTGCGTTCACATCACGTCTTCCCCAACTCCAGATGGATCAGCTTTCAGATTGAATCGAATGCGGATATCCCATTCGCATTGGAACTGTTGACGATGGCACGGACTTCCGTGCCATCAGAATCTGATGTGAAGGCGCAAATCCTTACTGCATCGCGCGGTGAATTGCATTCCACCACAGATCGTGCAGTTGCGTGAGCGGCGCTGAGAATTCGCCCGCAACGGTTTTAACTTTCAAGTCGCTGCCGCCGACGGTGCCGATCTTTGCGGCGGGAACGCCCATGAGTTTGGCGCGTTCCAATACTTTCACCGCATCCATTGGTTTGACGCTGATGACGATGCGGCTTTGCGTTTCGCCGAAGAGCAGGGCGTCCAGTCGAACGTCTTTGCTTTCGGAAAGATCGATTTGGGCACCGATGAGACGCGGCGTTTCACGCGCGATGTTTTGCGAGATGCAACTTTCCGTGAGTGCCACGGCGAGGCCACCTTCGCTGCAGTCGTGGGCGCTTTTCACCACTCCCGAGTAAATTAAACCGAGCAACGTGCTGTGGAGCGTCTTCTCTTTTTCCAGATCGCAACGCGGTGGTGAACCGGTTTTCTTGCCGTGAATCTTTTGCAGATAGACCGAGCCCCCAAGACCGAGCAGTTGATCATTTTTATCCGCAACGTCACCGAGCAGAATGATCACGTCGCCTTCGTCCTTGAACCATTGCGTCGTGATGTATTCCTTTTTCTCAATGATGCCGACCATGGCCACGGTAGGCGTCGGGTCAATCGGGCCGTTTGGATTCTGATTGTAGAGGCTGACATTGCCGCCGGTGACCGGGGCATTGAATGCGCGACAGGCTTCCGCCAATCCGCGGACCGATTCTTTCAACTGATAAAAGAGCTCGGGATTGTGCGGGTTGCCGAAATTTAAATTATCGGTCGTACCGAGCGGAGCGGCACCGGAGCAGGCCAGATTGCGGGCGGCTTCAGCCACGGCCGTTTTCCCACCTTCATAGGGATCGAGATAAACATAGCCGCCATTGCAATCGACGGTCATGGCGATGAATTTTTCGCCTGTGAATTCTGTGACTTTCGATTTCAGTTCTTCCGAAAGCAACGGCAGGGAATCTGCCTTGATGCGAATGACCGCCGCATCGGATCCCGGGAGAACGACAGAACCGTCACGAACCATATGATCGTATTGACGATAAACCCAGTTCTTCGAAGCGATGGTCGGTGTGCTGAGGAGCGCCTTTAAGTGATCCACGGGAATGGCGGTGTCGGCAATGCCATCGAGAGTAAAGGCGCGGACGGCTTTGAGATACTCCGGCTCTTTTGATTCGCGATGGTAGACAGGTGCTTCGTCCGCCAACTTCTTGGCGGGAACATCGACGACTATTTTTCCTCCCATGCGGACTACCATGCGACCGGTGTCGGTGACGTGACCAATCTGAGCCCACGGTAAATCCCATTTGTCGAAAATGCGTTTCACTTCATCTTCGCGACCGGCCTTGACGATGATAAGCATGCGTTCCTGCGATTCGCTCAGCATGATTTCGTAGGAAGTCATGTTAGGTGCGCGTTGCGGAACTTTATCCAGCTCGATTTCGATGCCGGTACCGGCGCGAGCGGCGGTTTCACATGTGGAACAGGTTAAGCCGGCAGCGCCCATGTCCTGAATTCCCGCCACGGCATCGGTGGCGAGCAGTTCGAGACACGCTTCGCAAACGAGTTTCTCCATGAACGGATCGCCCACCTGCACCGCGCCGCGTTGTTGCTGCGCGGATTCATCCGTCAAATCCTGCGAGGCGAACGCAGCGCCGGCCAGACCATCGCGACCGGTGGCGGGGCCGACGTAGAACACTGGGTTGCCAATGCCTTTGGCAGCGCCGCGCGCGATTTGTTCGTGCCGCAGGACGCCCATGCAAAAGGCGTTTACCAAAGGATTACCTTCGTAGCTCTTATCGAAATAAACTTCGCCAGCGATCGTGGGAATGCCGAAGCAATTGCCGTAATGCGCGATGCCGCTGACCACGCCGGAGAAAAGACGGCGGACGTCGGGGTTTTCCAATTCACCGAAGCGCAGGGAATTAATGGCGCAGACCGGACGCGCGCCCATGGTAAAGATATCGCGGACAATGCCGCCGACCCCGGTGGCTGCACCCTGAAAAGGCTCCACGGCGCTCGGATGATTGTGCGATTCAATCTTGAAAGCGATGGCGATGCCGTCGCCAACATCAATAATACCGGCATTTTCTTCACCGGCTCCGACGAGAATTTTCGGGGACTTGGTCGGGAACGTTTTGAGCAGCGGGCGCGTATTCTTATATGAGCAGTGCTCGCTCCACATCACTGAGAATATTCCCAGCTCGGTGTAGCTCGGTTCACGGCCGAGGATTTCCAGGACTTTGGCGTATTCCTCCGTGGTGAGGTTATGCTTTTTGACCAGTTCAGGTGTGATCGCGGGTTCGCTCATCGATAAAATAATTTCCAGAATTCAAAGTTCAGCGTCAGGCGCGCACAAGCAAAACAATTTTTCAAAATTTTGGAAGCACTGAACGCAACTTTCCCAGAGTTTCGTGACGCGCATTTCTTGTCATGCAAAAAATTCCGCTCTACATTCCTGCTCCATGCGTTCGAAAGCGCCCTTAAAGAGAAAACAGCCGTTGGCAAAAAGCAACCCGAAGCTCGTCTCCATTGCACCGGCGCAAGTCGTGCCCGAACTCGAGAAGCACATTCTCGTCGATGGTTTCAAACTGGTCATGGATATCAAGAAGAGCAGGGGTTCCCGCTTCGTGGATATGCCGACCGGTCGGACGCTTATCGATCTTTACAGTTTCTATGCCTCGACGCCGGTCGGGTACAATCATCCTTATCTGGATCGGGCTGACGTAAAGGCTGACCTGCTGGCCGCCGCACGTATCAAAGTGGCCAACGCAGATGTTTACACGGTGCAATACGCAACCTTCGTCGATACGTTCGCGCGGGTGGTTGGTCTGCCACCGTTGTCCCGATACTTTTTCATTGAAGGTGGAGCCATGGCGGTTGAAAACGCACTCAAAGCCGCGATGGATTGGAAGGTGCGCAAGAACATTGCAGCCGGGCGTGGTGAGCGCGGGACGGAAATCCTCCATTTCAAGCAGGCATTTCATGGGCGCAGCGGTTACACGATGAGTCTCACCAACACGGACCCAAGGAAGATTGAATATTTTGCCAAGTTTCCCTGGCCTCGCGTGAGTTCACCGTTCATCGACTTTTCTTTGCCGGAAAAAGAACGGCTGGAGGACGTCGTCGCCAAAGAAAAGAAATCCGAAGCGGAGATCCGTAAGTTTCTAAAAGAAAAAGCGGTCGATATCGCGGCCATCATTCTTGAACCAGTCCAGAGCGAAGGGGGCGATAATCATTTTCGCGGTGAATGGCTGCAGAAGCTGCGCACCATCTGTGATGAAAATGAGATGCTGTTAATTTTTGATGAAGTCCAGACTGGCATGGGGATCACGGGTAAAAACTGGTGCTGTGAACATTTCGGCGTGATGCCCGATATTCTTTGCTTCGGCAAAAAGGCGCAGGTCTGTGGGATTATGGCCGGGCCGCGGTTGGACGAAGTCAAAGATAACGTCTTTCGTCTGCCGAGTCGGATTAATTCAACCTGGGGCGGTAATTTTTGCGACTACGTCCGTTCGACGCATTTCCTGCGCATCATGGAAGAGGAAAAGCTGGTTAAGAATGCTGCCGTTAAGGGCGAATACTTCCTGCGAGAGCTTCGGAAGATGTCGAAAAAGTATTCTGTCATCAGCGCGGTGCGTGGTCGTGGGCTTTTGATGGCATTCTCGCTCCCGAACCGCGAGATGCGTGATCAATTCTGGACCGGCGCGTATGAATTAGGTCTTCTTGTCGTCCGCTGCGGAGAACGCTCCATCCGACTGCGTCCGGTGCTCGATTTGCAGGACGACATTATCGATGAAGCACTGAAGTTGATGGACGGCGAATGTCGCCGTCTCATCAAGTAATACTCTTCGAGTCCTCTAAGGCTTACGGCGCGAGTGTCACGGATAAGCGATAGAATGCACGTTGACCCACGAGATTCGTGGCCGTGATCACGCCTTGACCGTTCGAGAGAACCAGTGGGCTCTGTGTGCTGATCCAACTCACTAAATCCGTCGTCGATTGAAGGTCATAATTTCGACCCGCGGCGCACGGTGAGAAAGTGGCTTCCACAATGTTCGAACCGGTTCGTTGTATTTGAAAAACAAGTTTTGAAGTGGCGTCATTCGGAATAGTGCCCAGGACATATTCGGCAAAAGAGGAATACTTATCGGCGTCTACGTCGGCTTGAGCATTAATGTTCGTTGTGCCGAAGTAGAAGTTCGCCCACCAATCAGGAACCGTTCCATTGGTTCGAATATCCTGGCTTACACTATACTTCCAAAGAAATGCGTCGGCTGCCACGATGCGATTTGTTTCGCCTGTATCATTGGCGACTCTGGCGTAACCGGAGGCCCCGGCTGAAAACTCCTTATCAGCAACCAGCAACCGCCAAGCGCCTGTAGCTGTGGTTTGGTCCACCCTCGAAGTAACACTCCCACTGGTGCCTGAAACAATCATGGGTGTGTTCGTGGATTGAATAAACCCTGAACCATACCAGGTATAAACATCGTATTTGCCGGGGATCACAATCGTCGGGACATAGTTCGCATAAGCGGTCGTGCTGGTATTGGTAGTCGCCGAATACTGAAAGTAGGTGCCGTATTTACTCGGCGAACCAGTCGTAAACGTCCAAAACCCATTGTAAGTAGCGTTCGGGTTATCAACGATAATGGAGGAGTCGGTATAGAAGGTCGAATTCGAACTGATTGAGATCGAACCAATCCGTGAATTCACTCTGTAATAGTAGGTGGAATCAGGTTTTAAGCTCGTCAGCAAAATTGAATGGTTCGTCACGGCATTTGTGAGCAAGGGAGAGAGATAACCCAGGTTGGTGGTCAATCCATATTCAACCTGTGACGTTGAGTTGGACGTTGTCGACCAATTGACAATGACGCTGTTAGCGCGGATTACCGGCAGCAGGTTGAAGATTTCAAATGGAACATTTACGACGAGAATTGCATTTGAGCTGATCACAGATGCCGCCGCATTGATAACCTGAACTGAATACGTGCCTGAATTGTTGGTCTGCACGTTTGGAAGTGCGAAGGATATCAGGGTCGCTCCAGCAATATTGGTCGTATTCCATTTCCATTGGTAAGTGAGCGGCGCTGTTCCCGTAGCTGCAACAGTCAACACCACGTTTGATCCACGGACTGCGGACTGCCCTTGTGGTTGCAGTATGATTGATGGCGGATCAAGGACCGTTAACGACGCCGATGAGCTCGTTTGTGTCCCGAAAGAATTGCTAACGACGACTGAATAGAGAGTGGCATCTGCTTGCGATACGCTGGAGACAGTCAATGTTGCGTTTGTTGCTCCGGAAATATTTCCACCATTTGCGAGGAAACTAGCGCCCTTTTGCCACCTGTAACTGAGGGGGGCTGTTCCGTTGGCTGAAGCAGTGAACGTAGCGGTTGTGCCCGCGACATTGGTTCTGCTCACAGGTGACGAAACGATGACTGGATCGTTCACAGCCAAAAATGCTGGAAGGCTGGTAGCCGTGCTGATCGAGTTACTTGCCATCATGCTGTAATTAGCGCTGTCGATCTGTAAAACATTCGTGATCGTTAAAGAGGTTGTCGTGGCTCCGCTGATTTTTCCACCGTTCGAGAGCAGGCTGCCATTCTTAAACCAACGGTAGGTAAGTGTGGGCGTTCCATTGGCGGTGCCCGTAAAGACTGCTGTCGCTCCCGCATCAACGGTCTGATCCACC
>JAQGOU010000336.1 GCA_028293445.1 Verrucomicrobiales bacterium | reverse complement strand
GCCCTAAGAAAGACGATGCTCATGTGCAAGGGATCGAGATGTTGCCGCCGCAGGTTCTGTTGAAACCTGGCGACGCTCAGCAACTCATCGTGCAAGCGCATTTCAGCGACGGCCGCGTGGAAGACGTGACGCATTGGGCGAAGTTCACGGCCGCGAATGGAACCGTGACGCAGGTGGACGACGAGGGTCGCGTGAAAGTTGTCGGCATGGGTGAAGGTCCGATCACCGCGTGGTATCTCAGCAAGATCGCGATCGGCACGATCACGGTTCCTTTCACGAACAAAGTGTCCTCCGCGACGTTCGCCAAAGCGCCGCATCGCAATTTCATCGATGAGATGGTGCTCACCAAGTTGCGTGAGCTAAACATTCCGCCGTCGTCGCGCTGCACGGACAGCGATTTCATTCGCCGCGCTTTTCTCGACACTATTGGCTTGCTTCCGACCGCGGACGAGACCCGCCAATTCATCGCGGACAAGAGTTCCAAGAAGCGCGATGCGCTCATCGAGAAACTCCTGCAGCGTCCCGAGTTTGTCGATTACTGGAGTCACAAATGGTCGGACCTTCTTCTCGTCAGCAGCAAAGTCGTTTCGCAATCGCAGCGACTGAAAGCCTCTTCCATGTGGTCCTATTACAATTGGATCCGCAAGAACGTCGAAGCGAACACGCCCTGGGACAAATTCGTGCGTCAGATTATCCTGGCGGAAGGGAGCACACTGGAGAACGGCGCTGGAAATTTCTACTCGCTGCATGACAATCCAAAAGATTGCGCGGAAAACGTTTCGCTCGCCTTCCTCGGCATGTCGATCCAGTGCGCCAAGTGCCACAATCATCCGATGGAGAAATGGACGAACGACCAATATTACAAGTTCGCCAATTTATTTTCGCGCGTTCGCAGCAAAGTCGGTAATGGCGGGGATGGCGACAGCATTATCTTTGTTTCCAACGAAGGAGATCTGGTTCAACCCCGCACAGGGAAGCCGCAGGTTCCCGCGCCGTTGGATGGCAAGCCGGTGGCGATAGACTCTCCCGAAGATCGCCGCACCGCAGTTGCCGATTGGTTGACCGCGCCAGAGAATCCGAACTTTACCCGCGCCATCGTCAACCGCATCTGGGGCAATTTCTATGGCGTTGGACTGGTGGAGGCGTTGGACGATTTGCGCAGCACCAATCCGGCGAGCAATGAGAAACTCCTTTCGGCCACGGCAAAGTATTTGATCGAGAACAAATACGATTTGAAGACTTTGATGCGCACGATTCTGCAATCGGAAACCTACCAGCGCTCCAGCGTGGCGCTCGCAGACAACAAAGGCGATTCACGGTTTTATTCCCGTTACTATCCGCGCCGACTCTCGGCTGAAGTTCTGTTGGACTCGATCTCTGCGGTCACCGAAGCTCCGACAGTGTTTCGTGGAGAGGCGAACCGCGGGGCCGCCGCACCCATATCTTTTCCAAAAGGCATGCGGGCCTTACAATTGCCTGATTCAAATATTGATTCTTATTTCCTTAAAGTCTTCGGCAAACCCGAACGCGAAAAGACCTGCGAATGCGAACGCACATCGGACCCGAACGTCACGCAAGTCCTCCACATCTGTAACGGGGATACCATCAATAAAAAGCTGGAAGAGAAAAATAATCTGATCAGCAGGCAGATCGAACAGAAGTTGCCGAACGAAAAGATCGTCGAGGAAACCTATTTACGCGCTCTCTCCCGTTTACCGAGCGACGGGGAAAGGCAAAATCTTCTAAAAACATTGGATGCGGCCAAGGAAACTGATCGCCGCCAACTTCTCGAGGACACTTATTGGGCCGTGCTCAGCAGTAAAGAATTTTTATTCAACCATTGATTATGATGTTCCGCCGCGTTCTCTTCGCGTTTGCCGTAAGCCTTTCGATCGCGCAGGCCGAGACGGTCGATTACTCGAAAGTCGATGCGTTGTTCGATGAACATTGTCTCGATTGCCACAGCAGCAAAGATCCTGACGCCAACCTCGTTTTGGAAAACTTTGAGAGCTTAATGAAAGGTGGGGAAACGGGAGCGGCGCTCGTCGCGGGCAAGAGTGAAGAGAGTCTTCTGGTGAAAATGCTGGAGGGGAAAATCGAGAAAGAGGGCAAAAAGAAAATCATGCCGCCGGGTAAACGGAAGAAGCTTTCCCCGGCTGATATTGCGCTAATCAAAGCATGGATCGATGCGGGGGCGCACGGTCCGGCGGAAACGAAAATCGCGAAGGAACTCGTTGTCCCAAAAATTGCGCTGACCGGACATACACGGAATTCCGTTTTTGCGATGGCCACTTCAACGGATGGAAAACTAATCGCGATCGCGCGCTTCGGTGAGGTGGAGCTCCTCGCAGCCGACACATTGCATCTCGTCCGCAAACTTACCGGCCTTCGTGGAGACGTCAATGCGGTGGCTTTTTCAGCGGATGGTTCCCAAGTGTTCGCCGCTTCTGGTGAGAACGGGCTGTTCGGCGAAGTAAAGCAATGGAAAGTCGGGGATGGAACGCTCGTGCAGACGTTGCAAGGGCACAAAGACATCCTCTACTCACTCGCGCTTTCGCCGGATGGGAAAATTCTCGCGACAGGCGGTTATGACCAGAAGATTATCTTGTGGGATACGGCCACGGGGAAAGAGATCAAGACGCTCAAAGGCCACAACGGCTGCGTTTTCGGACTGGCGTTTCGACCGGACGGAAAAATCCTGGCCAGCGCGAGCGGTGATCGCACGGTAAAACTTTGGAATGTCAGCAAAGGGGAACGTACCGACACGCTCTCGCAACCAACGAAGGAAGTTTACTGCGTGGCCTGGAGCGGCGACGGGAAAAAACTTTACGCAGGCGGACTGGACAATCGGATTCGCATCTGGGAAGTCAGCGAAAGCGCGACCGAGAACACCGATCCGATTCTCGAATCCAAGTTTGCGCATGAAGGTTCTATTCTTCGCCTCGTTGTTTCGCAGGATGGCAAGTCACTCCTTTCCTCATCAGACGATCGCACGGTGAAATTGTGGTCCGCCGATCCGTTGCAGGAACAGCATCCTCTGGAGCAACAATCTGATTGGCCGGCAGGCCTTGTTTTTGTAACGGCGAAAAATGCCGTAGCGATCGGTTGTCTCGATGGGAGCCTCGGTCTGTTCGATCTTCAGGGAGGCAAAGCATTGGACACGAAGTTCACTGGTGTTAACTCCCCTGCCCCGGCACCTCTCAGCAAAAAGTAATTTATGCGCGCTGTTTTGAAATCTGCTCTCGGGTTCCTGGTCTGTTTCGCGTTGGTGGCATCGGTGGAAGCCGCGCCGAAGAAACCAAAAAAGGCGAAAATGGAAAAAGAGGCTAAGCCGATGGGGAATAAGCCCACTATTTCACGCCTGGAGCCACGTGGACTGCAACGCGGTATTGAAACTACGATCAAACTCACCGGCACGAATCTCACGAGCTTGAGCGCGGTAAAGTTTTCCTCCGATAAAATCACCGCTGAAATCGTGGAGAGCAAGAACACGAGCGCAGTGCTCAAGGTGAAAACAGACGCCCATCTCCCGCGCGCGGCTTATGATCTGGCCGTTGTTAATTCTACGGGCGAAAGCGCTAAGCTGAAGATTTACGTCGATAATCTCCCGGTGCTTTCTGAGACAAAAGAGGCAGAGGTCACGGCGGTCCGACTGCCCATTGTGTTCTGGGGCGAGCTTAATCCAGCGACAGACAGCGACCTCCTTTCTTTCGAAGCCAAGTCCGGCCAGACCATTGTCTTTGATCTCAGCGGCAAGACCCTCGGTTCGAAGGCGAACACGACGGTCACGTTGCTCGACGCGCAAGGAAACGTTCTCGGCAACAATAATAGTTTCGATGGAGCCGACCCACTGCTCATCTACTCGTTCGCGAAGACCGGCACCTATCGTCTCCGGGTTTCGGAGGAAACGATCAGCGGTTCAGCCGATCATTTTTATCGGCTCTCGATGGGCGAATTGCCCGAGGTCGTTTCGGTCTATCCGCTGAGCGTGGCCAAAGGCGACGAAGCCGAAGTCGAACTGGTCGGCTATAATTTACCGGCGCATCACACGGTCAAAATCAAAGCGGATAAACCGGGTGAAACCGAGGTCCCGATCGACCTCGAACAATTTCGTGCACGTCGAGCGCTGAAAGTTCTCGTCACCGAACAAAAGGAAATCGTTGAAGCTGAACCGAACAACTCGGTGGGCCAGGCGAATAAACTTCCTGTGCCTGGAGTCGCCAGCGGCCGCATCTGGACACAAAAGGGTGAAGCGGAAGACGTCGATCTTTTCCAGTTCACCGCCACAAAAGGCCAGCATCTTGTCCTTGAAACGGATGCGGCGCGACGAGGTTCTCCTCTCGACACCAAACTTCAAATTCTGCACACGGACGGCTCTCCTGTCGAAAGCGTGCTCCTGCAATCGGTCCGCGATTCTCAGATCAACTTTCGTCCGGTCGATTCCGTCAGCGGCGACGTGCGCGTGGAAAACTGGCAGGAAATGGAACTCAATGAATTGATGTATTTGCAGGGTGAAGTCTGCAAAATCTTTCGCATGCCTGAAGGGCCCGACTCCGGTTTCAAATTTTATGTAAACGGTGGAAAGCGTCTTTCGTATTTTAATACCAGTCCGACAGCGCATTCCCTGGATGAACCTTGCTACATCGTCGAAGCTCATCCGCCGGGAACGAAGCTGCATCCGAATGGTCTGCCATTCTTTACTCTTTATTACGAAAACGATGACGACGGCGAACGCAAGCTCGGCACCGATTCCCGTATTCAGTTTGATCCACCAGCGGACGGCACCTACCTCGTGCGTGTCAGCAACAGTCGCGAGTTGAGTGGAGAACGGTTCTCGTATCGGCTCATCGCGCGTGAAACCGCACCTGATTTCAAAGTAACTTTAAACAGCGCGAATCCCACGGTCGGTCCTGGTAGTGGACAGGAATTCTCCGTGTCTGCGGAGCGCATCGATGGTTTTGCAGGCGAAGTGCGCGTGGAGATATCGGGCATGCCGCCCGGCTTTTTGGTTTCCACACCTCTCGATATTCAGGCGGGTCATCCCGACGCCAACGGCACGATCAACGCCGCGCCCGACGCGAAGGAACCGACGGCCGAACAGATGGCCCAGATCAGAGTCACGGCGACCGCGACTGTGAACGGCAAAAAAGTTGTGAAAGAAGTGAACCGCTTCGGCCAGATCAAAGTGGGCGAAAAACCGAAACTGATGGTGTCCATGGAACCCTATCAGAAAGAAGCGACGAATTGGGTTGAGCACGCCATTTCTGATAAGCCGACTGAGATTACGATCGCACCGGGACAGATCGTTCCAGTCTGGTTGAAACTGAAACGCAATGGTCACGAAGAACTGGTTTCGTTTACGGTGGAAGACCTGCCACATGGCGTCATCGTAGACAACATTGGCTTGAGCGGTGTCTTGATTCCCAAAGGGGAAAACGAACGTCAGATTTTCCTGAAAGCCGCCAAGTGGGTACCCGACACCGATCGCATTGTATATTGCCAGGCGAAACAAGCCGGAACGCCTACCTCCTTGCCAGTGCTGGTCCACGTGCGACGAGGGGCCAGGCAACAGACGGCAAGTGCAGGGAATTGATTCTTCCGGGGTTCGGGTTCATTTCGAGCCCGCACGCGGAATATTCAACCACTCATGTTGGCTCATTAGTTTGTTCCGCTCCTCAAAATAATTTTGCGTCAGAAGTTTGAAGGCACCCGCAGGTTCTCGCTATTTTCAGTGGAATTACGGTCGCTCGGGAATGCAAATCGCCTTTTCCATCCAGAAACGCGGAATTTTGCTCTCCCAAACTGGTTTTCCGGATGGGAACGCGTTTCCGGGCTCTCCCCGAGTGCGTTCCCAGATGGGAAAACGATTTCGGAGACGTCTTTTTGGCTGCCTCGGCTGTGAAACCGATCTCCAGAGCTGGTGATAGCCGATTGCACCACAGAATCTTCCTCGAATCGGGAGGCTGCCTTTTCGTAGAATGCGTTGAGAATCGCTAAGACGAAAAACGCCGGGATAATGAGAAGAATGTACATCATATGTCTCCGCCAAATGAACCGTACAGATCAAAAAAGTATCCACCGACACAAACACGAGGCAACCTGAATACTTTCTTCGGTGCGGGGGCATCCGCCATGAATTCCGTCTTTACTCAAAACAGCCATACGGGCATGGTTTCACCCGTTCCCTCGTTGAACCCTATCAAACATTACGACCAGAAATCAGCTGAGATAAGATCACGCGTATCCTCATTTCCAGGAGGACCGTGGTGAAACGATTCTGGGGCTATTATGCTCTGCACGTTTACTTGCCGTTCTCTTCGTTTTCCCGGAATTGGCGCAAATTTTTCAGGCGCCGAAAAGGCAAGCAGCACGACCTGATGCAGGAGACAAAGCTTCCGGAAACCACATGGCAGGACTGCTCCACCACAGGCAGCGTACGTTTGTGGGAACACGAAAAGCAAAATGGCAATGTTCGCCTGAGTGAACTGGCGATCCTTTGCGCCTTTGCGGCCGGTTGTGCGCCAGGCACGAAACTTTTTGAGATCGGGACCTTTGACGGTCGAACGACGATCAACCTGGCCGCGAATTCGCCAGGCAGTTGCAACGTTTTCACCCTCGATTTGCCGCCGACGATCACGCCGAAATATTCCATTGCCGAAGGCGAACGGCATCTGGTCGACAAAGCGATGTCAGGTGCCCGCTATGAAAAGCACCGTGCCTCTTCCCCTGCTCTCGTTGCCAAAATCACGCAATTGCTCGGTGATTCCGCAACGTTCGATTATACGCCGTACGAGGGAAGCTGTTCACTCATCTTCGTGGACGGATCGCACGCCTATGATTATCTTCTGGCCGACACCCGCACGGCCATGAAGCTCGCGAAGCATGGCGGAGTTATTGTCTGGCACGACTACGGAATCTGGGAAGGCGTCACTCGCGGCCTCGAAGAGCTAGATCAGCGGGAAAAGTTCGGCCTGCGGAACATTCGCGGAACCAGCCTGGTCTATTGGCAGAAAAAATAATCAGAGCACAACACCAGGCGGGCCAATCGCAGTGCCCGAAGTGATGTGACTGTTTCCGTCGTCACGACTATCGAGGAAATGGCTGATGATCGAACCTTCCCGTTTTCAGAAATTTTTCAGTTTGCTGCATCACAAGCCGATTTTTCATGATGAACGGGTGCGTTGTAGAGATTACGATGTGGTCGGTCATGCCTTCAACTTTGGTTCGTTCGACCGATACTTTACCATCATCTCGCCCAGCAATAAGACAGCTGTTAATCCAATTCCATGACCGATTCCCTGCGATGACGCCGAGACAAAATTTCACGGCTCCCAGTTTATTGGGTACGGAATCCATGCCGGTGCCCAACTCGGATCCTGCCGGACCATTGAGAACCTGAAAGAGCCAGAGGCCATGCAGTCGGTCAACCACTTCGCTCCCCCGATTTGGGGGGCCGAGCATCACCACCCGGCCGAGTTCTGGAAGTTGATGTCGGGCAAGATAGCTGCGAACCAAAATGCCGCCGAGTGAGTGCGTCACGAAATGGATTGTTGATGCTCCCTCCCGTCGACAATCGGCTACCGCTTGGCCAATGACGTTTTCGCTTAATTGATCAATCGAAGCAGATCGTGACGGGTAGTTGATGTTGGAAACGTGAAACCCGGCCCGCACCAAAAACTGTTCCATTGATTGCATGGAACGCTTTGTTCGGCACATGCCATGGAGCAGGATGACATGTTCGTGTGCGACAGATTCTGTAGCGACTAGAGAAAGTGTAGCCATAAGGATCAGAATCAGTTGTCGCAATAAACGGAAGGAATGCTTCGGATAAAAGTTCATTCCATTGCCACGATCTTCTCCGCATTAGGGACTTCGGAAGTTTTCAGAAATTTAACGAGATAAATACAACTGTACGCGCAAGTCACAGACAAAACGCCCACCAACCAATAGCGCGTGATTTCTCCACCCGGCGTTTGGCCCAGAATCAACCCACTGACATAGGCGGCGAAACCGGAAGCGAACTGCTGCACGGATGAGTTAATGCTCATGAACCCACCGCGATAACGAGCTTCGATGCTGCCCGTCATTAAAGCCATGGCCGGCACCATGCGACCGGACATGCAAACCATCAGGAGAGTGGATACTGCAACGGCAACCCAAACCGGGGCATGAGGCAGGTTGGTCAATATCACGATAGGAGCGGCCGCGCTGAGCGACACGATCGTGAACACCCGCTTTTTCCCGGCGCGATCGGTCCAACGTCCAATCAGATTCATCGTGAACAATGTGCAAAGACCACCGCAAAGATAAATCAACGGCAGCTGCTTTTCCGTCATACCGACATTCGCGACCATGTAATTGCTGATGTACGGAAAAACGAGAAAACCGGCGCAGGTCATCGTAGCCATGAAGACGAAGGCCATTCGATGGTCCGGATGCGTCAGGATGGTTAGCATCTTTGCTGCGGGGTGTTCCTCCCCGGCATGCACAAGATGGCTACGAAGATGAGGCATCACTCGTGCCGCCGCTGCGAGGATTAGAATGCTGAGTCCAGTTAAGGCAAAAAAGGGCATGTGCCAATTGAGATGTGAGGCAAGCAGCAGCCCGAGAGGCACTCCGCAAATCGAGGCGACCGAAAATGAAGACATGACAAGACCCATGGCGGCGCCACGGCGCTTTTCAGGAATTACATCCCCAATGATGGCGAGGATCAATCCGCCAGCGACACCGCCGAAAGCGCCTGCGACCACCCTGGCCGCCACCAACAAATGATAATTCGGGGCCAACGCACAGCAAAGTGTTCCGAGGGTGAACCCGGAGTAGAGCCAGAGCAAAGCGCGTTTTCGATCGAAGCGATCCAGAAAAAAACCTGCAATGATGCCAAAAATTCCTGCGCTAATCGCATACGCCGAAACCATCAACCCAAATTGCGCGGGAGAAATCTTGAACACGCGCATGTATTGCGGACCCAAGGGAAGGACAATTAGGAAATCGACAATCGTCGTGAACTGAATGGCCGCCAGAATAAATAGAAGGAACTTTTCCTGCCGTAACGGGGCGATCTCTGATGATTCTGTATGCTCTGACATTCTGCTTAGCCTACCACTGGATCACTTCTCACAGTCCAGAAAATGAAGGCAATTAAATAGGCGCCTGGAGGGACGATTTTTTGTGCTCGATTGGATGCAGGGCGTTTCGGCCTCTGTTCACCCAATTGGATTTTCTCCAGTCTATTTTACCCCGACGCCTTTGACCGAGTTCGTCGTCTGACCACCACCCAACAGCAACTCAAAGATTTCAGGCTTGCCGTCCATCTCGATTAGCACCGAGGAGTCCCGGATTTCCTTGCAGAAAACCTTAACTTTTTGAGTGTCTACCTTGACCGATGCAGATTCGCCTTCTTTCAAAGTTTGATTGTTGATCAGAGCCAACCGCTTGTTCCCGGTTCCGGAGATTCCCTTTAAGGTCAATTGATGATAGACAATCGGCACAACAGGCGCTGCATTGCTCACGGCAGGGGTTTGCACCACTGGCACTTTAGAACGGGGGGTTCGTTTTTTTCCTCGGCCATTTTCGAGTTCGTCAATGATCCCCTCGGCACCGTCCGGCGCGTCAGCTTGGGCCGCCTTCATTTTTCTTTCCCTTATAAGCTCTTCGTCCGCAAGAGCAGCAGGGTCTTCCACAGACGGTGGCGGCGGAAACGGCGTCACTAAAAGCGCACTCACATAGCGTCGGGCCAACTTGCCGGTATAAGCATCAACAAAAACATCCCGCTGAACCGTGGAAAGGACCGGCCAACGGAGGCTTCCAAAATTCTCCTGACTGAACACTTCATACTTTTGAAGGTCATCTTCCGTGACATACCTGCCATTGATCCAGGCCATGACCACAAATAGAATAACCAAACTCCGGAGCATTCCCGCGAACATCGAGACGTAATGCTCCTTATTCCCAAAGCATTCCATTTTAAGCGTTCTTCCGTATGACGCTCGCCACGCGAATCCAAGCGCCAAATAAACCGCAGGCACCGTCAAAGGATAAATAATTAGTGCCAGAATATCCGGACGCATTCCGAACACAGGTGCAATCCAGACCGTCGGTAGGGAATACAAAACCGAGCAGATCAGAAGAACAAACAACCAACGAACGAATCCTATAATGTATTTGGCCGCCGGGCCATGTCGCCCCAGATACGCTCCAACGCCGCCAACCAATACCACTACCAGGTCAAACCAGTGGAACCAATGAAATGAGATGGAGGCGACCATTTATCGAACTGTTATAGCATACGTTTGGGACTTCAACGAGAATTTACACAAAATGGCCTCCACTAAGCCGTGCTTTCGGCGTAGATCTGAATTTCGTCGCACAAACAACGAAAACTCGGCCGGGTTAGCCGTTGACGTGCATGGTTGATCCCGCTCTGCTTAAAAGCATTCACACGCACGCAAAATGAAAATCTCCCTTCTCCTCGTTTTTATTTTTCTCGCCTGCACCTCGGGGCAAACTGCGGCTCAAAAAGAATTGTTTGTGGCTCCAGACGGTCGTGACACCAATCCTGGCACCAAGCGCAAACCGTTCGCTATGCTGGAACGTGCACGGGATGAATTGCGCAAATCGAAGAAGAATTCTTCATCACGTTCAAACGGAGCGACAATTTGGATCCGCGGCGGAACCTATCTACTGAAGAAAGGTTTTGCGTTGGCCGCAGAAGATTCCGGTCAGTCCAACGCACCAATTGTCTATCGTGCATTTCAGCATGAACAACCCTGCTTCGTTGGCGGAATTGAGCTTTCGATGCTGGCCTTCCATCCAGTGACCGACCCAGCCGTGTTGAAGCGCCTCGACGAGAGCGCGCGCACAAACATTTTACAAATCGATCTGCGACAATTCGGCTTGAATGACTTCGGCGCGGCCTGGCCCAATCAATTTCGCGGTTACAATGGCTGGCCGGAATTGTTTTTCGGGGCAAAACCAATGCACCTGGCCCGCTGGCCAAACACCGGCTTTGCCAGAATGGGCGTGGTGCTTGATTCAGGAACAAAGCCGCGTTTCGGCGAGAAACCGGATCGTCCAGGGAAAATAACCTACGAAGGTAATCGACCGGAACGCTGGCTCGCCAGTGACGAAGTGTTTCTCGACGGATTCTGGTCTTACAAATGGTACAACGAGGTTCTGAAAGTCGCCAAAATATTTCCCCGTGAAAAATCGATCCTCTTCTCCGCACCGCATTGGTACGGAGTCGGCGGGCCTTCAGGCGGAGACTTTTACGCACTGAACCTCCTGGAAGAATTGGATGCGCCGGAAGAATATTATCTGGATCGTAAAACCGGCATTCTTTATTTCTGGCCGCCGAAGGATTACGTCGATTCCACGAACAAAAACCCTTCGCCTAAGATCGCCCTCTCACTTCTTCAAGCGAGCATGGTAAGTTTCACCAATGTGTCGAATGTCACCCTTCAGGGACTGCTCTTTGAAGGCTCGCGAGGCGCGGCCATTACGGTCAGCAATGGGCGTGATGTTCTCGTCACGAATTGCATCATCCGCAATCTGGCTACTGATGCCGTTGCCATCTCGGGCGGAGAACACAATGGAATCGTCGATTGCGAAATCTATGGGATTGGCGGCGCGGGCATTTCGCTCGACGGGGGGAACCGAACGAATCTCATCTCTTGCGGCAATTACGCCGACAACAATCACATCCATCACTTCGGGCGCCTTTTCCGCACGCATAAAGACGCAATCTTTCTCAGCGGGTGCGGTTGTCGCGCTACGCATAATCTAATTCACGACGCGCCACACCATGCGATGGATTTCACCGGCAACGATCACTTGATGGAGTTCAATGAAATTCATCACGTTTGCATGGAAACCGATGATGCTGCAGCGATCTATACTGGACGCCATTGGTCCGTACAGGGGAATATCATTCGTTATAATTTCATCCACGAAATCGGCGGAGGGCCTACCGTCGGCAACCAGGCGATTTACCTGGATGACGCAGCGGCCGGGACCACCTGTTTCGGAAACGTCATTAGCCAGACCGCGCGGGCTTTTTTGCTGGGCGGCGGTCGCGACAATATTATTCAAAATAATATCATTGTAGATTGCCCCGTTCCGATCTTCATCGATAATCGTGGGATCGGCTTCGCGGCGACTCACGATGAGGACTGGACAACTCTGACCACGGATCTGAAGAGCATGCCTTACAAGGAAGAACCGTGGAAAAGCCGTTACCCGTATCTATTGGACTATCTCGACAATCGTCCGGGCTATCCCGTGCGCAACGTGGTGGAGCAGAATCTGATCGTCCGCTGCGGCGAGATGCAGTTAGCCCAGGAAGCCCGCGATCTTGGCACCGTCCGCAACAACTTCTCCACCAACGCAGACCCAGGCTTCGCCGACGCCGTTCACTTAAATTTCCTTCTGAAAGCAAACGCTACAGTTTACAAGGAATTGCCCGGATTCAAGCCGGTGCCGGTGGAGCAGATCGGTTTGAAGAAGTCGTCCACAAAATGATGCACAACCGCTTCGCCCCGCACATGGGCTTGGTTTGACCAAGGGGCTTGTCCCCAGACGCCTTCCGTAAACCACTACCACCTGACAGGCGTTCCCATCCACCGTCACAGCCTAAGCCTTGCCCTTCAACCGGCGTCTCCTCCGTTTCTATATGCCTATGAGTTCAGGTAACTTGTTTACGTGATTCAACCAATGAAACTAAAATCAACAATCCAAACGATCTGTCTCGTGGCATCCCTCTGCGGTCTCAGCGCCAGCGCCAAGATCGCGCAGCCCAATGAGTTTTTTTTCACCAGCGACGTTTATTACGTGGAGAACAATGCCACTAACGCGATTATCGAAGTCGGTTTCATTCCCGGCAATCGCGGTTACAGCGGCTCGGTTGAGTATAAGGCGAGCAACGGCAGCTCAACTTCGGGCCAAGGTTTCATCGGCGTGACAAACACCCTTTCCTTTTCGGGTCTGGCTCCCTCAAAGACTTTCACAATTTCAATCCCGGTGAATTCCCTTCGCCAGGGCAACGAGACCGTGCGCCTCTCTCTTTCGAATCCTGACGCGATCATCACGCGCGGCAGTGCCACCCTCGTCATCGTTTTCAAACCAGCGCAGCCCAAAGTTGAATTGGTCAAAGCAGATGCCCCCGCGGCAGGTGCCTGGCCCATGACGACGAATGGCAACGTGAAAAGCCCAGCAGCTCTTGCCGACGGGCTTTGGGCGTCGGTGCCGCTCCCCGATGTATCGGGCGGACTCTTGAGTTTCACGGCCACCTCGACCGGCAGCGCTTACTTGAGTCAAAACTACTCACGGTAATCATTAATTTCCGCAACAAAGGCTGCCCGGTTTCCCGGGCAGCCTTTTTCATTTGCAACAGTGGTCCTACCTCGACGTGATGAACTCCTCAATGGCTATGGCGCTTCTATGCGATAGAAGCTTTGAGGAGTCCCTGACAAAATGGGGATAGTGAACTGAACATTTCCTACTTGGCTCGCATTGTTCGTGTTTATGTTCGTCCAGTTCACTAAATCGATCGTGCCTTGCAGTATCCATGCCTGGTTTGCGTAGCCCTGCGCCGACACGGAGATGTTTGTTCCACCTCCCGTTAACGCAAAACTCGTAATAAGCGGGGATGGCAAATTAGTGTACACAGCGGTGACGATTGCGCTGTTGGTCGGCATGACGAACGTCGTGACGCTGGAAAGGGTGTTGCTGACCGTGGCGCCGCTCCAGCGCAGAAACGCCGTGCCGGAGGCCGGAGGATTGGCGGTGAGTGAAACGATGCTGCCAGCACCGAAACTTCCGCCGCCGGTTCCATTGTTCACAGTGAGTGCGTAAGCCGACGCAGCGTTCGTGCGCCAGAAGCGCAGGAATTCGCGGAGAGCTTGCGGTGGGTTCGACGGTGACGGACGTCCGATCTGATCCTTGTCGTTAATACCATGGCAATTGGCGCAGGTGCGAATTTCGCCCGGGCGGAAACTGATCCAATACCGCTCCTTGACGACACTGTCGTTGTTGTTGGTGCCGGTAAGATGCCAGGTCATCGCGCGATTGGCGGGAACGATCGTTGCTTGCGAACCGTCGCTCATCAACTCCGTCCCGCCGATGGGAGCATTGGTTTTTTTGCTGAGATAATTAAATGCGGCCGTGTCATGCATCGGGGTCGCGAGGATGCGTCGGCCTGGTTGGATATTCGTCGTGCCGTAAGTGTAGCCGCGCAGATAATCGGCCTGGAAGAATTGCAGATGCGTAATGTCGTAAGTCTTCCCCGTGTTCGGGATTGAGTTTGTTCCGCCGGGCACGCGGAGATTGTAGGGTTGTTGTTTATCGGCAACGTCACGCGCAGTGACATCACGGCTGATCGAGAGAGCGAGATTGCGCGCGGCCAGATCCGCCTGAAAAGTTAGTAAGTCTACCTGCTCGTCGATGAAAACTTGTTGTTCGATGGGACCAACGCTGGATTTCAAGGGAGTCGGAATCGGTCGCGCCCGCACTTCCACCGGTTGCAACTCCCACATCGTCGCGCTGTTCGTCACGAGCATCGCGCCATCACAATAAATGGAGGTATTCTGAATCCCGCCGCCGGTGAGCGTCAGGTTTGTCGTCCAGAGAATCCCGCTCGGAACCATCGTGTAGAGACGAAAATGAAACTTGGAGAGCGGCATGGAAGCGGTGCCGATATTGGTGTCCCACCCATTGTTCACCGTGTCCGTAAAGACGGATATGAGCGTGCCATCGGACATCGGTAACGGATTGCGAAATAGACCGAAGGAATTCGGGCCGTTCGCACCACTGGTCGCGGTAATGTTGTTCGCGATCATGTTGGTCGGATTCACATTGGGTCCACCATTCAAAGTGAGGATTTGCCCGGCCGAATGGTTGCCGCCCAGGATGGAAATATCCTGCGCGGAAACGCCCCAATAAAGACCGTTGGTGCGCGGATCTTCCGTGATTTGAAAAAACGCGGCGAGATTATTGGTATTCGCACTGGTGACGCCGGAGGCCGCGCGAGATGCGAGATTGCTAAACGTCACGAGATTCGTATCCGCCGTGAACGACTTCGACATTGCCAGCGACAACTCATGACGCCCGACGTGATTCAAAACCTCCTCATTCCCACCGTCCTGGTCCAGTTGCCACGGCAGGAATAAATTAAAGCTATTTCCATTCACTCCTAACTGGGCGGTGTAGTTGGTGTCAAAGTTTCGGGGCTCGGGAAAAGTCTCCAGCGTATTCGTGGACGTAAAGGCGTTGATGGCTTCGGTAGCAAAGTTAAATGATCCATTGGTGCCGCGGCTTAAGCGGTCGTCCGTAGCCACGGGATCCTGGGTAAGATGGTCCCAACGCGTCAGGATGAGCCGACCGAAGCTGTCGATAAAAGGATTGAACGCGCCACTCGGGGTATGTTCGAGCATCTTGAGATCGCCGTTCACGGGATTCAAACTATAGGTGCCGCTGACCGTTGGGTTGCCTTTGTATTCGTCGAGTTCTGGATTAAGATGAAGCACACCGTTGAACGGCCGATCACTCATGAAAATAATCCGTCCATCGGTGGCGTAGCATGGGGTGACGTTATTGTAATTGGATGGTTGATTTGTCACCAACACGATCGCCGGTGTTGTATTCGTATTGGAAATGACTGCGTCAAGGTTCGTGACTTCATACAACTGCCAGAAGAACTTCGTCAGATCATTGGAACCGGTCGGGGCGCCCACCACCATGCTGAACAAAACTTTTTTACCGCTCCAATGAATCTGTGGATCGCGCACACCAATCCCGCTTCCATGCTGAACGCCGTTCGTCCCGTAGCCGCCCTTGCGCGTCAGATTGACGAGTCCCTGGTTGGTAGTCATGAGCCAGAGATCCCCGCCCCTCGCCGCGTGCGCGGTGTCGGCCTGTTGATTGCCAAAAATCGTCACCACGGACAAAAATGTATTTGAGATAGAGCTGTTCAACTCGCGCGGGATCGGCGGCTGGGTCACGAAGACAATGGGATTCGTCAACGTAATCCCCGAGGCGGGCGCAACAACAAAGGCGAGCAACGCGAAGCAAAGCAAAAATGCGATTCGAGTGGGTCGGTGAGATTTCATGACGCGACTGTGAGGGAAACGATGAGAACGCGCCATACGCCACTCGACGTATATCTACGGTGTCGCAAAAAGTCGGAAGAACTGCGCGGGCAAATCGTTGGTCAGCGTGACCACGTGCTCAGAGTAATTGCGATCAAGAGGGGCGGTGGAAACCAGTGCCCAAGGCCCATTAACATTAGTCGAGAACTCCAGGAGAGCATTGTTGAAAACGAGCGGCCAACTGACAAAAAACAAATTCGAACTGCCTGTCTGAATCGTGGTTTGGAGCGGCAGCGGTAACACTGAAATGGTTAATGGCGCACTCCAGGCCCGTGCGCCCAGGTTATCTACAGCGCGCGCAGCAAGGGTGTAAGTGCCTGCAGGCGGATTCGTCCAGACGAAAGTGTAAGGCGGATTAGTGATCGATGCGATACGACCGGTTTCCACATCGAAGTCAACGCGGCGAATTCCGTCGCTGTCGGTGGCCACGGCAACCAATGTGATGTTGGTGGGCGCGATCACACACGCACGAGTATTCGGAATCGACAGGAGAATCTGCGGAATCGGATTGGTGGCGAAATTGACCGCGATATTCACAATGACCGGCGGAGACGTGGCCATTTCATCGCTGACGTCGAAATAGAAGCCATCGAGTCCGATGAATCCGTTTGTGGGAGTGTAAGTCAGATCCGGCGGTGTGCCCGTGAGGAAACCGTGTTGCGGCGGAGTCGTAATGCTGAATGTGAGCGGGTCATTGTCCGCATCACTCGCGCTGAGAATAAAATTCGTTGAAGCGCCTCCCGTCACATTTAGACATTGTGGCAGTGCGATGGGCGGATGATTGGTGATCGGCGGCGGCGTACTATCAAAGCGATAGATTTGCCCAGTGCCAGTGCCAACGAACAAGACCGTCCCCGCTGCGGTCATACAATTACCAGGCGCAACGGCATTGGTAATCCCAGGCGCGAATGGAAGCGTCAGCGCGGGGATCCCCTCGTTGAACTGCGTCCAATGCCTGCCGTCCGAAGATCGATAGATACCGCCTTCCAGAAGCCAGTTTTGGTTCATGAACGTAAATGAATCGCCAGAGATGGTGGTCAGGATTTGCGGCGGAAACAGAGGACTGGGAATATTATTATCCGCTTTGAAATAAGAGCCGTCAGAAGGACGATACTCGATGAGTTTGATATTTATCCAATTGGTGGCACCCGCAAACGGACTGCTAAATTCTCCGTTTTGGCAAAGCACATTGGCGTAACGATCGTAGCCGATGACCATCGCATTTCCGATGTGCCCGAGCGGATTGAGACTGTTGGTACTGGTGAAGTTCGGATCGAGACTCGTCCACGTTTGGCCGTTGTTGGTGGAATGGAGATAACCGCCGGTTTCGGTACCGACGATGATTTCGTTTTTTGGCGTCGCGACAATGCTGAAAACCTTTCCGAAAGTGGTTTGTCCGTTAATGAATGGGATATAATTAGTTGGCACGCGTGCGTTGATATCGAAGGCAGTATAACTGCGCCCGCCATTAGTGCTTCGATAGGCGTAGGAAGCGAAACCCGAGCAGGTCCAGAGAGCTCCATCCGGCGCCACGGAAAAGTTTCCCGCGCTCGAAGTGTAGGGATAGGTCTTGTTGGTCACCGTGGCCGTTTGC
>JAQGOU010000334.1 GCA_028293445.1 Verrucomicrobiales bacterium | reverse complement strand
TTGAATGGTCCCCACCGACGTTGTGATCGGCTGCGGTTGCTGAATGATTTGCGGAGCCGTGTCGGCCGGGCACTTTCCCGCCGCGCCGGCATCGTAGACACCCTGGAGTTCAGAAGCGCTCAGACATCTCGGGTAGATGGTCATCTCGTCCATACTTCCATCGAAGAAATAGCCGTCATGAACAATGCTATGCCCAATGACCAAGTCATAGGTGGTTCGCGGACTTAAGCCAGGGAAGGTCTGCTGGGCAACCTGGCTTCCGTTGACATACATTGTCGCCACTCCTGTCGCTTTTACGAAGGAGAGCGCGACATGCTGCCAGGTGTTGAGCTGAACCAAGCCGCCGGCCGATTCCATCAAAACGTCGTCGTCAATTCCGGAACGAAGATTGGCGTACAAACTGCCTTGACCGACCCAAAGGTGCATTCCAATCAGGGTGCCGTCATTCCATTCGACGATCGGTCGATCCATGGCCGCCGGGTTGATCCAACCTTCAATGGTGAACCCGCTTCCCGCCCCTATATCTGTATTCGCGGTGCCGGCAACTCTCAGTTTGCTGGCCCCATCGAAATGAACAGCCTGAAGAACTTTACCGGTTGAATAAGTTTCGATCCCGGTCATGGAGGCGGAGACTGTGGTGACCCTGTCCTGCAGGTTGCCATCAAAAGGCCACCAGCCAGAAGCATCTGGAGGAGACACACAGGTGGCGTGAGCGGTGCAAACAACGGAGACTAATCCAACCCAACCGATTACAACGTTCCGGACAAAGGAAATAGACAACATCGGGGCGACGGTACCAGTTCCAAGCTCAATGGATATTTATTTAGCAAAGTTTCCCAGAAGGGAGCTCCGGCACTGGACTTTCTTTTCCTGCAGGAACCTTGACGTTAGTCATAGCAGCGGATGTCGAGAGGGGTGGGGGAGTTCACGGGAGGAAGGTAGCCCCGAATCGAGCGCGGTGAACTTAGACGTCATTACATTCCAGTCTCATGCACAATCCAAGGCGCTCCACTCGCGAGCACGCCGACGAAAAACGACGCCGTGTTCCCGAGGGAAGACGCCACCAAAGCTCGTCGCCAGGTCACGCCTAGAAATCCAGCTCCCTGAAGAAACGGAGCTGACAACACGAGCTTGATGAGAATTGTATCGGCCAGGACAACACCCGGCTCAAGGAACCAGAGGGATACTCGTCCCGTGAGCGGAAGAAATGCGAAAAGAAACAGGGCGACGTTTGCGAGAGCAAGAATAAAAAATGTTGGCACTACGGAGACCCCGCAAGAAACCATCGCCAACGTGACGATGCCTGACTCAACCACCAATGCTGCGAAGGCGACAATGCCAAAAGCAATCAACGACTGACCGTCTATCTGCACCGGGTTCGCGCAAGCGATGAGCGGCATCATCGACAAGACCAGGATAGAAAGGCGTGCTCGCATGACGGCGACGGTAAATCTCTCCATCCTCGGTGTCGAGCGCCGCGAGTCTCAATCCGGTTAGGAATCCAGCAATCGTCGTAGCATCGCCGCTTCGCCCAGGCTGCCCACTCGGACCAATGCTGTTTGTTCGGTTAGGCCTTGGTTGTTGGAAACGATGGCGGGGTCTGGCGCAGTTGCACAAAGACCGGCAGGTAGGCAAGGAAAAGGACCGCGCTGAGGATCTGAAAAACCATGCAGAACTCCGGTAAAAGAAAGATGCCATATAGTCCTGCCTGCCACGCGAAAAAGACTCCGCCGAAAAAAGGAAGAAGCGCGACCCACGGATTGCGAATGCGCGACAGCCAAAAGCGAAGACCTCCACACATCAGGACCGGGATAAGAAACATGCCGGTGGCAAAGAGATCGAAAGGTCTGGAGAAGCTGTTAATTCTGGGTCCGCCTTTTGTCAGATAGTGCGCCATGAGGACGGCGAGCAGAACGACGAACAACCACGTCAACCACATGATGATCTTGGAAACAATGTTGGGCATACGCGAAATAGTTTAACAGAGGAGTATGCCCAGGAGTTTAGATATCGAACGGTTCATGACGGCGACGGTAAATCTCTCGTTGTCCGGTGTCGAGCGCGGGGCGAAGTTCGCGGCGGGGTTACGGGGTGTTGGACGCACGGGAGAAAGGTAGCCCCGGTTGAGCGCGGTCGAGCGCAGCGAACACCGGTTTTTAAGCCCCGCCACAGAAAATCATTCTGCCGAAGGCGCGAGCGCATCTCAATAAAACTTGTATTCCTCGTCTCTCGACTTCCGGCCATGGTCCCACACCTCAAGCTCTGCTGAACCGGGCGACTTCCAAATCCGCACGGTCAAGGAGTCACGAATGATAATCTTTCTCGCAAGAGTTTGCGCCTTGCCGAAATCCTCCGGCAAGACCAGAATCGGTGCTGCATTCAGGCTCATGGCGCGCTCGCCGCATCGGAAACCGGCGGCAATGAGACCGTCGCGCAATCGGCACAAATCACCATAACGCTCTACACCCAAATTCACGGCTAAGTCAGTGCCAGTCGGAAGGTAATCTGTCCTGCCAACAGCGGTGTGATGGTTTGCACAACCGCAAAGCAGCGAGAGCAGAACTGGGATGAGCAAGATGTTGCGCATGTTTAGAGCGTGCGAAGTGGCCTACCAGCTTCTTAGTGAACAGGATTGTGGCGATCACGGGTCATGAGCGTGAAGGTAAAGCTCTGTTTCATCCGTGTCGAGCGTGAGGCCGGAAGTTCTCAGGGGCAATTCGGAGAGCCGGGGCCACGGGAGGAAGGTGGGCCCGGGTCGAGCGCAACGAACACCCGGGGTAAAAGTCCCACCAGAGAAACTCATTCTGCCGCAGGCGCGAGCGCAGCGAGTTTCAAGGAGGGGAGGAAAGACCAAGCTCCGGCCCAACGGTGTGCTCCCAGTCGCGCGGATACAAGCTCTCGGGCATGGATAAACGAATTCCGCAACCGTCAAGCAACCGGAATAATCCGTAAAGCACCTTGCCGCGGAGCGGCGGCTCCAGCTTGTAGAACGCATCGACCCGCCATGTAACGTTATTCGTAGGAGGCGCAACTGAGAAAGTAATGCTGGAGTGAGGCGGAACCCACCAACGGTCACCAAACAATGGCGGTTGGCCACCGAAATCGGGCCCGGGCCAGCCAGTAGGCGTCCGGATTCGCGCGCATCTCATAAAGCCGATGCGGCGCTCGTGCGTGTTGGTGATATCGAACACCGCGACTCTGAGACCGGACGTATCGTTCGTGAAATGCGAAAACCCGATGGTACATTTTCCCGACGATGATGAAGCCGGAATAAACAACGCGAGCAGTCCGCAGAGAACAATGGCGACGAAGGCTCCGAGAATCATCAGCCGCCTGGAAGTGAAGTAGCGCATACGTCGCCTAGCAATCTATATCACGCCACGAAACTGTTGCCTGTCTGGGTTCATGGACGTGACGGTAAACGCGCTGATCCGCCCGTGTCGAGTGCGGCTAACCCGGGGTTTAAGTCCCACCACAAAAACTCATTCTGCCGCAGGCGCGAGCGGAGCGAGTTTCATTCCGGGATGGGAATCCAGCAAAGCCGTCATAGAATCGGCGCTCCGCCTCCGTTGCCCCCCGACGGCTATTCATAAACGATAACCTTGCCCTTGAAGACATATGCAACCGTCTGGAACAGAGTGCCGCCACCTTTCACGCTGCCTCCATCCACGCTAAAGATTACTCCATTACCACCCATCTTCTGAGCTTGACCCATGAATCGCTTCTGAGCGCGTAACTCAGCGTCTCTTGGACCAAGGAATGAAAGCTCGGCTATCTCCTTGAACTTCCTGTCGGGCAGCTTGCCGTCCTTGTAAATATCAACACTGGTCGTCGACGCTCGCTTCGTAGAATCGAGGACGATCTCATCGGTGCTAGCGCAGCCCGTAATGAGAAGAACGGTGAGGAGTCCGAGTAGCGTGCTGAATCGTTTTATAGTTTGTGTATTCATGCGGTGGTGCGAGTCGGCCTAAAGTTATCTTAAGTCACAGAACCGTTGGCTGGCTCGGTTTATGCCCGCGACGGTAAAGGTCTGTTTAGGCATTGTCCAGCGTAGGTCAGGAAGTTTTCGGTGGACGAGCGCAGCGAACATCCGGGGCTTAAGTCCGACCACAGAAAATCATTCTGCAGCAGGCGCGAGTGGAGCCGTCACCGGGATGGGAATCCAACAAGGTCAGCTGACTTTCTTGGGATCAGTTGGGTTGGAATGTAAACCGAGGACGCGCGTAACAACTGCCTCCGCGACGCGACGACTACCCTCCATAAAGTAGCCACGGACGCCCTCGCGGATCCGGCTCCGGGTGAATCTGCGCGCGCAATTCTGGAATCAAGATCCACATGGTTGCTGTACCCGACCAGGGAACAGGAGAACCCTCTGGTTGAATCGAGCCGTCCTCTGAGATGAACTCAGGCCAAATCATGTAGATGCCAGCTGCAATGTCATCGCCTTCGTAGGCCCAGTCGCAACGATAATGCTGCCACGATGGACCGGAGAGACGCCCACCTTCCTCTGGTTTATAGAATCGGTATCGAACCTCAAAGTCTGCGGGATGGCCTCTTTGTTCGGAGTAGTTCACGGAAGGCGTGGCGAAGATATGGAACGGTTCACGACGGTTACGGTAAATCTCTCGTTCATCCGTGTCGAGCGCAGCGAACACCCGAGGCTGTTGTCCCGCCACAGAAAATCATTCTGCCGCAGGCGCGAGCGCAGCGAGTTTCAATCCACGATGTCACGGGCGGATCTTAGGCAACACTGAGAAGTCTCGCCATTGCAACTTAGCCAACTCTGCCTCCTGAAGCCAAGCTGCTTCTCCGGTGCTGTAGCCGACACAATGAACCCGCTGTCCGCTCTCATTCACACGGGACTGACCGCAGACAATTACAATCTTCTTTTCACCCTTCTGGGGTTTCCACTCCCCACTTAAAACTAAGAACTGGGCATTACGCCAGTCCGGGTCACCGGGGGTGAGAATTTTTAGCTGTGCAAAGGTGAGGTCTCCCGGTTGAAAAGCGTCATGCTTCAAATCCTCCATCCGCATCAATGCTTCTGCGTAGAACTGCTTGCATATCATGATGTCGTCTGCCGAACGGGCTGCCTGACCCCGGCAGGCGAGGAGAAGACTGAGAGCAAACACCTGAACGACCAACAGTAAGGTGATCGAAATGCGGGACATCGTAGTACGGTGATGTTTTTCGTGGTTCAAGACGCAGACAATAAATCTCCCCTTGATTGGTGTCGAGCGCAGCGAACACCTGGGGTTTAAATCCCACCACAGAAACTCCATTCTGCCGCAGGCGCGAGCGTAGCGAGTTTTAAGCAGAAAACTTTATTTTCGTTCCTTAGGCGACGACGTGCCTTCTTTTATCTTTCTTAACACTTCGTCTAACTGTCGCTTGGCGTGGGGGTAGGTGTAATAGCGTCCACGTAACGGGGTTACAGCCTCATAAATCAACTGCGGGTTTTGCAACATCGAAGCTGTCGATAGATCGAACCGGAATTTCGTGTATGCTGAACCGTCCGACCCATCGCCTAAATCCTTCCACGACTTCGGCCATTTACCAGGATGTGCATGCACGTAGGCATCCAGATCCACAATGACGCCAGCCGTTGTGTACTCGCTCTTCATGTTGGAAAACTTCGGATATACAGCTAAAGAAAGCGCTCCGATGCAGAGGATAACAATCACCACAAATCCGAGAACAACCTGCTTCATTCCTTTGCGCATACGAGAGAACTTCTACAGAGATATGACATCACAAACTTGTTCCTGATCTGATGGTAAATCTACGCTTCATCTGTGTCGAGCCGTTGTCGAACGGCGTCATCAGGATTGCGGACACGGACCGCGCCTGTGTCGCAGACCAGGCGCAGCAGCCTCGTAACTCAAAGCCGTCTCATACGTGCGCGGCTGCTGCGGCTAGTCTGCGACATAGCCGCGCTCCTTTGTGGTCCTTCGGGCTCGTTCAATCTTCCTGTCCTTTGTGTTGATTGTTTGTCCCTCCACATTCGTCACGGCTGCTGGAGAATCTCGTCGACTATCTCCTGATAATCTTTGCAAAAGGAAATGCGCTGGAATCGTTTCATCTCTTCAAAAGCGGCATCAGTTTTGGACTGCCGCCACAAAGTATGAAATAGACCCAGTGAGGCGATTTCAGATTTCGGAAAAACCCTGGTTGCGGCTCGAAATGCCGCCGAGGCTTTGGGGAGTTGGCCTTGGTCCCATAAAATATCTCCGATAATCAAGTAAGCGACCGGCTTCTTTGGAAAATCGACGACCAAAGCCCGCAACATTTTAATTGCACCGTTCGGATCGCCCTTCTTCCTGAGTTGATTGGCGTTTTTGAACCTCAATATGTAGGCGGCTGAATAACGCATAAATCAACGGGACTTCCTGTGCGTGACAGTAAATCTCTGCTGCAGAGTTGTCGAGGCCCGTGCGCAACTCGACATTCCCTGGACAGCACCCGTCCCGGGCGCAGCAATGTACGATGTCCGAACGGTTTTGGTTCCCCGGTGGAAATTTGAACCGAAAAAGCACTTCGCGAACTCGGGTTAGGGAAAATTTCAGAATAATAAAACTTTTAAAATGACGATGTTTAAAAAAACAAAGACAAAAAAAGATTAAAAATCAGTCTATCTGAACAAATAAAGGCAGTTTAATTATAAAAATACATAGAGCGGAACAATCCTATATGAAGTTATTTAAAAAATTTAGTGGTAGTGATAATTTAATATAGAAGAAGATTAAATCCGACTTAGCGGGAACTATTGTAGTAGAAAAAACTATTCAAACGTCATTGCTTGAACATTTTTGGGCTAAAACTCGTCCCAAACCACCCGAAAACCTTGCCAAACTTCGGAAATTAGGCGCAAATGGGCTAGCAGACGGGCGGGGGGCTCGCGGAAGGGCAAATTTGTCTTCCAGTTTTGCCTGTAGCTCAGCAGCACTTTCGTTTGGGAACGTCCCATTTCGGAAGGACGAGTTCCACGAGTCCCATACTGTTTCTCTGCCGCGATGTTGCTAATCCTGCGGTAAAAAAGAGTCAGGGACTCGTGGAGTCAGAACTATAAGTGGAATGGAACCCTTCGGGATTCCGACTCCTCCTTCCGATGTTGGGATAACTCGTCGCGAGTTGCGGTTAAGAATGATCGGTCGCGCGTCCGAGTGATCAGGAAAAAAGAATTTATGGATAATACAATTCCAAAACACAAAGCCACCGCCATTGCGTTGGTGAACCAGATGATTGGTGGCCTCGAAAAGCGTCAGGCGCAGCTCGACATCAAACAAAATACCCTCGACGTCATGACGTTGGTGCGCGATCGCGCGGTGGCGGCCATGATCGCTTCCGATACGGCCGTGGCGACGGCCAGCGAGTTGGTCGGGATCTTGAACGCTGCCGATGCCGAATTGAAAGATTATCTGCGCGATGCCCGTTGTGTGCTCGTGCATTTCCTCGGCAGCCGTTGGACGCAGCTCTGGGCCGCGACCGGTTTCCCGAAGCAATCGACGGCGGTGCCGGCGCTGAGTTCGTCGCGTGAAGTCCTGGCCGGTGCTTTGAAGAAATACTTTGAGAACAATCCGCAGCATCAGGACCCGTTCCTCCAGGTGACTGCTGCCAATGCAGACGCGCTCAAGACACGCGTCGGCAATGCCCGTGCGGCGTTTGCCGAGGCGACGTCGGATGGCCGGAAGAAACGGATCGCTCGCGATGCCGCCTTCGCGGCCTTGCGCAAACGCATGCGTGGTTTGGTCACTGAATTGCAAACCGTGCTGGAAGATGATTCAGCGCATTGGCTGGCGTTCGGCCTGAACATTCCCGATTCCGAAGCGACGCCCGACGTGCCCGAAAACGTGATTGCCAAGCCGGTCACCGCAACGCTCACGGACGTCAAATGGAAAGCGCCCGCGCGTGCGAGTCATTATCGTGTCTTCCAACGCATCATCGGCGTAGATGCGGAGCCGGTGCACGTCGGCTCGCCCGCGGACCCCGATTTCATGCTGGAGAATCTGCCACCCGCCTCCACGGTGGAGATTACTGTTTCGGCTGTGAACGATGGTGGCGAAAGCGCGCAGAGTGAGCCGGTGACGATTGTGATGCCGTCCGTTGTGCCAGACGCCGCGATGAGTCCGCCGGGGACGTAGCAGGGCGAAGCTCCAAGCACCAAGCGTCCAAGCTCCAGAGAAAATCCAAATTCCAAGCATCAATGGCAGGGGGCTGGACATCTCACCGAATTTTCGGGCCATAGTGGGTTACGGACACTTGGACACAGCAACCGTGCGGCGAGTGAAAGGAGCTCCGGCAGTCTCAAGTTCATGACGAACTTCCCCGAGCGTCAAACCGGCTACGTGCAGTTTGCCGAAGAGCGGTAAGGAAACGTCTCCCTCAGGATTAATGACCTCGCGGAACTCTTGGCTGCTGGCATTGGTGAAAATGATCTGTAAACAATCGCCGGCCTGAAGTCGTTGAAGCTCCATCACCGGATAACGACAAACCGACGAGCAGCCGCTTATGAGAACGACCAAAGAAGTAGCGGCGAGCCATTTTGCAATCTGTCGGTTCGTATTCATGTCGCCTAACTACATCGAATCATTAGGGCATTCGTCATAACTGAACAAGTGCGCGTTAGTAACCGCCATTTGCGAAGATGTCGCCTACGACGGGGTCGACGTGTACCCACGCGTTTACATAAGCCACGCGAAGTGGCTTCGGAATGAAGCGCTTGTAGACAGAGGAGTAGGTGTTGCGGGATATGATGCTGCGAGCCGTCAAGCTGCAAGCCGGCCCATAGCTTAGCACGTAGAGGGCAAGGAATGCAGCGATGGCGAGAAAGCCACGGTAGAACCATTTCAGTTGTGAGCATTCTTTTGCCATCAGATTATCGGTTTCACTGTTAATCCAAAGCGCTCGTTTGGTATATGCAAATCATCTTGTGATGCTGTCCGCTCGCACAATCGGCACATTGCCATCCGACCCAGGGCAGAATTTGCGAGATCCACGTGATCTATCGGTTAGGCAACATTGGCCATTCCCTCTCCTGGAGGCTAAGCATTACCCATAAGTTTCAAGGCGTGATAAAAGCCTGTGGAATAGTCATTGAGGCGTAGGAGTCCGGACCAAATGGTCATGGGACCTGGATCACGATCGCCTTTGCGTGCGAGGAAGC
>JAQGOU010000305.1 GCA_028293445.1 Verrucomicrobiales bacterium | reverse complement strand
GTAGTGACACGGTGATCATGATTCTCGGGTTGCTGATTATGACTGCCGCGCTGATGCGGACGGGAGTCATGGACCTGGTCGGTCGATATGCGCTGAGGTTTACCGGGACGAACCCGAACGTTTTATTGCTGACGATCATGATCGCGTCCTCGGTGGTCGGAGCGTTCATGAGCAACACGGCTTCCACCGCCTTTTTCATCCCGGTGGTCCTGGGGATCGCGGCCCGCGCCAAAATCAGCCCGTCAAAGCTGCTCTTGCCGCTGGCGTTCTCCTCCATTCTCAGCAGTTGTGTGACGCTCATCAGCACTTCGTCCAACATCGTGATCAGCGGATTGATGACCCGTTACAAAATGGAGCCGATGGGAATGTTTGAACTCGCTCCGGTCGGTATTCCCATCACGGTGATTGGTTTACTCTACATGTATTTCATCGGGCGCAAATTGTTGCCGAATCGAACAGAAGCCGCCGCGGACCAAACGCTGGTTTTAGGAATGCGTCCCTACTTGACTGAAATTTTAATCCTGCCGGAATCGAAGCTTGTGGGAAGAACGTTGGGGGAGGCGGGCCTCGGACGCGATCTGGATTTAACGGTCATTCGCATCATTCGCGACAAAACGCGGCACCTTGAGCCCGAACCCAATACGTTGCTGCAACCGGGCGATATTCTTTTGGTCGAAGCCGTGCGTGAAAACATTCTGAACATCAAAGACACCGCTGGCATTGAGATCAAAGCGGACGTGAAACTTTCGGATCCTTTGTTGCAGGAGCATCAATTGAATCTTGTCGAAGCCATCGTGCTTCCGAAATCGCGGCTCGTCGGCCAGACGCTGAAAGGATACCGCTTTCGCGAGCGTTACGGTTTGCAGGTTCTCGGCATCAACCGTCATGGCGAAAATCTACAGCGCAAGATGAGCCTCGAGCGCCTGAAACCGGGAGATGTTCTTTTACTACAAGGTGGGGTCGAAAACATTGTCGCGCTCGACGAGGATCGTGTTGTCCGGGTTTTGAATCCCATCGACGGAAAACGTCCTCACCGAAAGAAAGCGCCGATTGCTGTTGGAATTTTTCTGACGGCGATTGTGTTGGCCTCGTTCAAAGTTGTCCCGCCGCACCTGGCGGTGATCATCGGTTCCATTGGGGTCTTTGTGACGAAATGTATTTCGCCCGAAGAGGCGTATCGCGAGGTGGAATGGAAAGCGATCATTCTCATCGGGAGCATGCTCTCCCTGGGCGTTGCGATGGAACATACTGGCGCCGCCAAATACCTGGCGGGGTTGCTCGTGAACTGGAGCGGGTCGGCCGATCCGATCTGGCTCCTGTCCGGCTTTTTCGTGATGACAGTTGCCTTGACGCAACCGATGTCGAATCAAGCGGCGGCCATTGTGGTACTACCCGTGGCCATTCAAAGCGCCGTGCAACTGAATTTGAATCCGAGAACCTTCGCCATGGTGATTGCCGTGGCGGCAAGTTGCTCGTATCTCACCCCGCTCGAACCATCGTGCCTGATGGTTTACGGCCCGGGTCGCTATCGTTTCGTCGATTTCTTAAAGGTGGGTTCGTTGCTGACGCTTCTTATCGGCATTATTGCGCTTTTCCTGGTTCCCCGATTCTGGCCATTGCGATGAACTGCGCCGACCTCCCTCGCGCGTTCGCGTACGTCAAATGGGTTGACCTTCTGAGCCGCAAGGCCAAAAATTGCGTTCACTCCCGCAAATTACATGCGTATGAAAAGATTCTTTCTGTTTCTGTCGATCCTTGCTTGTCACGATGCCTCAGCGTTGCCGACGTATGAGCCGTTCGCGGACGCAACCGCAACGACTGGAGCGACCAGTTACGCAATCGGCAGCCCGCTCGCAAATCAGACCAATGCCTTGCTGCAGGGATGGGGATCGTTGGGTGGCAATTTTCCAGGGTCTCAACCAATCATAGCATCCGACAATTTGAGCTACCCAGGATTGCCCACGTCACTGGGCAATAGTGTTGCGTTCGTTTCGGGAACGAACATGGGCGCGCGGCTCGATCTGCAGACCAACGGCAACAGTGGCACGTTCTATTATTCTTACCTTTTGAAAATCACCGACCTCACCTCGGTGCCGACCAGCGTTACAAATAACCCTTTTGCTGGTTTCAGTGACACGGCTGGCGCTCAGCCCCAACAATTGGGGAGAATCGGAACGCGTGTTCTGACGAAGCGGGTCAATGCGGGTTATGTCCTTGGTCTGAGCAAGAGCAGCACGGCAGCGGACTTCGTTTATGACACCACCGAGCATGCCGTGAACGATGTTTTGTTCATCGTGGGCTCGTATGAACTGGTTAGCGGCGTCACGAATGTAAATCTCTGGATCAATCCTCCAACAAATACTTTTGGCCTGCTCACTCCTCCCACGCCAACACTTTCTGCTTCCAATTACTCATCAGCCACTGGCTTGAACGGCAACGGGGTGCGGTCGTTTGCCATCCTTTGCCAATTCACCAACGCACCGAGCGGTATCATGGATGAATTGCGTGTCGAAAAAACCTGGGGGAACGTGACGGGTGGCGAGCCGCCGCAACCTCTTGTCATCACCGCCCAACCCACACCGCGAACGGTCGTCGCCGGAGATAATGTTGTTTTCGCTGTAGGCGTCTCGGGCACGTCGCCCTCCTATCGATGGTTGTTGAATGGCGCGCCAATTTCCAGCGCGACATCGGCCACCTATAGTCTTGCGAATGTGCAGACAGGTGATCAGGGAACTTTCTCCGTCATTATTTCAAACTCTTTAAATAGTGTCACGAGTGCAGCGGTATCTCTAACGGTGTCCGCCACGCCGTTTCGAATCTACAATACGAACCTCGTGGTCACCCGTATCGGGAATGGTGCGCAAGTGCTCTCGTTGAACGGAAATTCTTTCGCGCTCGATCAATTCTCCACGAATGGAAGCTATCTCAACACGGTGAGCATTCCTGACTCCGGCCCTTCTGCCATGGTTGGAATCGGTCTGAACAGTTCGGGCAGCAGTCTTACTGGCACTTGTCTGACACGGTCTTCGGATCAACGCCTGCTGGTGTTGGGCGGTTACAATACCACATTGAGTTATGGCGCGAGTTTGAAGGATTCCACCTCCGCAACCGTGCCGCGTGGTCTTGCGATCATCGATACGTTTTCCCAATACACCCTGCGCGTCGCCAATACTGATTCGTACACGCAAACCTACTGGCGCGGCGGCGTGACTGACAATGGAACTAATTTCTGGGGTGCAGCCACGGGCACAGTAGGAACCTATTACTTCGGTTTTGATTCGGCTGCAGCCGTGGTCCAAACCAATTTCGGCAATGTGCGCTCGATTGGTATTTTCAACGGAAGCATCTATTGCGTCTCCGCCGTTTCCGGCAACAACGGCGTGCTGAAACTGGACGGAATGCCAAAGAGTTCCACGGGAGCGAATCCGACGAATATCTTTCCAGGTTCGACATCCTCTTCCGATCTGGAGGTGAGTCCGAATGGAAATATAATTTACCTGGCCGATGATCGAACCGCTCCGAACGGCGGTGTGCAACGTTGGGATTTTGACGGTTCTGCCTGGACCAGGAGCTATACCTTGACGAATGAACTTCTCGGGGGTGCCAGATATGTGACGGCTGATTTCAGCGGCGCTCATCCTGTTATCTATGCGGTGAGTACGGAATCAGAGAACAGCAGAATCGTGCGGATTGATGAC
>JAQGOU010000287.1 GCA_028293445.1 Verrucomicrobiales bacterium | reverse complement strand
CGGCCCGCCTATCTGCTGGCCCAACTATGGCCCCTCTAAGCTCCGGAAATCTTTTCTAAGAATCACTCTAATTTCTTTTTGGCGGGCTCGACTTTGTAACGCATCTCAAAGCAGTTTGAAGGCAAGGTCGTTGAGCGCTCCGCGTTTTTATAGTCTGTCATGAAGGTCCAGGCCGCGTCGGAGGTTTCCACGTAATTTGGTTTCCCCCACGCGGTCCAGTCGCTGGGCTTAAGGCTGGTCTTCGGCAGTTGGAAAACCTGTGTCGGCGCCGACGGCGACGTTCGCACCATCACGGCATGGCGACTCTCACCAAACGATAAAAAGGACGCGCTCAAAATGACGAAGCTTTGTTCCTCCCTCCGTTTCAGTGATTTAATCGGACTGCTGACCACGCCCTCACTCGTCACGAACTCAACCGCACGTCCCTCATCAAATGGCACAGCCTTTGGCAGGCGAAGTTCCACCCGGAGATTCTGATTCTCACGGCTTTGACTGCCGGTCTCTGCCAATGCTTTGATCGGATGACCAGTGGCCGCGTATTTGAGTTGTTCCTGTTCTGGCGTCAATTTCCCGCGGTTCTCGACGTAAGCCACGACATACTCGCGGGTCATCTTCAGCGTTTCTTCCAGCTGCGGTTTCGTCAGTTGCGTCGCGATGTTGTCGAGGTTCCGTCCGTTGCGAATTTGCGTGGTCTCGGAACCGAGTCCTTGCCAATGGGTGATCCAGAACAAAGCGTAGGCGATTTCGAGATTCTGCGGGATACCCAGGCCATCGCGATACATCTCGCCGATAGTGTTGAAGGCGTCTCCGTTCTGTTTTGCGAACGCCTTTAAGTACCAATCCATCGCCTGGGTGTAGTCCTGAGTGCGTCCATCTCCCTGTTGGAACAAAAGGCCCAGGGTGAACATGGCCTCCGCATCACCCTTCTCCGCCAGCGCCAGATATTCTTTGTAAGCGGTTTTGAAGTCCTCCCGGTCCAAAGCGATTTTGGCCTCCTTTGGGCCGGCCAACGTCGTCACTGCGAAAAGACAGATCAAGGTGAACGTAAAGAGCTGTTTCATTTGCTTAAATCGGCTGCGCGCCGAAGCGCCGTTGTTTTCGTGGGGTGCAACGACGATGATGGAATGAGCGCGAAACTGCAAACTGCAAATCGAATCAACGACGAAGATTCACAAGGGGGCAATCTAGAGCGATTTGCCAAAAGAGATTTCTGAATTGCACGGTTGTAACGGACCGCGGCTGTCTCAACCAACGTCGATCGTGAGGCTGGCCGCCAGCACCATACTGTCATGGCCTTTTGGCCCGCCGGAACGTTTCACCCGGCGCGCAGCAACGTTGAAGTGTGAACCGTGTAGAATCAGGACATAGGAACAAATTGTCATGACTCCATCAGGTAGCTAATCTCGCCTCATGAAACGCCGTGAGTTTATCGAAAAGTCATTGGTGTTTGGAGCCGCCTTATCCGCCACGCCGCTGGCCCTGGCGAATATGAAAGCGCCTGGGTTCAAGCTGCACTCGGATGTTATTACCGAAGGCTACGACGGCAAGTTTTGCTGGTTCCATCCGGAGGCCGCCGTGATTCCCAGCTCTCCTCCCACACTGGTCCTGTCCATGCAACGATGGCGCACGGCCGGTTCGGATGTCTTTTATCCGATCAACACCATGCTCAGTCGCAACCTGGGCAAGACCTGGACCGACCCTGTCGAACACGCAAGCCTCGGCCGCCGCGAGGAGGCCGGCGGGGTTATCGTCGGCGTCTGCGACTTCGCCATGAAATGGCATGCTAAAAGCAAGAAGCTGCTCGGGATTGGCCAAACCGTCCGATATCTGAACGACCAGCTCATCGCCGTTCGCCCGCGTGAAACCGCCTGGTCTGTTTATAATCCTGCGCAGAATACATGGACGCCCTGGCAAACGCTGGAGATGCCCGGCGGTGGCAAATTTAGGAACTCCGGATCCGGACACGCCCAGCGGGTCCACTTGAAGAACGGCGACATTCTCCTGCCGGTTTATTTCAAAGGAAGTGAGGACAAAGTGTCCTCATCCACAGTTGTGCGATGTTCTTTCGACGGGGAAACGCTGCGCTACCTCGAGCACGGCACCGAGATGACCATCCCTGAGCCGCGCGGCTTTGGCGAACCGTCGTTGACCGTGTTTGACGGAAAATATTATCTCACTCTGCGCAACGACAAAGCCGCCCACGTGACCACGAGCAAAGACGGTCTTCACTTCGAGACGCCGCGGCCCTGGACATGGGACGACGGGACGGAACTCGGCAGTTACAATACCCAGGCCCATTGGGTGACGCACCACTCCGGACTCTTCCTGTCCTATACGCGGCGCGGTGCCAACAATGACAATGTTCCACGCCATCGTGCCCCGCTGTTTCTGGCTCAGGTTGATCCAAAGCGGCTTGTGGTCATGCGACAGACTGAGGTCGAGCTGGTTCCAAACAAGGGAGCGCAGTTGGGGAATTTCGGCGTCGCCGAGATCAACGAGCACGAGACCTGGATAACCACCAGCGAAGGCATGGGAGGAAAGCCGGTCGACAAACCCCTGGCCAACGGCCGCGTCTATGCCGCAAGGATATTGTGGGACAAGCCAAATAAAGGATGGAACTCGCAGTAGCTGTCGCGAAGATTCACGCGGCTCTTTTCCGACCCGAAAAATTCGAGTTAATTCGTGAAATTCGTGTCAAAACTCCCCCGTTTTACCGTTTGCGGTTGATGCGCGGTTTTTCAGCCTTCGACGCCTTTGATTCTTTCTCAGGCTTCGCCGTTTCAGACAGTTTCTGTCGTTCTTCTCGTGCCTTCCGGAGGGAAGACAGGGCAACACTGGTCGGTTCGCCCACCTTGCGAATCACTTCACCTTCGTAAATGAACACCTTCTTTTTCGCGATGTACTCGATGTGTGGCGTCTTGACCGCACCGCCTACCGGACGCCAGCTCATCGGATTATTGATCCGACCGGCTAACCCAATCGCATAGAAATCCTTATCCTTATTCACGTGCAGCCAATCGTCCGCAGCTTCAAACAGCACCGCCAAAATAACGTTCGTGAACATCGATGAATCTTTGAAGACCACCTGCACGATGATGTGTTCGGTCATGCCACTCGGACCAAAATGCTCCACCGTGTGGACACGATAATGCGACTGCAACGTCTCCCGCAGGACATTCGCTTTCCCGGAAAGTTGATGATCTGTGAAGGCCCCGCGTTTTTTCTGCAGATAGGTGATCGCGCGCGAATGATCGCACATAGGCATTCCCAGCTGATCTTCCTTTCCGCCAGCCCAGAAGCCCTGCGCAATGATATCGCGCTTCGTTTTACCTTTGTATTTTTCCAACTCCTCGCGCAACACCGTCTCCACTTCCTGGCTCGTCAATTCGGGCGTTTCGAAAATGACATCCAGCAGCGCACAATGAGTCCTGTCGTCGGAGAAATTAACCTTATAAGGTGACATAACGGCGCGAAGCTTGCGGGTTCAGGTTCAAAGTTTGAAGATTTTTTTGAGGGAATAAGCATTTCAATCCCAAAGGCTCTTCTTACGCTCGTTGCGGGAACAACCTTTCAGGCAGCGGCTTTTCAATTCTTTCACCGAAGACAACCTTGGCCCCGTCTTTGCTGAACAGCTGATATACCTTCATCCCTACTTCTGATTGATGCTCCAACAGACAATACAAGGCGTCAAAAGATTTCGATCGACTCTGCGAATGATACGTTGCTTCGGCGACTATTCCATACGCCCGGAGTTTATTATCCGCGATCTCTCTGCGCAGAAATTCTTGCATCGTCTCGATCGGTTTCTCGTAACTCTCAAATGGAAAAGCACAGATCGTTTGCTGTCCTGTTTGATCCACCGTATAGCAGGTCGGAATCAGGTCCTCCGGCAATATTTTCTCCGCGAAGCTAATGATCGTGCGTTCAATTTGTTTCAACTCCAGCGTTCCGGCATCGTCGTCTCCGATTGGGACCGTTTCCGCGACCGAGACATGGGCAAAGACATCCTCCGGGCCCGTTTCTAAAAAGTCCGGATCTCCCAACAATCGAAATCGTCGAAACAAACCTCTTTTGAATGCGCCTTCAACGCGAAACCCCTGCGGCTCGCCTCGTTTCCATCCCTCGACCACCAACATCAATTGTCGTTCTTCGTTCGCAATCACCCGTGACGCCACATAAAAAATCGTCCAGTAATTAAACTTCGATGGCATGGTCCCGGCAGTTCTCCGCGCTTTCTGAATCAGAGCTTCGTCCGGTTCTTCTTTAAAGGTCTCGTCTACGAAGAAAACTACTGGCTCGCCTTGTTGCTGGTCTTCCATCCAGGGCAACGCTGTAAGAAAATTGGCCTTTTTCGCCGCCTTCATGCAGAGAGCAAACGCGGCCAAAACAAAGCTGGCTAACTTGGGATCAAACGTGTCCGGCAAATTGTTTTTCACCCACTCCAACGCACTCTCGACCGTTTCATCGGAGACGACGTTTTCCTTTTCGCCTGCCGCTGTTCCCTCCTGCTCAGCTCCCGCTGGTTTCCACACCTCAAAAGTTACCGGCAACTGTTGTTTCGAATTCTGCATGGAACGGACAACCTTGACCCGGTTCATCTCTTCCGTGGGCGGTGTAAAGCAAACGACTTTAATAAAAAAGTCCGTGGGCTTCTTGCCGGGATATTGGCTCAGCCACTCACTGGAATAGACCTCCCTCAGATACCTTTTGGATTTGGTCATGAACAAACGGTAGCGTTCCTCTTCGTCTGTCGTGACACCCGAGTCGGTAATGATCAGGGCAATCTTTCCCTTCTCATCCGGTGTCAGGATAATATCAATGCTGTCTAAATCTTCGAGTGGCATGATCTATGACAATACAATCATGAGATAGGTGGCAATGGGAAGATCGACCGCCGGAAGCTATCGCACCGGCTCCTCCCCGAAAAGTCCCTCCCGGTGTCGATGCGACCGAACATCTCCGACTGATCTAATTCGTTCCCGCCGCCTTGGGGCTCTTGGCCCATCAGAACGCCAAAATGTTTCCTTCATGACTCAGCGTCACGAATTGACCATTACCAATGTATTGCAATTCAATGGCGCTTAACGGTGATCCCACCAGGTAACCAGTACCAGGCGTCGTTCCTTGAAAAGCGGCCGAGGTGTAAATGTTATCATTGGCGACATCGAGTCCCGCAACGATTTTGCTTCCATCGGCGGAGCAGGCGACCGATGACCACGCCCGCAGGCCGGTGTTTTGCGCGATCCATGTTACGCCTCCATTCGGCGACGTGTAAATCCATTGGCGGTCAAAAGCGCTAAAACTGATAGTGGGTCCCGCTACGAGTTTGGTTCCATCGGCCGACGACGCGACGGAGCGCCAAAACCGGCTGCCGCTGGCTTGAGCAATCCATGTCGCACCCGAATCGACCGACGTATAAATCAGACCGCCATTGCCATCACTGCCGTATTTATCGACTGCCACGAGTCGTGTTCCATCCGCCGACGAAGCGACAGACTCCCAGGAGCGGATGGCATCGTGCGCCGTCCAGGACACGCCGGAATTCGCGGAGGTGTAAAGCTTGCCCGAGGAAGGCGCCGCCACAAGTTTAGTGCCATCGGAAGACGACGCGACCGACGCCCACGAAGTATTGGGCACACCAGTATTGCGCACCGTCCACGTCGCGCCTGCGCTTGTTGAAGTGTAAATCGAGGTGCCAGTGCCCATGACAAGCTTGGCCCCATCCGCCGAGGAGGCGACGCAATATCCTGAAGGTGAACCTGTCTGCGCGGTCCAGGTCACCCCCGAATTGGCCGAAGTATAAACCTGATCGGTCAACGCAACCAGCCTGGTTCCATCGGCCGAGGACGCGACCGCATTCCAATATACGTCTTGCGGCACTTGCATGTTCCGCGTCCATGTCACGCCCGAATCTCCCGAGGTGTAAAGCTCTGAATAGGACAGCGCCGCCACCAGTTTAGTTCCATCCGCCGATGAGGCGACATAAGTGGGATTGAAAGTCGGATCATTCGGATCGTCGTTGAAGGGACTCGTGCTCAGAACATGCTCCGTCCACGTGACGCCGATCAGGCTCGAAAAGTTTGCTCCAAGCACCGACTGGTTTGTGTTTGGCATAATTTTCCAACCGCCCGTGCCCACGCCCGACACGCGGACCACATCTCCGAAACTTGGAAAAGCCGGCAACGTCACCACCACTTGAGCGATGTTGTTCGTAAGGATGTAGCCCTTGTTCGACGCCGCTTGCAGGTTCGTTCCGAAAGAGTTCTGCCACGCGAACACCCCCTGCAAATTGGTTAGTCCAGCGCCGTTGCCGGTCAAGGTCCCGCCAGTAATCTTCGAAGCGTCGAGATTAGGAATTTGCGACGCATTCAGAATTCCGCTCACTTGCGACGCCGCGATCGAACCGCTCACACTGACGGCGCTGGCGGCGGTAATCGAGTTCAACGACTGAACCGCATACGGCGTGGAGGTCAGCGGCTGACGCGGCGCTAACAATGTAAATGCGCCGGGATTGCCATTCGTCCGCACGCCAATATCCAGCCAGCGTGAAGCACCGTTGAAGACGTTCGCGCCAAAATCCAGTTGCGTCGTGAACACACCATTGCTCACGCCCGTAGCCGCGTTCGTCACCGTGCCGGAAATGGCCGTGCCATTCGTGACCGCGTTGTAAATCGTAAATTGCAAATCGAAACTCCCATTGGCCGGCGTGCCGTTATCATTAAGCCGTCCTTGATAGTTGAACGCCGTGCCTTGAGCAGAAACCGTCGGCGCCGTCGCAAGATTCAGAAACAGTGCAATGAGAGTGGCGCAGGAAAGAGAATGCCTAAGGGAACGTAGAGGTATCATGGGTATTGAATGTCGCTCATTCAAAAGACCCGGTAATCGTCGCAGAACCTTTTCCAAAAGTCGGATGCAATTTGAGAGTGAACCCATTCTTTCCAAAACGACCTTGCTGTAAAGCTCCG
>JAQGOU010000270.1 GCA_028293445.1 Verrucomicrobiales bacterium | reverse complement strand
GAACACTCCAAGAGGCAGACCGGTTGATCGATACCTTGCTGCGAACTCCCCAGGACAAAGCACGAGTTTTGCTCACGGTCTGCCGAACGCTCCAGCTCGCCGCCCTTGTAACTGAAACGATACTCGTTCCCCCGAGATGCCCGTCGCCAACAGGAGAATCTCCTACAGCTTGGAGTCCAATGATCATTACACGACAGTTCCGGTAGGTTCGCCATTAGCGATTTGGAAAGCCATCAGTTGAGCGTAGGAGAAAGCTTTGAGTCCTCCGTAGATGGTCGACGCGTTAGTCATCGCCAGAAGCGTTGCTTGATCCACAACGATGTCCGGCAATTCGGTGTCCGAAATCAGAGCTCCGGTGTCCAGGTCCGTTTTGCGATTAACAAATCGAAAAACTGCCGAAAAATCCTGACCAATGGGGAGCTGGATGTCGATTCCCACGCAATAATCTTTTGAGTCGATGGCCTGCGATACTGTTCCTTTTTCGAGTGGCATAAAATTAATCTAAAATTGTGTAGTAAACAGTGAATTCGACGGAAGTTGTAGAGCTTTGATTGTTGTAAACTGTCCCGCCGGCAATAAATAAGAACGGATCAGCAATCGTTAAATTGTTCCAACCGGCCGCAAGGGCTTGCGACGCCACAAGGTTGTTGTATTGACCCGTACGGCCGAGCATAACGGTTATAGTTCCGGCCGCGTAAGCCGTGATCGCATCAATTTTTATTCCTGCGGGCAAACCCGCCTCGCTCCAAGTTTGGTTGCCGTTTGTTGTGCTGGTATGTTTAAAAATCCCGCGCTTTTTTCTTAGTCTCCAATAAGGGTTTAGAGCCTGTGAATAAAGATGATTTTTAATAGACCCGGTATCCTGAATGAAATTAGCGCAACCGTTTTCCGTGTTGGTCAGCCAAAATGCTCCGAGTGGTGTATACGTCACATTCTTGACATAAAGCATGTCATTGGTGCTTACATTTGCCCCGGCAGTATTTGCGCCAGCCGAATTCTGCAACTGAAAAATGAAACCGCCCGGGCCGTTTCCGCTTTCGTAGTAACCCTCAATCACCAAGTGGGTTTTGGCGTCATACGTTGGGGTTATTACCCCACTCAAATTAGAATTGGAGAAGTAGGAGAGCACGGAGAATTTCTTGACCGTGGTGTTTGCGCTTGGAATGTAATAATCCAGTTCAATCCTAAATTTCTGTCTGCCTTTTAGCGGGATGTTTGCTGGAGTCTTTCCCCAACTTGTTCCAGAGGATGCAGTAGCCCAAAATTTTAGCCATGCCGCTTCAGAGGCAATGGTTTCGTTGTAAGAGATGTTAGAACCACCCCCAGCTGTCCATCCATTAACACTCGCTGAAAAGTCTGAGGTATAAGAGGCGGCCAGTGTTGCATCTTTCAGTTCGGGGCTTAACCCCACACGGCAAAGCTCTGCAACCTCGGCGGCTGCAGGTGCCGTATTCAAAACATGGAAGTCAGAAAGGAATCCCATGAATGGGGCGTTTTGATTGTTCCCGTTTCCGACTTGGATAAAGTTGGTTACAAGAGTTGCATTCCACCCGGGAGATGTTCCAGCGGTGGTTTGGGTGTAGGTTTGGCTAACCCCATTAATATAAATAGCCAGGGTGGCAGCGGTGTAATTCCTAACGAAATCAAACTGAACAAACTTTCCACCGAAACGATTTGCAAAATTATCAACCGTTGCGGTTATCCTGTCCGACGAGGTCGCTCCATATAAATTAAAAACAAGCTGGCCTGAGCTGTTGATGTTTATATTGACCGCCCCAGCTTGCAGGACGTTCTGAGCGCTGGTCTGATACAAGCAGAACATGTCATAGCGTCCGGCACTGTGAACGCTGAATAGGGGTCTGACGATTGCGCAAAACCTGATGTCGAAATCGTAGGTCGAAAGATTTTGAAAATTGCCGACGAAATACTCGAATTGATACCCAGAAAACCAAACCATGTTTCTAGGCTGAACGCTTAAGAGATCACCTTTGATATCTGCTTGAAACGTTTCAGCCGACAGGACATGAACGATTCTGTAAGTTGCCGCGGCCGTATTCTTGGTTGTGGCAGCAACACTCTCCTGGCCACGGATTACGGTCAGAGTGTCAGAAACTCTTGTGAACCAAATATATTCAACGTTCGGATCGTCCGAGGGATTGGTAAAAGTCGCGTTGTACCACACTGCCCTGCCCTCGGAGGGCAAATTAGCCCCCTGCCCGGCCGTCAAAACAATCGTGGTCGCCGACGCATTATAAAGATTCGTCGTGACGGCAATGGCCTTATTTTTGATCTCGTCCATAACAAGAATTACTGAGCTGTGTCGCAGTCACATTGAAGCGTGGCGCCGTCGGCATCGATCGGAGCGGAATTTGCGGCCGTCCTTCGGATCCATACCGCCACGCAATTACCCGCGGCCATCGGAGCTGGAAGCGAAATACCTGTGGATTTAGTTGTCGGGGCAGTGAAAGTAACACCGGCCGGAGCTGTGTTTTCGTTCGCGATTATGGCCGCTTGTGCCCCGGCTTGGCCAATTGGAGACGCTCCGGCCGGATCCACGCCTATCGCTAAACTTGCGCCCCCGCCGACTTCTGACGCCAGCCAGGCTGCGAACGGCGCGAGCGCCGCCAACGAAACGTGAGCATTCCGGAGGAAGACACAGCGGTAATCGACGGTCGAAGCCGCGTTCTCATCCCCGGTTATAACGTCGAAAAGATCGTGAAGGGATCCACCGGTCCATTGAGTGGTCGAAATGTATTTTCCCAGGGAAAGATTTGGATTGCCTTGAGCTATGCTATTTCCGGCCGCCCCGGAAGTGGTCGAAAGAAAAACTAAAATGTCGGTGCTTGCGATAGGCATACACCCTTCTGCCAGTTGTTACCGTTGCAACTTAGAAAGGCACTATCTTATTGAGCGTTTCCTGGCGATCCTTGCATCCCCCACAATTCTGGATATTGGTCCCCAGGACGGAATCAAGAGCACGGGCGACCGGCTGCGCAAAGTTGGCTACCACGTCCCCAAGGCCCCGCGGTGAATACTTTTGACAAAGGGCAGTATAAACTCGCGTCTCAAAAGTGATCATTTCGCCGTCGACCGTTCCTGCGCTCAGAACGTCCAGCAGGTAGCCCTCCGGCCTATGCTCAGCGCGTTCTTTGACAAGACGCAACGCAAATGAAATCGTGGACGGTTTTACGGTACGGGGTTGCATAGAGTTACGGTGCGGGGTTGCATAGCGTTGGCCAGTAAGCAGCACACGAATCGCAGTAAATGCAGGATGATACAAACAAGGTAGTCGGTCCAAGCTTGTCGGCATAAGCTTCGACGGTGATTGGATCCACGGCGTGGCAGCCCTTTTTGACGTCGATTAAATCAACGTCAGGCGCGGCGAAAGAAGTCCCGTCCCAGAAAGTTTGGTAGTCATCTGCTTTGTCGCGGTGCTCGTTGACCAGGCAAAAGGCCGTGTTGGTAACAGTGACTTTCCGTTTCGACAAATTGAGGTAAGGCCCAAAGCTGTTATCGAAAGTAAAACCGGCCTGGATGTAACAGCCAATTCCAGAAGTGATGACACCGTCGTCAACCAATCCAGAAGCGTCGTAACGGAAATAGTGAGCCTGGAAAGCGGAGAGAGTTGAAAAGTCGAAGCTATCAACAACTGATTCCAGTTGCGGCCTCCAAACATCAATTCCATTGTCAACCGAAAGTGTTCTGATTTCGTGTCGGTAAACTACGGAGTGATCGTAATAGCTCACCATGTCCGTTGACCACACGGTATCGGTCAGGGCGGTATCAACAAAAGCTACGGCACCGACATACCCCGGCTGGCCAGCGATCATTCCATAATCGGTATCGCCCGATCCTGAGCTGGTCACAGTTTCAGTATCGTCCCATTGATCCCTCGTATAAACAGATTCGAGCCATGCGCCGTTAAGCAGATTTTCAATTCGGATGGTGGCAACAAGCCAGCGGCCCCCGCCAGCGGCCGACCCGTAACCGTGAGGGTAATCTTTGTAGAGCCAGGAAGGATACCCGGCCCAAAAGACTTTGCATTCAACAGCTTTGCAACTGACGTCTTCGCTGCAACCCGTGCAAACGTTTGTAATGAAAGTACTCACGGTGCGAGGGTGTAAGGGGCTGAGCAAAGCACGAGCATTTTTTTTGCTACCCCGCTATCGCAAATATCAATTTCTCGAATCTTCAATAGCCGTGGATGAACACCCATCGAGGTGTCGATGTTCTGGCAGGCTCCCAAGTCTAAAACGATTGCCCTGTCGGTTTCCGCCATCGTCGGAATCGATACGTTAGGATCCACTCGAACGATGAAAAGAAATGGCTTAACCGCGTAGTCGTCATAATGCGAAATGTAGCCAAAGCCACCATCCCAAGTGAATGATCGCGGCAATGAGCCACTGGCGATCGTGTTGGCTATGGTGGAATAATTGGTTGCGGAAAACTTCACCCCTTTCAGGATTGGCCCATTTATATCAGTGTAAGCCGAACCGCTCTCAAATTTGATGTGTGACCAGAACCCCCTGGCGAACAAAGCCCAGTGGCCCCCCCACCCCGTTGCCACACCAGGTTCGTAAGCTCCGGCGGCCACGACATCGGCAATACAGATATAAGTTCCCGCGCTGCCATCGTCGAAGTTGTCAGGATCAATGTGTTTAATCACTATATCCCCGACCACGTAAGTGTCGGCTCCAGACCAGTCACCCTGGAACGCAAGACTTGAACCTGCCCCGCTCGTACCGCCGCCCTCGCCTGGCAGAGCTGCTTCTCCCTGCGAATTCGGATCCCACGAAATCACCCAGCCAGCGTCAGCTCGATTAATGACAATTCCTTTCCCGGCTCGCGTTCCCAGGAACTGATTAAGCCCGCCGACGATTTCGTTCATCACGCCCGCACTGAATGCCGTTCGTTTAGAATCACCGGCGATAAATTTTTTAATCCAGCGAATCATTTATTGCGCCCTCACATAACGAGTTACCCGCTGATAGATTTGACCCATCCATCGACTTAAATGGGACGCCTCTGCCACCACATGAGATGACCCAGAAATCAAGAACTGATAGCTGGCAATGGAAGGATTGGAGACGACGGAAAGGGTTTGAGTCTCTTTAGAATACTCGTCCTCGATGTAATATTTATCGACGACTGGAATTAGGTCGGCGCTCGTGTAGTCACCGCCAGAGGCAGCAATTCGGAAATAATCATAAACCAGCTTGGAATTAACCGTGTAGGTGATTGGATCCCTGGAACCCGAAAGTTTCTGCGTCCAAAGATAATAGGGAGATGTGGACACGTCCTGAAAAGTTGCGACCGTAAAAGTCGTGGTTGTCGGCACCGTGAGAATTGTTCGGATAATGGTCCGGCTGATCTCGTATAATTTATTGACGGTAGCAGTGTAGGTAATTGCCACGCGATCGCCGACTATGTAACCGTGAGCTGAGGTATTGGTCAGCGTAAGAATGCCCGTCGTAACCGATCCAGTATGGGTCAGATTGATTCGAGCATTGATGCCTCCCGTGTCATATCCAGGCACCAACCACGAGTAAGATTCGTATTCTACACGCTGTGCTGGTTTTTGCGCCCAGGTCTTTGTCCATTTACCCAGGCCGCCTCCGACATGTTGAATCTGACTTTCATGGACCAAATATGAGGCGACCGATGACAAAGTGGGTCCGGCACTGTTTAAGGCCTGAGGGACGTAATTAGCCAGGTATTGAATGAAGTCCTGCTCGATCAGCAAACTGGAAGTGTCCGCGTCCGGAAATGCCGGGAAGAACCGTTGAGGTCCGTTAACGGCAGCGGTGGTAAAAACTCCATCTTCAAAAGTGGCGCTCATTTATTTTCCGTTCACCGGTTTGATGAGGATGCCATTTTTGGTCATTGCCTCTTTAATCTCGGTTAACTGAGTTGTCATGGATTCGAACGGGTTTCGTTCGTTGGATTTAATAGAATCAATGGCTCCCATTTGCGCCCGTTTGGATTTCAGATTTTGCAGGTAACTGGAATTGCCGTATTTGCTTTGCGCGGCAATTTCAGCATCAAGTTTAGAGGTGTCCTGCCCTGTGCCCATTCGCACGCCATCAGCTTCCAAATAAAGTGTGTTGGCCTTGTCCACGTTTCCGGCCAGTCGTTCCTTATCCCCTTGCAAACGCAAATCCTCGGCCTTCTTTGCCTTTGCTCGATCTCCTGCCAGTTCGGGGTTACGGGTTTCCAAAAGTTCTTTGATGGTCAGCTTTCCTCGCTCTTCGGTAGCTTTCTTGAGTGTTGACCACTGCTTTTCGCCCTGCTTTGCCAGCTCCGCCTGTTTGGCAATCAGCTCATCCATTTTCTGTTTTTGCTTGTCCAACTCGGCCGTGTGTTCCTTCTCTATTTCGAGTTTCAATTTTCGAATCTCGTTAGCAATCTTAAGACGATCGTTGAATAGCTTTTCCTTTGCGCCGCCTTCCTCCGATGCATCCTGATATTTTCGGAACAGTTCAAATCGTTCTTTTTCGAGAATCTTGAGCTTCCCTTTTTCATCAGCCTCCTCGTAGGAAATATCTCTGATGGTTTTTGCCACCATGGCGATGGAATTTTGTAATTCCAAATCTTCACCAACGGTTCGATTTACTGCGCCCCGAGCCTTGTCTTCGGCGGCTAACTGTTGGATTACACGCAAGGCTCCATCCTCGCCGTGGACAATAGCAGTTGATGCGCCTAGATACTGAGAAGCAACCTCGACACGTTTAATTATATTGCCTAGCAAATTGCCCGTGCTCCCCTGCTTCATTTCCATGATGCGCTTAAACGTGGCCTCGACTCTCAAGAGAGCGTCTTCGTTTTCTTGGCTGATAATTGCTCCTCGCTTTTCAAGCTTCGCTCTGAGTTCTCCCAGGGCTTTAGATCCACCCTCTAAAATCAGCCCCATCTTTGCGTTTTTCTTCCCGAAGAATTCGACAGCAATGGCTGCGCGAGTAGCCGGGTCCTCAACCTTATGCAGGACATCAGCAAGATTCCCCATTACTTCCTCGCTGCTTTTGGTCATACCATTTGCATTACTGATGGAAATTCCGTATTTGCGGAATGCTTCTGCGGCCGCCCCGCCTTCTTTCCTGGCCTTTCCAATTTCAATATTGAAATATTCGAGCCCTTTGATTGCTTTCTCCGGCTCTTCTCCCATTTTTTTGAATTGCTTTTGAATGGTCTGGATTGTCCCCGTCGACATATCCAGTTCCTTTGCCTCCAATCGAAGTTGCTTTACGCTACTCGTGAGATCCTTGACCTGGGAGATGATTGCTCCAACGGTCAGCGCAGCAACCAAATCTTTACCCCAGCTCTGAAAAATTCCTCCCGAATCGGTCTTAAATTTTTGAAGATGACCAGTCACTCCGCGCAAAGCAGGACCGAACGCAGTAGCGTTCAACCCAAGTTTTATCTGGATGTCGTCTTGAGCGCTCATGCGTTTCTGGCCTGCAAAAATTCACTCTTCACCTTGTCGCTCTTTTTATTAAACAAAGGAGCTTTTGGGTTTGCCCTTTTCTGCATGCGCTTGATGTATTGAAACACTTCCTTGAACGGCATTTTCAATATGTCAGACCGTGACCAGCAATATTCACTGGCGATAATGTCCACCAACGAAGCGGCATATGAAGATGTGGGCAAAGCATCATCAGACTTCCCGCCCCCAGGAGAATCCAAAAAGGCATCTTCCATGTATGCCTCAATGCCTGCCGTTACTTTTTCCGCGTCAAGGTCCCGAAGGTCGGCAACAAACCACCATCGCCGAAATGGGGCATTCGGCTTGTAGCGAGGTGAGACGGCCCAAAGAAAACTGGCAATGTCTTCTGGCACAGGATTGCCACCTACAACAAAAGGGTTTCGAGCAATCTCCAGCATCGTGAAATGCGCCAATGTCAGCGGCAAAACTTCGATACCGCAAATGCTCTCCGTGACCGGGAGGAAAGCGGCAGAACGAATGAATTGCTCTTCATTCGCCGCTTCCCTAAACCCGGGTATTTCGTCTGTCAGCCCCATGGATTAATTATATTTCTTGCGGAAAGAAATCGTGACCTTCTTTGCGTCACCTTGGGTTTCAGGAATGCCAACTTCCGAGACGTAAAAACTTTCGGAGCCGGTCACGCTGTCGAAAGTTGACATGAAGGTTGCGCCAAGGTTTGGGGGAATACTTGCTGAGGTCGCAAGTTGCAGAGTTGCGCTACCGGTGACAAACCCAGCGACAATTACGGCCCCAGTTGGTTCATCAAGAATTCCCTTTCGCTCAATGGCGGTCGAGGGACGGGTAAGAGAAATATTTTCGGCGATGGCATCCACTGCTGCCGGGGTGCCCATGTTCGCGTTGGTGATGGATAAAATGCGACTACCGTAAGGTATCGCACCGTCATTAAATGGTGCTGACATATACCCTCTAGCCGGTTGTTACCGTTAGGGGGCAACCGGCCAGGCTGTCGGCTTGATATTGAAGACCACTCGAAAATTCATTTGGCTGGTGTCGTGGTTCTTTTCTGAATCGACCCTGGGCAGTGTTTCCGAGTCGATGGACTCGACCATTGCCAGATAATCGGTGTTGAAAATTCCCTGCCTAACCTTTTGCATGAGCGCTCGCACTTTAGCCCGGTATGCGGAGTGCGAAGTCGAGAGCTCGGTCCGGTTCGTGGTCACCACGACCATCATGACGCCGTCCCAGGCGTCGTTGTATTTTTCTCCGGCGACCAGCATGTAATGTTCGCGAGATCTTCCCACCAGAAGGCAGAATTCCATTCTTGGAGTTTTGCGTTGCTCGTTAGCCTGGCTGGCGGCCGTCACAAAGCCGGCGTCGCGAAATACCTGGGCAAATTTGGCTTCGAAGGATTCCTCGAAGTTCATCAGAGTTTCTAAATTGGGAGCTGCAGGCATAATTATGTGGCGTTGGTTTTCTTGGCTAATTGCGCGAGACGATATTTGATGTCCTTCTCGACTGACTCCGCGCGGATCCGGACGGCCGACTGAATCAATCTGCGAACGCCGCCAATTCCCTTGGTCTGGTTGACCATGGTGAAAGAGGGGAAAGATTTGTTATCCAGGCCGTTGATGAGGAAACCTCTGGCCCCTTCAGAATGCCTGGTAATCCAACTTGGCAACGTCCCGCCCAGGGCGAGGTAGGCAGGCCACCACCCAGCCTTTTGGCGACCTACATGCGCTTGTTCCCGCTTCACATATTTTTCCCAGGACTTGGCATCTAGGACGAACACGCGCTGGGACTTGGTGACACGGCCGCGGCTGTTTTGCGGGGCATGGTGGAGTTGCGGAGAAAAAGGTTTAACGGTCCAATTTTTCCATTTGTTTGTTTGCCGGGAAAGAAATGCCTGGAAACCGATATCATCCTTTTTTTGGACCAGCTCGCGGATCCGCTCCGCGTGGGGCCCGGTGAAGTTCTCCGGATAGACCGGCGACATCGATCGTGCGACGTCGCTGAAAACCGCTTTTCGTCCTTCTGCATTGGTACCTGGTGGAGTGATCTTAACCAGGGCTTTGAGCAATAGGCGGGATTGCGTTGCAATAACGTCCTTGGCCTCTATCCCCAGCTCGTCCAGGTACCGGCCAATCTTCGCGTTCAGTTTGCTGTAATCGACGTCGACGTTCATTGCGCCTGGTCGGAAAGTTTGAAGACGTAGAAAACGACCGCATTGGTTAGAGGATTCCGGACATCTGTCCGTTCCATGACCTCGCAACTCAAATCCCCAGGGAGAACGACAAAGTCGTGGAGATCCGGAACAGGATCGGTTCCGAACTGGTAAGCCATTACCTGCAGCTTCCGGCTGCCGGTGGGATCATAACCGCTTTCGGTCATGTTCATCGATGACGCGGCCGCCAGGCTAAGAAGCCCGGTGTAATTATTGTCGCCGAAGGCAAACGAGATCCCGTTATCGGTCGTGAGCTCTTCAATTACATCGGCAAATTCAACAGCGTGAGGATTCATAAAAAGCAAAAAAGGCCAGCCAGGATCAACCGGGCTGGCCTATGGGGTGTGGTTATAAGGTGCTAACCGTTGGCTTTTGGGGGCGTCTTTTTGCCCTTTGTTACCGCTGGTTTGCTTGGTTTTATGGTTTGCCCCGAATCTGTTGGCTCCGGATCCGCGAGCTCCGCCGATGACAGATCGGCAAAAAAGCCGGCTGTCGAGTCGGTTGGCTCGGGATTCGGAAGGTCAGCGGCCGGAACCACTGCGGTATCATTTGATACTGCCACGGGAACCGGAGTGAGGTCCGGCACCGGCGCTGAAGTTTGCTCAACCGGTTCAGTCTGGCTGGCGATCGGTGAAACTTGCTCAACCGGTGTAGCCTGGCTGACGCTCGGTGAAGGATTGAGAGCTGCTTTGGCAGCGGCGTTTGCTTCGGCTTCCGCTCTGGCAATTGCCTGTTCGTTGAGTACCCGAATTGGGTACCGGCGTCTGTATGCGACGGGTTTATTGAAATGGGCCACTTCGACAAAAGAAGGATCCAATTCAAATTTAGCCAGGGCCTGCCTCGAGGCCTCCGGATCGTTTCCGATCTGGATGACCTCGAAGCTGCCGTCCGGCCGTTCACCGATGACAAGTGACGGTTTCATTATGCAGAAAGAATGCGGACACCATTGGTGGCTTGTCCCACAGCCATTCCGTAAAGGATGATGGCCTGCAGGCGCTGTTCGTTTCCGTCGTAGAAATAACGGAACTGAATGGGAAGACCGGTGACGGGTTCCACGACGTTCTCGACCAGGCCGTACCATTGTTCGGGCATGGCAGGGAAACGGGCAGCCATCAGGATGGCTTGAGGACCAGCGGCGAAACCAACGAGGTTTTCGCTGTTCCCAGGAATGGTGCCGTTGAATTCCATATGATCCAAACCGGCGACACGTTTGACCTGGCGATTGATAATTGCGTCGTTGTTACCGAAGGCATAGGCCGCCTGAACCGCATTGTCTTTGGCCAAATTGCCGTAATAGCTCGGGGGAACAATCACCGTGCGGGGACCGCTCGGGATTTTGTTTGTGCTCATGTAAGTGGCGAGGTCGACGGCTGCGTCGGCGTCGTACTGAGACGAGGTGTAGATCTTGTTGAGCGGGAAGTTTGCATTGAGGCAGAGAGCGAACATTGTCGCGTACATGTCCTCGACGAGAGCGACCACGCCAGGCTTGATGAACAGGTTTTCCAATTTCACGGAGCTCTTGGCGATTTCCAAATCCTTGAAGCCGATGTCGAACATTTGAAACTTGTTCAAAGTGACAGTCTTTGCAGTCAGGGTGCTGTTGTCGCTGGAGCGAGTAGTGCTGGCGCTCTTGACGGTCGGGGAAGTGGCAACCCGTGTGGTGACCGAGTCGCCCTCGGATTTGATTTCATCGGAAAAATCCAATGTCAAAGCCTGGAGGCCGATCAGTTGAGTGGTGATTGCGTCCAGACTCTTCTGGGCGATTTTGGCGAGATTTACTCCGCCTAACGTATTAGTGGCCATAGTGGTGTGTTAAAAAAAGTGAGTGGTTGCGGAGGTTATTTCGCGTCGAGGACAGCCTTGTTCTTTTCCCAGTAGGCTCGTTTTTCAGCGGTACCTTTGATCTTGGCGTATTCGTCCCAGGAAGCGGCTGGATTGCCGTCATTAGCATCTGGAGCGACGGGCTTGCCACCCTGGCTGGCGGCGATTTCGGCGGCCTTTTCAGCTGCCTTGGTGTCGGTGCTCTTGTTCGAATCTTCCAGGGCTTTCTTTTCGCCCTTCAGTTTTTCGATTTCCTGCTTGGCGAGAAGGTGAGTGTTTTTCTCGGTCGCGTGAGCTGCCTGCTCATCTTTCAAGCTCTTCTCCAAGCCAGCGATTTTTTCATCCATCGCCTTCGGATCGATGCCTTTGATTTTGTCGAGTTCGGCATTGAGCCGGAGATTTTCAGTGTTCGCAGTGGCTAGTTGGTTATTGAGCTCTGCGATTTTCTGGATGGTGTTCATATCAAATTTGGTGTCGGTATCTGCGTTCTATAAATCGCGAGTTGTTACCGTTGAAGATTTACAGAAGCGAAATCGCCTCCTCTAAGTTGGCGACGGTGCAGTCAATAAATCCTTTATTTACAGCGGTTTTCCCGAGGAAGGCCTGGCCTTGAAGATCTGCGTCCTCGATGGGTCGAAATTCTTGCACCGTCTTTTTGAAGTCCGCGTAAACCTCGTCGATCTGGTCCTGGTAGTAGGATCTCTGCAGGTCGGTCAGATCGCCGTTGGCTCCGACCGCTTTGTACTCACCACTTTTGAAGACCTCGATTTTATACCCGGCAATTTCCAGGCTCTTTTTAATGTTGGTGAACGTGCGATAAACGCCGACGTTCCCCCACATGCTCGAGGGAGTCCCCATGACCTGTGTTGCTCCGCAGGCAAGATAGAAGCCGGCGCTGCAGCTGAGCTCGTCGCTAAACCAGCCGATTGGCTTCTCGCCTTCCTGTTGGATTCGTGCGATCTGCGCGGACAGTTCCGGAATACCCAGGACAGATCCTCCGGGAGTGTTCCCGTAGATCAGGATTTTCTTAACCATGCTGTCGGCCATAACCTGGTCGAGCGCGTAAGAGACATCGAATGGATCCACGAACCCGTAAGCCTTGTAAAAATCCGGAATGCCGGCGCAAAGAATTCCCTGGATGGGAATGACGCAGGTGCCGTCTACCGTAAAGCTGTCCGGTATTGGATCCCCGGTAACGTTGCGGACAATGGGCCCAGCTAACTTGGTGAGGTTCTCCGGAGAAAAGCCGGAAGGTAATTCGTCAAGGAACTGGCACTTCCTCTCGAACAATTCACCATCTATTAACAATATTTTTCGGTCTCGTAGGTCGTGCTTCATGGTTGTGGAGGAGGTTCAGGAGTTGGAACGCCGGTACCGGGCAAATTCCCGTTGGCAGTCGGTTTGCGCATCAGCATCAGGCAGGTATCGAGATTGAATTCAGGATGCTTCTGATGAAGGCGCAGCGCGCGCGTCATGTGATCATCTACCTCGGCCTCGAGGGTGTCGCGCAGGGTGTCGAAATCCACAGATCGCTCGCTCGCGTCCTCGGTGATGGTTCGAATACCTGCATCGATGTCCTGGCGGTTCTGTGCAGCATCGCGACCGATATCGACGGAGATCTTGGAGGGATAGTGAATTGTTACTTTCCACCAATCGTCACAAAGAGGAAGTTTCTTGGTGAATATCTTCTGGCCAATGACGAAAAAGCGGATTGCCTGTACCCAGTCCGCGAGCAGTTCTCCGCGTGAATCAAATTTCCGCTGCGCCTTCGCCAGACAAAAGCGTTGTGGAGCTCCGCCGAGACCGGATCGAGATATCCGGATGAACTCGACGGGTACGTTCAACCCGATCGCAATATCGCTATCCACGTAATCCAGGAAGCCTGTGAACGTGGTCGAAGGTCGGTTGCTTTGGTAGGACTCAATCTTTTCATTGAGGCCCAGCCTGGGAATTGCTCCGCCACGGAGCTGCTCTTTGGTTACGGGTTTTCCGTCCGGTCCATACTCGGTTTTTACCGGGCTGAAAAATCCTCCCTGTGCATCTTTGCCATCGGTCGTGGTGATGGTGAGGCCGATTGAGCTGTTTTCTTTTACCGCCAGCTTTTCAAATTTTAAAATGTCCAGGGAATCACGGCTGTTATTGATGGCGTGACAGAGCGACGTTATTCCGCGAAATGGATCCGTTGTCCTGGCTTCGAACAGGAGACGAAAACGCGAGGCTGGATACTCGACGTAAGAATCCTTCCCATCTTTCCCGGTAATTTTGACGCGATAACCAAGGATGCGATCGCCGTCGACGATGACGCCGTCTTTGCTGTCGTTGCCGCCACAATCCAGAATCCGGTGTCCTTTAATTGTCTGAATCTTTGGGTCACCATTGGCATCGAGGACCGGGATCGCGCCGATATCCCCATCGACATCCATCGCACGACACATGGCCCGCAGCATTACGTTGAGCTGGGGAACTCGGCCGGTGTAATCACAATTCTTCGAAAACAGATCCCAGGCTTCGTTGAAAACTTTACGGAGCTCCGGATCTTTGCAGGCAGAGCGGATGGTTATTCCGGATCCAACCGAATAAAGTGCCAGGTCATCGATCGCGCCCCGGATGAATCCGACGTTCGCGTAAAGATATCGCGCGATGGACAACATCTCCATGCGGTCCCAGGTCGTGTCAGTGACGGACGAATCGGTCGCTGTATATGGGATCCAAGTTCGATCTCCGCTTCGAGTCGCGCCGTCGTAAAAACGGCCATACGAGGCACTCAGAGGCCGTCCAAATTGGTCGACTAAATTCAGAGAGCTCATTTAGAAACAGGGATAAGTGCAACGGGGACGCTCGTTTTCGGTCTGTCGATCGATCTCCCGTTTGAGTTCGTAAATGGTCTCCTTGACCATGTTCAGGTCGACGCGGGTGAGGTTCTTATTGTAACCGTCAGCGGAAAGGGAATAGCTCTGTCCAGCGGCCAGCGCGGTATGAGCCGCCAGCCATTTCGTGTGCTCTTCCTGGAGCCACGTCAGGCTTTGCCCAAAGTACGGATTACAATTCGCCATATACTTTCTGGCGGGTTGTTACCGTCAGGCCGCTTGTGCCTGGTCAGCCTCTTCTTTTTCCTGCTCTTCTTTCTTCGGCGGCGCCGGAGCTGTTCCGGAAAGAAGTCCCTTCATCATGGCGATCGTCAGGATCATGCATTCGCAGTCGCGCGAATGGCATCCCTTGTTGTGTTCCCATTTGGTCGTGCCGTCCTTTTGTCGCTTCCTCCGTTCATCGTCCATGTGCTCGATGTAGACCGGTGAAACGTCGGACGGAATTCCGTAATAGATCCCCTGCCCTGTCTGCAGGAGGTGAAGGAAATCTTTTACCGACGGGTTCGACCACAAAGCCCAAACGGCATATCGAAATTTTCGAACGACGTTTCTTTCGCCGATCGACGGGTCGTAGGATACCGGCCGGGAATAGTTCCGGAGAACTTTTATCCGCCGGTCATAATGCGGAAACGCTTTGTCTTCGCTACCGCGCAGGCCTCGCCAACCGTATTGGCAGCACTGCACGGCCGCGTCCTTCATGTTGTAGCCGAAATCGACGACCGTGTGCTGGTCTTCAACTCCCAGTTCGAGTTGCTTTTCGCGCACATGGTCCCACGTGAGGAGCTTTCCCCCGGCTACGTAGCGACTTGTTCCGTCCTGGGCGAAAGCTCGAACCACAAACCAGAAATGGTCCAACTGAACATCGATCCCCATTATCCTGGTCACTTCCAAGGGCCAGAATTCGCCTTTCTTTACCGATTTGAACGCGAGCTCGTAGTCAGATCGGACGACGGTCTTCTGTCCGGAGAAGAAAGCATTTTCTTCAAATGGTTCTCCCAGGGATTCGGTCACGAACGCGATTAACGGTTCCAGATTCCCGAATTTTGCGGCTGCGATCGCTTTTAAAAACTCAACCGCGAATTCAGCCCAATCGCACGAAGGCCACGGCATGTACAATGCATTCCAATGCATTGATTTTAGTTCGCGAGGGGCTTTCGGGTTGTAATCAACCGGGTGGTAGGACTCCAAAAGGTCCATTTTTTCGCTGTTTTGGTACCTGTGCCCGCAGTTTTCGCACTCATACCGAACCGTTTTCTTGAGCTCTTCGAAGTCCCATTCCCCGCCGACGTAAGTTTTGAACCCCTTTTCCTCGACCCATTTTCCCCCGGGCCTGGTCAATTCGTTGGTTTCCCATACGACGCCGCCTCTTTCCCTGGGATTTTTGAAGAGCACGGTGGCAGTGCGGCCGAATCGAAATGGCTGGCTATGTTTGCATCGGAGGCAATTCCAATGGCAAAACGTCTGGCTGCCTTCCATGAAGTCGACATGCAGCTCGTCGCCCTCGAGGCCGGCCGTCCCCATCGATATCTCGATCGCGTTGTGGAACGTTCTGGTTCTCTTCCGGAGAAGATCGATCGCGCCTCGTTTCCATTCCCTGCGTTCGTCACAATAAATTCGTCGAACGGGATCCGACTGGAGACCGACGCGGGAATTCGATCCGCGAAAGATTAAATTCATCGTGTCGAACTGGATCAGCTTCTTGTTGCGCCGGCTTCGCTCTTTCGGGACCAGGTCTTTTGTCGCGACGCAACTTTCCACCGCGGGGAGCAATCGCTTTTTGACAAACTCCGTGCAGTTGTCGGCGCTGGCCATGACCCACATCGCGGGACCAGGATCCTCCGCGATATCATGCAAGACCTGGTTGAGGACTGTTTGGGTCTTTCCGCTCTGTGCGGAGACCATCAGAATCATCCGGCGCGTGTAGGGAGATTTGATCAGCTCGCAGAACGTGCGGATCATTCGGATCATCTCCGTTGAGTACCGGCCGGGAATTGCGGAAGTGTTATCGAGCTCGATGTGGATTTCCATCCACCGCCAGCTGGGGAGATTGGACGGCGGGGCGAAACACCCTCTCAGGTGAGTCTCGCAGGAGAATTGCTTTGTCGTTTCCGCCATTTACCTATGGCGGGTTGTTACTGTTAAAAGCAGGTCGTGTGTTTCATGAGCGGGAAACATAGAAACCGCGTCACTGGCATCTCGCCAGGCACCATGCACGGCCTGCTACTTAATTTGAGGTTGTTACCGCGCGACCGAATTGCAGCGGATCAGGATGCAAAGGACCGTCAAAGCGTGGAGAGAATTGAGGATAAAAACCGTCTTCCTCTTCATCATCGTCGTCATCTTCCAAACAGGTGTACACCACCATTCCGAGAATCACCGCAGCGACCAGGATAATTAAAAGAAGTCCAAGAATGGAGAAGATGGCCCCCACGATCGCAAGGGTTGTAAGAAGGATGTTCATAAATGGAGCGCGGTCGAAACGTGTGTTTCACAGGGAAGCAAAATGGACCCTCGTCACCGGCATCTCGCCGGGCACCATGCACGTTCCGACCTATACCCTTTATCTACTTGTTACCGTTCGAGGTTTCCTTGGCGTCGAAGTTTCGGATGATTAACTCCGAAAATTTTAAAGGATTTTTTCGGTTCTTGGTCAGACCGTTTACCGAAGTATGGGAGGTCATCGGAAAATCTTTGAATGCTTCCCTGACAAATGGAGAATCGTTTAGCGTCACAATAAATTTTCCCTGCAGTTTGGATATCTCTTTGACCAGGTTAAGAACGTCTTCCTCTGCCCATCCTTCATATGCGCCCGGAGACGCTCCCACGTACGGAGGATCCATAAAGAACAAAGTGCTCGGACTATCGTAATTTTTCAGGATCCTTTCGTAACTGGTGTTTTCGATCGCAACACCCTCGAGGCGATCATGAACTTTGCCGAGCAGCTCTGACGCGGTGGTTTTGAAAAAGCCAGCGCCACCGTGAGTTTTGCTAACAGCGAAGGAATCACCCTGCCCTCCAAAAGAAATTCTGTTCCGGATATAATACCTGGTCGCGCGCTCCATGTCGGTCAGGCCTGGCTGACGAACATAGTCTCGAAGGTTTTCCCTGGAACTGATCTCCATGGATATCAACCGAAGCATTTCCGGCAGGTGCCGATTCACGCATCGATACAGCGCGACCAGGTCTCCGTTTAGATCATTGACGATTTCAACTTTGGACCTCGGCTTGGCGAGCAGGACGGCGAGGCCGCCCGCGAAAGGTTCACAATAACAAGTGTGCTCCGGAAAGATCGGCAGCAAATGTTTCAACATCCGGGTTTTGCCACCCGGCCAACGCAAAATAGGCTTAGTAATAACTTTATCTCCTTGAGCGAGGGAATCCTCGCTGCAAAAGAAATCGAGTTGTTACCGTGGCTAGCGATCTTCGTAAAAACCACCTAAAGAAAAATCCCCTGCACTTCCTTAATAAAAAACCAAACAGTTCCAATAAGATGCAGGACCTCAATAACTTCTTTAACTGTGTGCTTCTCCCCAGGCAGGTTGTGTGATTTAAGTTTAGGTTCTCTCCGCTTTCGACGCTCAAATGAGTAATGCATGCATTACTAGAAACTCTCGACTTCAAAAAGAGAGCAAGAAGTTACGCCTCCGCTGTACGTAGGAGGATAACCAAAATGTTCATGGTTTGATTTCTGTTTTGCATTGGGGACATTCCATTTTCGACCATTCGCTTTTTTCCATTTCTCCCAGGGCTTCGATGAAAGCGCGAAGAACTTCCTGCGCTCAAAATTTACGGAACGTATCCGTTCATCTGTGCGAGTTCGAATTCCAGTGAGGCAACCTCGCTTTCGAGATATTCAATCTTTCGCTTTGCCTCCAACAGATCATCGTCCTCGATCAGATTGCCTGGCATTTCGACAATGAAAGCCCAGCTCAGGTTGGGGGTCCATGTCCAGCCGACAGGATCCTGAAAAGCAGGGTGGTCTGGTCTGAAATAAACGAGCTCCCAGTACACCGCGTCATTGCACATATCTTTTCTTTTGGACGCCCAAACGCCTGGCTTATCTGGCGGAGGCGTCCTCCATTGGCGTTCAACCTTCGGATTCGAAGGAAATAACCTGGCTTTGGAAAATGCCTGAGCGTCCTCTTGATTCGAGAATCCCAGAAGATGGATAAATCGTTCCTCCCCGCCCGAGTGAACGATGATGGGAAATATTTCGAGCTTATCTTTCATATTTATCAAACCCTTTCGTTTGCTACGTATATGGGCGCGTGGACTTTCTCGAAAATTTCTTTGCCTATCCGGTCCTGGAATGTCCAGTTCAGCCGATCGAACAGATCATAAGGCAATACTTCAACTTCAGTTTCGTAACCATAATGGTCCTTATTCCTGAAATGTATTGATTCAAGAACCTTATCGTTCCGAATAACGATGTGGTAGACGTCATAGCCTGCAACCAGAAATTTGACAACATCTCCAGGTTCCAGATATCGACACAACACTGGCATCACCTCCCATCCGCGATGGGCAAACACCTTTTGATCGACATCAAAAACCATGCTCGGATTTTCCACGGGACAATAACGAACTCTGAACTTATCCAGGGAAAGGATTTTAAAGCACGGTGGATCCTTATAGCCCAATCTGCGAAACAAGATGGTCGCGCCAACGGGTGTCCCAAAGAAAGTGGGGATCTTCTTTGGATGTCTGACTGACAGCCCGAAAGATTTTACTCGATCGTGATCCCAGTATTTATACAACGACAGAACGAAAGACATTCCGCCCAGGAATCCCCATCCGAAAACTGTAAGAATTTTGGCGAACCTGTACTTAGATGGCAACGAATGCGCGAGTGATCGTGGATCCCTGCAGGCATCAAGGACAAGAATCGTCGCCGCTAGGATCGCGCAATTGTTCCAGGTGAAATATTTCCAGATGAATCCGACAGTTTTTTTAAGCATTGTTTTCATGGTTTGATTTCTGTTTTGCATTGGGGACATTCCATTTTCGACCATTCGCTTTTTTCCATTTCTCCCAGGGCTTCGATGATTGAAGCGCGAAGAACTTCCTGGATGGCGATGGCCTCTTTCATAAGAGCTAGCTTCTGACAAAGATTCCCTGGGATCGCGAGGAACTTGGATTTACAGGCAAAGACCGATCGCGTGAAATCTCGCTTCACTTCCTCGACGGCGAGAAGCAGGCGCCGACTTTGTTTCAATTTGTCCTCAAGGATACAGTTGCGGAGCTGCAGGTTCCTGGCTTTCTCTGAAAGGATGCTGGGGGCCTTGTCCTGCCCTCCCCCGCTTTGAGCTTTCCAATTGATACAAGCGGCCACGTCATAGCGTCCCGCCCTGTCGGGTTTCGGGAACGTGGGATCCTTGGTCCAGTTGTTTAGCGTTTGCCTGGATTCCTTCAATGCCTCGGCCAGCTGGGCTTTGTTGGTCACGCTCGCCGGTACGTCCGTCGGCAGTCCGGCTGCCGCCGCAGCAACGAGCGCGCGATCGGCGGCCGTCAGAGTCTTACCGGCGTTCACCCGCTTTAGCAGGTTGATCAAATTCGCCTTCAGGATCTTATCGGCATCGGCTTTGGTGAGCATAATTTGTGTAAAAGGTGAAAACGGACTTCGCGTAAAAAATTAGGGGTAGGTCGCTTAACCACCCCAAAACCCCTATGAAAGAGATTCCTTACCCGGGGGTGGGGTCGCCACGGCAGGCTCAGGCCTGGCTTCGAAATATCTTCTGGATGAAACAGGTTTTTCTGCTTGACCTCTTTTAGCCAGGTCAAGCTTGCGTCGGTGCGTTGGCTGTCGCCGTTGTCTCCATTGCTGCTTCCGTAGCGCAGAACACACGCGCCTCGCGGCATCCTTCTTGACCAGGCCATTGAGGTTTCCGAACGTATCCCTGAAGGCAGAGACCTGGCTGCAGAACACTTTCTTGCTCACACCAATGCCGGCGGCCATGGCCGTCTCTGTCCTGGACTCGTAGAACTTCGGCCACAACATCCAGCTCACGACATACATCCTCGCGCGTTCGTTCTGGCTGAATGGCTTTCCGGAATGGACCCAGTTCCGTAGCCGGCTATTGAAGTCGAGGCAATCCTCGACAGCTTTATCCTGGCCTTTAATTGCAACGTCCCACGAATCCAACTGTTCGTATGGGAAATCAACAGTGAGTTCTCGATTCATCGACGATGAAGAATTAACAATATTAAATCTGCGAGAATCAAAAGGACAGCAAGGAAGATGATAATATCATCTTGTGGTCCCGGGTTTCGTTGTGCGGCCACGCTCATGCCGTCTTTACTTCAAGCTTTGGCTCAATCCAGAACGATTCACCGCGCACAATTTCAATCCCCAGCTTCTTTAGAATCGCTGTGGTCAGCTTGGGTTTGTCTCCTGCGCTA
>JAQGOU010000254.1 GCA_028293445.1 Verrucomicrobiales bacterium | reverse complement strand
GCATCAGTCAGGTTTGCTCGAAAGGAAACTTGCGACAAACTCCTCCAGACCCGGCAGGGAAGGGAACCGAAAAAACCGGTGGGTAGACACGAATAACTACAGAAGAAAGAATTCTTTCGACACGAATTACACGAATTACACGAATTGGCACGAATTTAAGAAAGAACCGACGGAACCAGACGAGGGTAGGGTATCTTCAATTTGGTTCCCCTTTGGCTCTTTAATTCGTGCCAATTCGTGAAATTCGTGTCGAACCTCTTCGCTCTTTGATTGTTTAACGCATGCGCTGCTTGGCGCTGAGTGCTTGTCGCGTTGCGCCAGTGGTCTAAACCTCCGGTTTGAAAACTTATCTGCTCGCGCCTGCGTCCGGGTGTCAGCCGAAAAGATAACCGATTGCCTTTAACAGCCACGCCGGTAGTGTGTTAGCACGCTTGGTAAAACAACGATGAAGCCCGGGTCGCTGCAATTGTCCTCAGATCAAACCATCCTTCCTGGCAAGTTGCGATTTATCACCGCGGCGCTAGGGTCCTACGCTCTTTTGGGCGGGTTAATGACCCTTTACGGCAGGGCAGCCAATATTCCTCGGCTAACAGATTGGGCCAATACAGGCATTTGTATGTTGCCCAACATGGGTGCGGCACTGACGCTGGCGGGCACTGCACTGATCCTTTCGTTGTTTGGTTATCGTCGCATCGTCATGACGCTCGGATTCCTGACCAGTCTTGTCGGCGCCATGACACTCATTGAATACATCACCGGCGTGAACCTCGGGATTGACACTCTGCTCTTGCACAGAGATTGGGGGCAGGCGGCTACGTCTAATCCAGGTCGCATCGGGCCTCCCGGGGCGACCTCCCTGACCATCATTGGAGCGTCGTTGGTGCTTTGCGCGATGAACCGGATGGGTAAAACGGTCGTGACCGCGGCGATGTTGGTCATCGGGATCACCGCCCTCTCCATCATCGGGTACATTTTTGGCGCGAGTAACCTTTACTCCCTGCCATACCTGACGACGATCTCTCTGCCAACAGCGACCATTCTTTTGGCCTTGAGCATCGGCTTGATTGTCTCGGTTCCTCACCTGGAACCGATGAAAACGATTCTGGGGAACTCGGCCCAGTCCGCGTTGGTTCGAAGCGCATTGCCTTTCGTCATTTTGGTGCCGCTCGTTGTCGGTTGGATGCGGCTGCAAGGCCAGCTAGGTGGATTGTATGATGCCGCGTTTGGCACCTCACTTCGGACCATTGTCGAGATTGCGCTTCTGATTGGATTGTTATGGTGGGCGGCAGCTGCGGTAGGAACCCGGGAAACAGCATTGCGCGAGAGTGAGGCCGTGCTGCGAACAGTAACCAACGAAGCCCGGGTTGGCCTCGTCATGGTCAATCGAGACCGGCGCTATCTTTTTGCCAACCACGCTTATGCGGAAATCCTCGCGTTACCCAACGCCGACATCGTGGGTCAGCGTGTCGCCGATGTCCTGGCCCCAATGTATAATCAGATAGCACCGCGGTTGGACGCAGCCTTCAAGGGTGAACGCGTTAGTTATGAATTACACATGGCAGTCCACCCGAAGAGCGGTGAGGAGCGCTTTTATGAAGTCGTTTACGAACCGCGCATCGATAAGAGTGTTGAACCTTACGTCGTGGTCGTGATCGTGGATATTACGGAGCGCAAAAAAATCCAGCAGACTTTGGAACGGGCCGTCGCCGAACGAACCTCGACCTTGCAAGCCAACTATCACACGATGGAAGCGTTCAACTATAGCATTGCCCACGACCTGCGGTCGCCGCTCCGCGCCATGACTGGCTTTGCGGACGCGCTCATGCTGGACTATGGGGCGAGCCTGGATGCAACCGCCCAGGATTATGTTCGTCGTATCGGGAGCGGAGCTCAACGCATGGATCGGCTGGTCAACGATTTGCTGACGTATGGTCGTTTGGCGCACGTGGAGCTTACCTTCGAAAAAGTCAGTGTCGAAAGTCTGGTGGCGGCCGCCATCGTGGATCTTTCGGCTGAGATCGAAAAAGTAAACGCCCGGGTGGACGTTCGGCCCGTCTTATTTTGTGTCATCGCAAATCGCAGCGTTCTCCAGCAGGTCGTGGTGAACCTTATTTCAAATGGCCTGAAATTTATCGCGCCCGATGTTGCGCCCCAGCTCGTCATCCGCACGGAAGCGAAAAACGGATCGGTCCGCCTGTGGGTCGAAGACAATGGCATTGGGATCCACGCCGACCATCAGGCCAGAATTTTTGAAGTGTTCGAGCGTTTGCACTCGCATCAGCAGTATCCTGGCACCGGAATCGGATTGGCCTTGGTAAAAATGGGCTTGGAAAGAATGTCCGGAAAGTGCGGCGTGGAATCCGAATGCGGCCAAGGCAGCCGTTTCTGGATTGAACTTCCACAAGGTTGATGAGCGATGTCTCAGCCGCGGTAGGGATGGTGCGCCGCGCCATCCTGCCCCGGCGGCGCGCAGGACGCGGGTAATCTCGGGTAGGTTCAAGTCGCGTTTAATGTCGGGATTTGCACCTCATGGGATATCGATGCGCAGGGCGTGTGGGGTGGCATAGACGGCAATCTTGGCGAGTGCTGCACCGCTCGCGGATGCAATTCGTGTCGAACGTCTTGGTCTTTGTCTTTCCGTTTCAGTCTAATTCGTGTCGAACCCTTTTTCTGGCTTGCTCTAGGCTGAAAAATTCGTGCTCATCTGTGTAGTCAGAACAGAGATCGGCTGCACCGCTCGCGGATGCTGATCCGTGGTAAAAAAAGTCTTCGCTTCCGCCGTTCCCGTCTTAAAAATTCGCGTTAATTCGTGCTAATTCGTGTCAAAACTCTTCTCTTCGTTTTTCCCCATTTCCGCGTTCGGATTTCCGCGCTCCGCGTTGCTCTATTTCTTCTAAGTCATTGTTTATGAGTGCTTCACGTCGACGTTTTTGGAATAAAGTAACCAATATCGCGCTTAAAATGTTCACCCGGAGACTCCCGGCACCCTCCGTCGCCCTGAAAATCATCGACCCGAGACTCCGGGCGACCTTTTTCGCGGAGAAAACGCTCACCAAAATCCAAAAACGCGAAATTTCGTCGCGTCGAAGGTCACCCGGAGACTCATGACGACGATTTTCGGCAAA
>JAQGOU010000233.1 GCA_028293445.1 Verrucomicrobiales bacterium | reverse complement strand
CAGTCGCGCCGTCTGTAATCTTAACGTTACCAGACGTTCCCGCGGCAAAGTTGAACTGGCCGAGCAGATTCCAAGTGCCTCCGTTATTCTTCTGGTTCACGAAAACCGTGTTCGTTCCACCGCTGTGGGTAATTATGTGCGGAGCACCCGCCGTTCGGTTGGTGCCTTGTGAATGCCAGGTGTAAACCTGGTACGTTCCGGCCTGGGCAAGGTTGGGCGTGAATTTAAGATAGTTAGTTCCCCCAACAACAACAGTTTTGTAGCGATAATCTGTGCCGTAACGATCGCTCGCACTACTGGATGTTGTCCATGTCCCACTCACCGCTGCCGCAGGATTGTCCACCACGTATTCCGGTTGCCCGGTCGGGACCCAACTGAAATTTGTATTCGGCGTGAACGCAGAACTTAAATTGGATGAACTGAAAATCGTGTAGGCGTCAATTCCAGGCAGCGGATCGAAACGCATCGATGTATTTGTTCCCGTACGACTGAATGCGGTGACAGCCAGAGGCGAGTCCGCGCGCGCAGTGATCTGAAGTGCAAGCCAACCGGCCAGGGCCACCAGAGATAAAAATCTTATTTTCATCGGCGGATAGAATGGAACTTTTCTGACGTTAGGCATTACAGCTGACTTTCGCGTTTTACGCAATCAGTCTTCCACTGTTTCAGCAGGGCGCATTCCAACCGTCTTCCCCAGTCTATAATAAATCGCAGATCGCAAATGAGCTCGCCGTGGTGGTCATGCTTGCGGTGTCGTGCTGATTCAATTACGGTTGCCTTATGAAACATTGGCTGATGATTTTGCTCGGTCTGTTTCAACTTCTTGCGTTTGAGAACAGCTCTTCTGCCGCGGAAACGAACACTGTCTATGTCCTGCCCATTCGTGAAGACATCATGCCGCCGCTGGTCTACCTCGTGCGCCGTGGCGTGAAAGAAGCGATGGATGCCAAAGCCGACGTCCTTATCCTGGACATGGACACCAATGGCGGCCGTCTCGATTCCACTGAGAAAATCATCGAGATCCTCAGCCAGTTCAAAGGCAAGACCGTCACTTACGTGAACAAGAAGGCTTTTTCGGCCGGGGCCTATATTTCTTTCGCCACGCAGAAGATATATATGGCGCCGCAAAGCGTGATCGGGGCCGCTGCCCCAATTGTTCTTTCTTCAACCGGTGATGGCGTTGAAAAACTTCCCGACACTTATGAGGCGAAAATCTCCTCGGCGGCCAGCGCCCTGGTCCGGGCCAGCGCCGAAAAAAATGGACACAACGTGGAAGTTGCAGACGCCATGGTGAAGAAAAACAAGGAATTGAAGATCGACGATAAAGTGATCAACGAAAAAGGACAGCTTCTCACGCTGACCGACAGGGAAGCCGCAGAGGAATACGGTTATCCAGCCAAGCCGCTGTTATCCGCGGGAACGGTGGACTCGCTCAACGATGTTTTGAAAATCTTTGGCTCCACCGAGGCAACTGCCAAACGGATCATCCCCACAGGTTCTGAAAAACTGGCGTCGTGGATCATGGCCATCGCACCGTTGCTCCTGATCATTGGCGCGATTGGGACTTACGTCGAAATCAAAACCCCAGGCTTCGGTGTCCCGGGCATCACCGCCATTGTCGCTGTCACCCTTTATTTCTTCGGCGGTTACATTGCCGGACTTTCCGGCCCGATGTGGATTGCGGTTTTCGTTGTGGGACTGCTGCTCGTCGCTTCGGAATTGTTTTTGCATCCGGGCACCATTGCCCCTGGTTTGCTCGGAGCAGCCCTGATGTTCGTCGCCGTGGTCATGGCGATGGTGGATGTTTATCCCGGCTCCCCCACCCTGCCCACAACGCCAATCGCATGGAACTCGCTCCAACAATCCTTTCAAAACATCGTGATCGCCACACTCGGAACCATAGTAATGGTCGTGATTCTCGCGCGCGTTCTGCCGAAGACTCCGCTGTATAATCGGCTGGTCTCAAAAACGGCGAGTGGAATGAAAACCGAGCACGTGGAAACGCAACGGCGCATCTCGCGTGACGGCCAGCTGGGAGTGGCAATCTCTGCACTTCGCCCGGGCGGAAAAGCACAATTCGGCAACGAAATCCTCGACGTTATTTCCCAGGGCGACCTCCTTCCGAAAGGTCAGAAGGTAAAAATCATCGGCCATAGCGGGAGCGAAGCGATTGTCGAGGCGATATAACTCAACCATAAACGGATCCCGAACATTGGATAGTTCGAGCCTCTCGATTCGTCCTTCGTTTTGAGCGAATTCTATCAGGCAATAGTCCATTAGACCTGGGGACCTGCCTAAAGCCATCAAGGTGCCTTTTCGGCCCGAGTTTCTTCGAAAAGGAGGCTTAAAACTGTTTCAACAGACCGAACTTCGGGAGGCTCCAATACCGATTCGGGCAAAAACGGTGAAAAACAGACGGTTTTTCGTAAGTCGCTGACTGACAGTCTTGTAGCAACGCCAATATTATTATTGGCGGAAATTACAGGCTGGAATTTTGGAATTTATTATTATTTGCGGAATTTCCATTCTGTAAACGGCGCATTTATTATTATTGGCGGGAATTCCAGCCTTACCGTGGCGCCAATATTATTATTGGCGCCGATTAGTGAATGGAAATTCACCAAATAATAGTATAGGCGTCGCCGTCAGCCTGGAAATCCCGCCAATATTATTATAGACGCCACGGTAAGGCTGGAATTCCCGCCAATAAAAGTATTGGCCCCTCCGTCAGTCTGGAATTCCCGCATTTATTTTGAAAAAGGACGCCGGAAGTCACGTGATCCGATTCAAAGAAGCCCTTTGCGGAATTTGATCTCGAAGATCCAACCTATTTCTTAAGTTCATTGATTTCTGCGGCGATCCTCCCTCGCAAGCCCTCTTCCATTTTCGCGAGATGGAAGCAACGCAGCTTTTCGCACTCTCGCTGAAATTTTTCGCTGGATCGAAACTCACGCTCCAGCTTCTTCAGCTCAAACCACGCCAGCACTTCTGCGAACCAGCGCGACGTTTTGCCTTTTGACTGAGTTGATTTGAGTGCCACGGGAGTTTCCATTGACTGTTGAAAAGGAAACGGGCTTTGGCTGAATAGCCAAAGCCCGCTCCTCGTTACCTTACCCCGAAACTTTATTCATTCGCTCCACCAGTTACTTCGATGATGCGATAGAAGCTGTCGCCGCCCTGGTTCGTTACGGAAGCAGAGGAGGTTGAACTGCTTGCCGTCACCGTGGCGACGTCGGTCCATTCCGAAGTGCCTTTACTGCTGGCCTGAACTTTATAGGTCGCACCCGCCACTGAATCCCACGTCAGTGTCACAGTATCATCACCAGCAACGAAGCCAGCGTCCTTGTTGCTCTGCGCTGCGATTGAGTCAGCAGTCACAACGACCGTCAGCGCTTTCGAATCCGTTTTTTCCGGAGCACCGTTCACTGGATTATCATTTGCGAATACTGTGATGCTATTCGTCGTCCCGGCTGAGGTCGGAGTCCACGTAAAGGCACCTGTGTTCATGTCGATGATTGCGGTCACCGGCGCATCCGCATCCAGACCGTAGTTGAGGCCACTGCCCGGATCCGGGTCAGTCGCGGCGGCCGTGAACGTCAACGTGCTATTGGCTTTCATCGTCACCGTGCCCGGCAATGCCGCCGTCGTCACCACTTCGAAGTTATCGACGTAAACAGTGTGCGCACCGGACGTGGTGCCAACGAGCGCCAGGTGTTCGAGCACTTGCTGGCCGGCGTTCAGGATTCCATCACCGGTGAAGGCTGCCTTCGGTTCGTTCGGAAGATCGAACTCGAGGGTCGTCCACGTATTCGCAGCTACAGTGCGCGTCGGTTGCGGCGTTCCGCTGGTGACACCAGTGACACCGATGTATTCGATCGTGCCTGTTGTTCCGCCGTTTCCGCCATTCTCTGCGGTGGTGCCGGTTTCGCGAATACCCAGGGCGACCTTCAGCGATTTATCAGCATAGATATCAAACTTCAGGCGAGCGCCCGCATTGATCGCCGGATTCGGCAGGATGGTTGTGTTACCGGTGGTCAAGCGCACCCACCAGTTGTTCGTGGTCGCCTTAAACGTCCAGATTGCCTTCAACACTTTCGCGCTGGCGTGACCACCCGGGAAAGACGTCGTCACGGTCGTGGAATTTGCAGCGGCCGTGTCGATGAATCCTATCGTGGTGCTCGAGTTGGATGGCTTCTTGAACATCACCTGTTCATTCGGTGTGTTGTTCGTGAACGTTTCGAATGTCACTACCGACTCTGTCGCCCGCGCCGTGCCGAGCGAAAGTGTGGGAGCAGTATTTGTCGCCGTCACGTAGATTGTCAGATCCCGTTCGTCAAACAACGCGGGCGTTCCGTTGTCGGTAACCCGCACCGTGATGATATTCGTGCTACTGACATTGCCCGGAGGCGTCCAAGAGAAAACACCGCTGCTGGCGTTAATCGTCGATCCGGAAGGAGGCGTGCCTTGCAAACTGAACGTCAACGTGTTCGTTGGCACATCTGTATCTGTGGCTTCAACCGTAAAGGTGACAATACCGCCGCTTTGAATCTCGATGGCCTGTTCAGGAACTGTCGTGATCGTCGGCGATGTATTCACTTTAGTCACCACCACGCTGATGTTTTGGGAAGCACTCAGGTTGCCCGGACCGTTATCCGTCACACGAATGGTGATGACATTGGTGCTCGGTCCTTGCGCGCCCGTCGGCGTCCAGGAGAACAATCCCGTCGCATCAATGATCGCGTTCGTCGGCGCGCCAGCGTCGAGGCTGAATGTTAATGCTTGTGCAGGAGCATCGGAATCGCTCGCGGTGCATTGGAGCGACACCGTGGAGCCTGTGTTCACGGCGAGGCTCGAGGTCACCGTCACGACTTGAATGTTATCAACGTAAACGTTGTAAACGCCCATGCCGCCGTTAGGAACGAGTGCCAGATGGTCCAGCACACCTTTTCCGGCCGCGAGGACTCCGTTACCCGAACCGGGGAACGCGCTGATGGCTTCCGCTGGGAAGTTGAATTCAACGGTCGTCCAGTTACTCGCGTTAATGATGCGGCTCGGATTCGGCGCACTGCCGGTGACACTCGGGACACCCGCCCATTCCAACGCACCCGTGGAGCCACCGTTGTCGCCGACGTTTGCACTCGTGCCGGTTTCGCGCAGACCCGCGCCGACTTTCAACGATTTATCGGTCCAGATATTGAAGCGCAACCGTTGATCGAGGCGGATCGTCGGGTTAGCCATCGTCACCGTATTGAACGTCGTCAAACGCATCCAAGGATTAGTGGTGCCGGTTTTGAAACTCCAACTCGCGAAGAGCGCGCGCTGGCTGCTCAACCCAAGCGGCTGATTGGCGACGACCGTGGTGTAATTGGTCACCGCGAGATCGACGAAATTCGTCGTCGTAGCAGAGAATGCAGGTTGACGGAACAGGACCGTGCCGCTGTAGCTTCCCTCGGGATACCCCTCGAAGTCAGTTACGGTTTCAACACTGGTTGACGTCGTGTTAACGGTGAGAACCGGTGCGACGTTGAGTTCGTTAACCGTGACGGTGAATGTTTGTGAACCACTCAGTCCAGCGGCATCCGTTGCCGTCACAGTAACCGTATTTACGGACGGACCATTTGCTTCGGTGGTCGGCCACGAGATGGCGCCGGTCACCGCATTAATAGTCATTCCTGCCGGCGCATTATTGCCCAGCTTGTAGGTGAGCGTATTGGCCGGAATATCTGAATCCGTGGCGGAGGCAGTCGCGCTGAGAGTGGCTCCTTCGTTGATGGTTTGATTGCCAATCGCGGCAACCACCGGCGCAACGTTCACTTCGACGACAGTTACAGTAATCGTCTCGAAAGCCGTTTGGCTCGGTGAACCATTATCCGTGACACGAACGGTGACAGGATAACTGGACGGTCCATCGGATTCAGTCGGCGTCCAGCTGAAAGCGCCGGTGCTGCTATTGATCGTCGCTCCTGCCGGCGCACCAGCATCCAGCGAGTAAGTCAACGTTTGACCTGCATCCGCATCGGTTGCCGACGCGGTGAACGCCAGCGTGCTGCCTTCATTGATCGCCTTGTTTCCGATCAGCGAAAGAACGGGCTTATGATTTCCAGAGAACGCTACCACGGTGACCTGGACGACTTCGAAATCGGTCAAACCGAGTCGATCCGTAACCCGCACGGTAATATTGTAGGTCCCCGCCTGGCCCACGGTCGGGCTCCATTTGAAGAGACCCGTTTTCGGATGAATGGTCGCACCACTCGGAGCACCCGCATCCAGCGAATAGGTCAATGTATTCGTCACCACGACGGCGAAGTTATCGATATAGACATTGTAAGCACCGGTCCCGCCATTCGGGACAAGCGCCAATTCTTCGAGAACCCCTTTCATTCCACTGCTGACAACGCCGTCGCCGGTAAACGTCGTGACCTTCTCAAAAGGCACATTGAAACTTAATGTCGTCCACGTATTCGCGGCGATGATGCGGCTTGGTCCAGGTGAACCGCCCGTTGAATTGGTCACACCAATCCATTCGATCGCTCCCGTGGTTCCACCGTTGGCACCATAAGCCGCGGCAGTCGCTGTTTCGCGCACGCCCACGCCGACTTTCAACGACTTGTCAGAATAAATATCGAACGACACCGCTTGATCCAAGTCGATCGTCGGATTCGGATTCGTCGCCGTGTTGAACGTATTGAAGCGCAGCCACGGATTAGAAGTACCGGTGGCGAACCCCCAACCTGCCCGCAAAACTCTTGCACTGGAGTGCCCGGCGGGGAATCCCGACTTCACACTCGTATAGTTCGTCGATGCGTCCAGAAATGCGCTGGTCGATCCAGAATTTGAAGGACGACGGAAGAGCAGCGTGTCATTCGGCGTGCTGTCAGGATAAGTTTCAAAATTCTGAATCGTAGTCGTCGTGACCAGTTGATTCGGATTCGATGAAGCTGCGTTGAACGTGAGCAGTTGTCCTTCTGTGGCGCTCTTTTCTCCGATGGCCGCGAGGTCCGGCGCCAGAAGCGGCGTGACACTAGCAACGTTTGAATACGCTGAATCCAACGTGGTATCCGCGCTGTTCGTCTGATAGGAGCGGACGCGATAGTAATACGTCGTTCCCGAAGTAACGCCGGTATTGGTATAGGTCACCACATTCGCGGCCAAGGCAACGATTTGGCTAAAGTTCACGTTGTCGGTCGAACGCTCAACCTTGAATCCATTTTCGTTCGCCGCATTGTCTGTCCAGCCCAGATTGACTTGGGTGCCGCCAACTGCCGTCGCCGTCAGAGTCGTCGGCGCAGTCGGACCAGGCCCCATACTGTATTGGAGCGTGGTCAGATTATAGATGATCCAGCCGTTCTGGAAATCACTGCGTTTCACGTTGGTTCCGTAGTCGTATTCGTCACTCGTCGGATAACCGAGATAGCTCTGTTCCCGGCCAAGACTGACCCACTTGGTGTTAATCGCGCCCTGCACGTTATGAGCACCAAGGGTCGGGGTCCAATAGATCGAACCATTTTGGAAATGGTTATATCGTCCAACACCATCCGGAGCGACCGTCTCGTCGGTGGTCGGATAACCCAGATAACTTTGTTCCCAACCAAGTGCTGACCATTTGGTTTTGATCCCACCGGAAACGGCGTGCGACCCCGTCGAAGGCGACCAATAAATCGAGCCCCCTTGGAAATGGTTATAAGCACCGATGCCGTCCGGCGTGCCGGTTTCATCCGTCGTCGGGAAGCCGAGAATACCCTGCTCCCAATTCATACTCGCCCATTTGTCGCGAATGCCATTGCGCACCGACCACGCGCCGGTTGAAGCAGACCAGAAGATTGAACCGCCCTGGAAATGATTGTAATAACCATTATTCTGCGCCGTGGGCGCATCACTCGTGGTAGGATAACCAAGAAACCCAGTTTCCCAGCCCAAGCTCGCCCATTTGGCGTGAATGGCACCTTGCACATTCTGCGCTCCGGTCGACGGCGTCCAATAAATCGAGCCATTTTGGAAATGATTGTAAGCACCCCCAGCCAAGGCGTTTTCGCCTGTAGTTGGATAACCGAGATAACTTCGCTCCCAACCTAAAGCAGACCACCTGGCACGAATCGACCCGCGCACGTCCCACGCACCGGTGCCGGATGTCCAATAAATCGAACCATTTTGGAAATGCGTATATTTACCGAAACCATCCGGAGCGGTGTTTTCACAGGTCGTGTTGGCTCCCATAACGCCACCGGCTCCACCCAATTGATTCCAGCGGGTCAGAATGGCTCCTTGCACACAAGTGCCGCCATTGACGCGATTCATGTAACCGCTCCAATCCCAATAAGGTCCTGGGTCGGTGTGGGTATTACAATTCGGATCAATTCCCAGATTACCTCCCGCCCATGCTGACCATCCGGAGACCAGTTTCTGGCCATGCGCCACGATATGGTTACGATCCTTGGCCCAGCCAAAATGATTTCCAAGCCAGCGCGTCAGATCGGCTGACGCTTGATACAACTCGGGCGTATACCACGCCGGGTTGCTGGCAAAACCTTCGTGCTCCGTTCCGGTGCAATGCCCATTCCAACAACGCGCGTGCCACGCATAATACGCGATCCGCACGCCCTGGCTCACTTCGCCAGCCGGCGCATCGGAAGCACTATCTTTCTTCCCATTGACATAAAAGTGAACACTCGCCTGCGTCGTCGACTTTTGAAAATACGAAATTGTGCTGAGGTAATATCCTTCGATGTCGTGAATGACATGGAATTTGTGGCCGGAACCCGACGTATTCCAATGTCCCGCATAAGCGGGACGCCAGATGGCTCCCGGATAATCGGATTGAGCGTGAGCCGCCAGTCCAGTGGCAAAAATGGCGCCACCGAGTACCAAAGCTTTTCCGGAGCGCAGATGGGGAGGCCTCGGACAGGTTCTGTTGTGTTTCATATTCTTAGGTTTTTCAGTTTCCGACGTGGACCTCACAAAAAGAGCGTAAACGACACGATGGGCGCTATCTTTTGTATGGGATCGGAGGAGAGATTAGAGAACACACGCCAATCCGACTATCGCCTCAAGGAAGTAGTTTGGAGGGAAAACAAATTTATCTCTGGGGTCGGTCTACTCCCTTTGGAGTAGATTGGCCCCCGCCGAAGAACTTTGCGACTGCTTCACCCTGCGAACGCACATGCAACTTCTCGTAAATGTTTCGGACGTGCGTTTTGACAGTCAATGCGCTGATGGAAAGTGCATCGCCAATCTCCTTGTAGGCGCGTCCCTTGGCCACGAGACCGAGAATTTCATGTTCGCGCTTCGTCAGATTCGCCGTTTCGCTGGGAGCCTGCTTCTGCTGGAAATATTGGACCACCTTACGCGCAATCATGCTCGACATCGGTGATCCACCCTGGAGCACGTCCACGAGCGCTTCGAGAATCTGCGAAGGCGGCGTCTGCTTGATTAGATAACCATTAGCCCCGGCCTGTAGTGATTTAAAGATCTGTTCGCTGTCCACGTAGACCGTCAGCATGATGACGTGCAGTGCTGGCCGTAGTGCCTTCAGCTTCGCGACGAGATCGATCCCGGACATCTGGGGCAGGTTGATGTCCATCAGAACCGCATCCGGCCAATCACTGGGGAGATTCTTTAGCGCACTCTCTGCATTGCCGTAAGAACCAACACAGCGGAATCCATTGGTGCCATTCAGGACAACGGTCAGGCATTCACGAACGCCCGCGTCGTCTTCCACAATGGCAACTTTGATGGGCATGTCTAAAGGGATGTGACTTGTGGATACCGGATTCAGTATCGCCAACGCAAGCACTCCTTCAAACGAATTAAAAACGGTTACTCTGTTGCCGCGCCCGAAACGATGGAATCGGACGCACTGTGTATGACAGGTTCTCCTGCAAGGTCTACAAAGACGGTGGATTCCTCATAACCGATCCGTTGCACCTGTTTCGTCGGTACCAGCACATCCTTCCCGGAAAAACGATTCCCGGTCCTCACAACCAACTGCCCAATCGCCCAACTCTCGGCGTCCATCATAAAGTCGCAAACGTGTCCGACGGTTTCCTCACCGGAGCGAAGATTGTAACCATTTACGGCTTGCGCGCTACGCAGATGCGCTTCCGCCGTGTCCGGCTTCGCGCCACTCACGTTTGGTTCGCCCGCGACCGGAATTGCCGGCATTTCCAAAACTGGAAAGCCGCTCATTCCCCATAACGCGCCGCCCTGCCAGTAGTAGGGCCAGCCGTAGTAACGGTAATACTCTTCTTCGTATTGGCGCGACACCGGCTTGTGCGTATCGATGGAAGGGCTGTTCTCAATTTGTTTCCTCGTCAGGTTCACGCGCACGATCTTCTCCGGCTGATCCAAACGTCCCAGTGAATGCGGCGAGATGAGCACCTGTCGCCCGGACAACCAGGAGCCCGTATCGACCACCAGATATCGAATGGCCCAGTTCAGATCGTCGAAATAGAAATCTTTAACATGACCGATTTCACCATCCGATGCACCGAGCTTATCTCCGTACAACTGTTTGATACTTCGTAGCATAAATTTGATTCCTCAGGGGCTATGGCGTGACAACTTTATCCTTATCCTTTTTCTCCTCGGGTGGGACTGCATTCAAACGCGTCAACGCACCCAAAATGGACTTCTGCACGGCCGGGTTAAAAAGATTCCCCAAATGTCCGCCCTCTTCGAACACCGTCAAATGTTCCGGAGTAAACGTCCCGTTGAGCCAGTTGAGATCCTCTTCGGCGAGCAAGAAATCGTTTCGATTCACGATCACGCGGACGTCGGGGTTGCCGCGAAGTCCGGCTTCATACGTTCGTAAATCGCCCGCCTTCGCCAACGCCTCCGCCGTGGGCGAAGCAATGCCCCGCGACTGATAGTATGGAATGACAAACTTCTCGAAATAGTTCTCGTAAGAATATTGAAGAATTTCCTGATACACCGGGTTGCGCTTCCAATTGGAAATCTTATGCGTCAGGACGCCCTGATTGTTGCGTCGTTGACTGCTGAAAATAATATCCCGCAGCATTAATCGAAACGTCAGGCCGATGAGAAACTTTGATTCGATCGCGTTGAACGGCAGCGAGGTTTGCGGCGTGAGCGTGCTCTTGCTTAACGCGGCGACTTTCAAAAATGTGTTTTCAATATTGTCGGTCCGTTCCTCGGTTGGCCACTTGAGCGGCGACTGAAAATAGGCGTCGAGCTTGGAGAGTCCGTGCGCCATTCGCACTGGTGTGTTGATCGCGACATAGCGGTCGAACTTCATCAGACCTGAATGATTTGTCGCGTCGGTCCCGGCGATATACAAAGAGTGCAGCGCCCCCATCGAATAGCCCATAATCGCTTTATCACCCAATCGATTCGGATAACGCGAATTCAACTGGTGATCGATATCGGTCAAGGCGACGTGCACATCATGAGCATCGACCGGCAGATACGCCGGCACCGCCGCTGTCGAAGCGTTCTCCATGAACTCGGAGTTAAAAGCGCTACTGACGCATACTGCCGAGAAACCGTTTTTGTAAACCAATTCCGCCAACGCCAGGGAAGATTGAGCCAAACGATGGGAGCCCAGGCCGGGAACAATATAAACGATGGGCGCTTTCCCCTTCTGCAACCAATACGTGAACTTCAATTTCTTTCCCGTGGACGCAATCGGCACCGATCCAGTGGTGGCGTGACTCGGAAATTCAGGATCTTTGTAAGTGAAGAAGACCGATTCGAGGGTCTCCAGCGAGGCTTCATCCCGTTTACCTTTGACCTGAAAATCCGCCACGCGATTTTTTCTCGCAAAGGTCCAGGCATATTGAACTTCCGAATATGGGTCCATCTCCGCCTGGCTGAAGCGCACATATTCTCCGACGTTGTCAGACAGATCGTTATACATCACGACGTAGTTGAAATAGGTGTAGGGACCAAGGTAGGTCAGCGGATTGTTGGCATTGAACCGGTACGGAACGATATAGATCAATGGATTGGCGGCGGTATCCGCAGCGAGACCTAAAGTATCCCGCTCGTTGCTCGGGCCATAAACCGGCAGCATCAGATAACACTGTGGCTTCCAACCCCATTGTCCAAACGTCTGGCCAAAATCCGCGTCCGATTTGGGAATTTCATATTTTGTAGCCGGATCGAAGAAGCCGGCGAGCCCGATGGTTGTATTGCAAAGAAACCGGTAGGATTCGTCGCGGGCACCCGTCCACTTTTTCTGCAGGAGATTATTTATCAATCGTCCCGGGTAAGTCAGATTCTTGCCAAACTTTCCGATGCCTGTTCGAACCGGTTTAAACACTACAGCCCGGTAAACCCTGCTGCTCGGCCTAATGATATCCGTCATCAGCGCCTTATTGAAAGCCCACATGGCCCGGTTCAATGGTTCGATCGGATCAGGGACTGATTTGGGAAGAACAACAATTTCGGCAACCGGCGCATTGGTTGGGTTAGCCAGTGGCGCCTGACCGTAGGAAAACGGCGTCAGACACGACGACAAAATCATCGCGGCCAAAAATAGTATTCGCCTGCGCGACGGAAAGTCCGCCTTCACCTTATGGAGTGAAGGGGGTTGTGTCGCAACAGGTCGCCGACTGTGGGGACAGCGTTTTTCGTTCATGCGCTAGACTACCGATTAGAGTCTACCGGTCAAAACGAGGATCAGCAAAATAACGACGAGCAGACCGAGCCCGCCACTTGGAGCGTATCCCCAGCCTTTGCTGTGCGGCCAGGCCGGGAGGGCGCCAAGTAACATGAGAACGAGGATAATAAGTAGAATAGTTCCGATTGACATGCGCTAACCATACGTTGGATGCACCAGTAGCAGATATAGGGTGTTACCCCCATCGGAGATCGCCCAACCACTGCGAACTTATTGTTACTTGAGCAACTCGTAACAGATCAACTCGCGGGCATCGCGCACGTAGAGTTTTCCGTCGGCGAAGGCGGGATAATTCCAATTCTTACCGCAGACCTGGGTGCGACCTAACTCAGAATACTTTTCCGGATTCGCCGCGAGGAGGACGAGTTCTCCGCTGTCGGTAAGCACGAGAAGATTCTTGCCGAGCGCAATCGTCGAGGAGTTTTCTTTGCCGAAGCCGGGCTGCGTCCATTTCGTTTCACCAGTGCGCGCGTCGGCGCAGATGAAATCTTTGTTTGGTCCCTGTCCGTAGAGGAAGTTGTCCACCCGCACGGGCGTGGAGAGATTGATTTTCAGATCCTTGTTCAACCATGCTGGCGTTGCTTCCTGTTTCGAAACTTCTTTCTTGGAAACCTTGAAGGCCTGCAATCCGAAGCTGTGTGAATTCACAATGACGTTATCCCCGAAAATCAACGGCGTCGCGGCGTGACGTTTCGCGGCGGTTTTCAGCGGCACGGTCCAGAGGATCATTCCCCTTGTGCGATCAAACCCGGAAAGAGAATCGGCTGAAAGATAGATGATTTGTTTTATGCCAGCGAGTGTGGCGATTTGCGGCGAGGAATAAGCGGCTTCTTCGGTTCCGGATTTCCACGCGATCTTCCCGTTCATTTTATTGAAGCAAACCAGGGTCGCACCTTCGACACAGCCGACTGGGACAATGATTTCGTTTCCATCCACAATACAGGAACCGTCGTTGCCACGACGCGCGGCGGTTCCTTCTTTCGCTTTGCTGCCAAGAAATTTCACGCCGAAATCTTTTTCAAAGCTTGTGCCCCAGATGACTTTCCCATCGGCGAGATTCAGACAGCGGAATTCGCCATTGCAGGAAAGGACATAAACACGATCGCCGTCGATGATCGGCGTGCTGCGTGGCCCCGCGCTCCATTCGTCGGTATAACGTTGGGCGATTTCTGTCTTCCAGAGTTCATTGCCGGTTTTGGTGTCGAGGAGATGGGCAATTTCCTTGGTACCGTTTTCGTCGAAGTAAACGACTTTACTTTCGGAAACGATGGGAGAGGAAAAGCCGCCACCGATTGCTTTGCGCCAGAGCGGTTTTAATTCAGCAGGAAGTTTCTCGATCGATTTGGAAGTTGCGGCGGCGTGACTGTCGTGAGTTGGGCCGAGCCATTGCGGCCAATCGTCTGCTGCTGCATAGCCAATAGACGATAGGAGCAATAGCCAAGTGAGAGTTCGTGGGATCATCGCAGGACGTGATTAGTAATCGTGCAGGTTGGATTAACGTTTATGGCTTTGATCTCATATGTCCCGCCCGACGAGCATTTTGGAAAGCCACCCAATATATAGAGAGCTACCTGCTCTCTACTTGGCGCAGCGTTCGTTGGTTGCGACGTCTCGATTGCCCACTGAAGTTTTGCGCCATCGATCTGCATCAGATTGCTTATACAAGCGCGGGCATGCTCCACCTTGTAACGGCGGGAATTCCATTCAGACAAAAAGAGAATCGCGCCAAAGAAGACTACGCAGGCAATCGCAAAGCCCACCAATAATGTCTTCCGTCGGGAAAGCATTCCTTGACTCTACACGGTTTCGCCACCGTTCAGAGGGAAAAAGAAACAGCGAACACTACCACGTCCCATCCGCCAGCGCCGCCACCGCGTTGCGGGCGAGATCTTCGGCCATGAGGGGGACGGCCTGACGTTCGGCGCTTGCCATGTCAGGGCCGACACGAATCGATGTGCGACCGGTCACTGGGCGGTTCATAACCACCTTGCCTGTGCTTCGTTCAATGGCGGTGACTTCTGCCGTCATGTAGAGATAATAATCGCGCACCGTTCGGGTGTCGTTGGGATCAAAGGAAAGTTCCGAGCGATGAAACAACGTGATCACGCCGTTGATGATGATGTCGCTGTCACCGTGGGTGTCTAATTTGTAAGAGCCATCCTGCTGCAACCGTTTGCGCATCGCGTTGCTCACGTAATCAGACAGACGCGGTTCCAACGTTTTGTTTTGGAACGGATTGATCTGCACGGATTGGCTGCCCGCTGGTCTTCCGTTCGTTGGCCCGAGATTATAACCCGCGCAACCGCAGAATACCAAAACCGACAACACCGGCCACAAAGCAGCGCGGCCAGCGCTCAAGAGTATCTGGTTAAATTTGTGCATCTTTGCGGCGGTTCGATGATCCGATTATTTCGAGGCCACTCTAGTCGTGCGTTTCTTCAGTTCGTCGATCTTTTTACGAGCCTGACCGGCCAGTGGTGAACTCGGGTCACGCAACAACACCTCATTGTAATAAACGACAGCGCCTTCCCAACGTTTTCTCTTTTCGTAGAACTTGGCAATTTCGAAACTGCCCCGGGCTTGCTCGGATTTCAGGCTTTCGATCAGCTTCTGCGCTTCGGGCACACGCGGATCATTTGGATAAAGCGTGGAGAAATCGCTGAACGCCAGGATCGCTTTACCAGCGGCGCTTTGATCGTACTCAGCCGTCTTCGCTTCTTTATTGTAAGCGAGACCTGCCTTGTAAAGCGCTTCAGCGGCAACGTCCGGTCGATCACTGTAACGATCCGCGGCGCGTTCGTAAGCTTTGACGGCTTTGCCCCATTCCTTTTGTTTTTCCCGTGCCGTGCCGATGCTCATTTGCGCCCGGGGCGCAACCTCACCATACGGTCCGTTTTTGATAATCTTGTCATACATGTCCGAGGTTTTTTCCATCGAAGGAAAAGCCGGGATGTAACCGAACAATCTGAACCATTGACCGGCAAGGAAACGATTGGCGATTTCGAACTGGCGCAACAGGACATCATTATAGTTGATGGCCTTCGGATATTTTTCGAGGACGATCTGGTATTGCTTGAAAGCTTTCTCGTCCATTTTCTTGGCTTCGTAACAACGGCCCATCAGATATTGCGCGTCGGGGGCGTAGTCGGACAGCGGCCATAGTTTGACCGTGCGGCGGGCGGCTTTGAGCGCGAGGCTGTAATCCTTTTTATCGAAAGCAGCTTGCGCGACCTCGAGTTGGTCTTTGGCGCGGGTGCGGCTCCATTTGCCTTCGGTGCCGGGCCGTTCGTAATTCCAACCTTCACCGGGGCGAAAGATCAGGGGCGCGGGTGAGCGATGCGGAAACGCCACCAGACAGAATACAAGTAATGCGAGTCGGACAG
>JAQGOU010000167.1 GCA_028293445.1 Verrucomicrobiales bacterium | reverse complement strand
GCGGCCCGCGATGGCGTAGACGTTTACAAGAGTGTCGGGATGCGCCAACGAATGCTCTAAGGCATCGGCAGTTAAACGGGAAACTTCGATAATGAATTCCTCATAGAGTGACTCGCGTCTGCGAAGTTCTGCTCGGGCTCGCTCGCGGATTCTCTGGTTTCGCTGTGTCATCCAGGTCGTGGCAATTGAGGCGGATGCGCCAGCAAGTGAGCCCAGGACCGCAGACATTCCAGTGATAAGAGATGATTCCATATCTAGGGACTGGGGGCTTAAGGATTGATAAGTGGCTCGGCGACGGTTTGGTTGGCACGCTTCATTCGTGACGTCAATTTGCGGATCACGACGTAGAACACCGGTGTGAGGATAAGACCGAAGGATGTTACCCCGATCATTCCGAAGAACACAGTCGTGCCGAGTGCTCGCCGCATCTCTGCGCCGGCACCCATTGCCAACACAAGCGGAACCACTCCAAGGATGAACGCGAAGCTGGTCATCAGAATCGGTCGCAAGCGAAGACGAGCGGCTTCCACGGCAGCGTCCGTAATGCTCTTGCCGGTGTCTTCAATTTGCTTCGCGAACTCAACGATGAGGATCGCGTTCTTGCAGGCGAGGCCAACCAGCACGATCAGCCCGATTTGCGTGAAGATATTGTTGTCCATGTGCCGAAGCCAGATGCCGGTGATGGCGCTCAACAAACACATAGGTACGATGAGGATGATGGCGAGCGGCAGACTCCAGCTTTCGTATTGTGCGGCCAGCGTGAGGAACACGAGCAACACGCAGAGTGGGAAGATGAATACGATGGTGTTTCCAGCGAGAATTTCCTGGAAGGTTAGTTCCGTCCATTCGTAACCCATTCCCGGTGGCAGTTCCTTCGCGGCCAATTGCTGCGCAAGCGTGATGGCCTGACCAGAACTGACGCCCGGCATCGCCACGCCGTTGATATCGGCGGCGGGATACATGTTGTAGCGAATCACTTTGTCCGGACCGGTGGTTTCGCGAACGTCCACGAGCGTGCCGAGTGGAACCATGTCGCCAGCGGCGTTATGGGTTTTGAGTTTGTGGATGTCCTCGGCGCGAATACGAAAATTGGCGTCGGCTTGTGCAGTGACTTGATACGTACGGCCAAACCGGTTGAAGTCGTTCACGTAGAGCGAGCCAAGGTAGGTTTGCAAGGTGTCGTTCACGTCGCTCAACGCGACGTTCATGCTCTTGGCTTTCACACGGTCCACGTCTACGAAGAGTTGCGGGACGCGCGTAGTGAAGGTGGTGAACACCTGCGCCAGGCCGGGAGTCTGACTGCCGTCCATCATCATTTTAAACGATGTGGCCGCGAGCACATCCAGGCCGACATCCGCGCGATCCTGCACCATCATCTTGAACCCGGCGGTGCTGCCCAGGCCGCGCACGGGTGGCGGCGGCAGCACCAGAACTCGCGCGTCCCGCAACTCCGTGCATCGCTCGTCGAGTTGTTTCATAATCGCTTGCGCGGACTTGTGTGGGTCTTTTCGATCCTCGAAGGCTTCCAGCGAGACGAACATCGTACCGGCGTTCGGCAGGTTTGCGCCGACCAGGAGATTGTAGCCAGGAAACTCTACCGTGCCCTTTATACCGGGAATGCTGCGTGCGATTTCGCCGGCGCGGCTGATGATCTTCTGGCTGCGCTCCAGGCTCGCGCCGTCGGGCAGTTGGGCGAAAACGATCACGTAGCCGGAATCCTGTGTGGGGATGAAGCCCGTCGGCACAATCTTGAAACCACCCCAGGTCAGCAGGAGCAGACCCATATAAATCACCATCGCGACACCACCGCGCCTGATCACTCTTCCGACCGTGCGGGTGTAACCGTGCGTCGTGCTGGTGAACCCTTTATTGAAAAGACGAAAGAACCAGCCGAGCACCCGATCCATGCCGACGGCAAACCAGTCTTTTTTAGCATGATGGCCCTTCAGGAGGATAGCGCTGAGGGCGGGTGAGAGGGTCAGCGAATTGAACGCGCTGATCACCGTTGAGACCGCGATCGTGAGCGCAAACTGTTTATAGAACTGCCCGGTGATGCCGCTGACGAACGCCGTTGGAACGAACACCGCGCACAGCACGAGCGCGACGGCAATGACCGGGCCGCTGACTTCATTCATTGCCTTCTTCGTGGCTTCGACGGGCGCGAGGCCGAGCTCAATGTTGCGCTCGACGTTTTCCACGACGACGATGGCGTCATCAACGACGATGCCGATGGCGAGCACGATGCCGAACAAAGAAAGGTTATTCAGTGAGAAGCCAAACACCTTCATCACGGCGAACGTGCCGATGAGCGATACTGGCACCGCGAGCATCGGAATGATGGAGGCGCGCCAGTTTTGCAAGAAGACGATGACCACGAGGACTACCAACAGCACCGCTTCGAACAATGTGTGCACGACTGCCTGAATGGATTCACGAGCAAATAACGTGGTGTCGTAAATCACGCGATAGTCGACGCCCGGCGGGAAATTCTTCTTTAATTCCCCCAGCCTGGCCCGAACCGCGTCGGAAGTATCAATGGCGTTCGATCCTGGCAGTTGGAAGATCACCAGTGCGGAGGCTGGTTTGCCGCTGAGTCGCGAGGCGACTGAGTAGTCGCGCGCGGCCAGTTCGACTCGCGCCACGTCGCGTACCCGGGTGACCTGGCCTTGAGTTCCCTGCCTGATGGTAATATCACCGAACTGCTGTTCGTCGAGCAGGCGTCCCTGCGTGTTGATCGTGAGTTGGAAATCCTGGCCGGGCGGAACGGGAGGCTGGCCGATCGTGCCGGCGGCCACCTGAAGATTCTGCTCGCGGATATTGCGGACAACGTCGCCGGCCGTCAGGTTGCGCGAGGCGAGTTTGTCCGGATCGAGCCAGATACGCATCGAGTAATCACGTGCCCCGAACACCGTTACGTCTCCAACTCCCGCGATGCGCGCGAGTTGGTCCTTCACCTGAAGGAAGGCGTAGTTGCCAAGGTAAAGCTCGTCGCGCGAACCATCCGGCGAAACGAGATGCGCCACCATCGTCAGGTCGGTGGATCTTTTTGTCGTAGTCACACCCAGGCGACGCGCTTCTTCTGGCAGCTTCGGCAAGGCGATGGACACGCGGTTTTGCACGAGCACCTGCGCGGTGTTGAGATCGGTTCCGAGCTTGAAGGTAACGGTTAAATTCATCACCCCGTCGCTGGTCGACGTGCTCGACATGTAGAGCATGTTCTCGACGCCGTTGACTTCCTGCTCGATCGGCGTGGCGACGGTTTCGGCGAGCACTTTTGGGTTTGCACCTGGGTATACGGCGCGCACAACGACAGTCGGCGGTGCGATTTCGGGAAATTGCGCGATGGGCAATTGGAATGCCGAAATCCCGCCGATGATGACGATGACGATGGAAAGAACCGCCGCGAAAATCGGACGGCGGATGAAAAAGTGAGAGAAATTCATTTCGCCTCCGCCGGTTTTGTGTCCACAACGACACCTGGTCGCACGCGCGTCAATCCTTCAACGATGACTGATTCACCCGGCTTCAGCCCTTCCTTCACCACCCTCAGTCCGTCAATGATCGGCCCGATCTTGACTGAACGAAACTCAACCTTCTTCTCCGCGTTAACGACGTAAACAAACTTCTGCGCCTGATCCGAACCCAGGGCACGGTCGGGAAGCAGCAGTGCTGGATACTTCCCGCTGCCGGGAATGCGAAGGCGCGCGAAAAAACCTGGGCTTAAGCTGTGATCCTCGTTGGGAAACACGCCCCGAGCACGCATCGTCCCCGTGTTGGGATCAACTCGGTTGTCCACAAAATCCATGTAGCCCTTGTGCGGAAAACCATCCTCATCGGCCAATCCCATTTCCGCCGGAATCTCTGCGTAGCGCGCGCTTTGACGTTTGCCTTCTTTGCTAAGACGGATGTATTTCAAAATCGCGCGCTCGTCGGCACTCCCGTAACAATAGAGAGGATTGAGGGAGACGAGAGTAGTCAGCAAGGTTGCGCCTGCGCCCGAAGCGCCGCTACTGATCAAGTTCCCTTCCGTAACCAGTGCGCTGCTGATCCGTCCGTCAATCGGCGCAAGAATTTTGGTGAATTCAAGATTGAGTTTGGCCGAGTCCAGCGTGGCCTTCGCCGACATCACCGCTGCTTGCGCCGCTGTGTAGGTTTTGGATTTCGTATCATAATCCTCCTCGGAGATCGCTTTGGTCGCGATCAACCGTTTGGCCCGCTCGAAATCATTCTTCGCCAACACCGACTGACTTATTGCTCGTTGATACTCCGCGTCAGCATGATCGTATTCAGCCTGATACGGACGCGGATCAATTGTGAACAGCAGGTCGCCTTTCTTCACTTCCTTGCCTTCCTTAAAATGGACCTTATCGAGATAGCCGCTGACGCGCGCTCTGATTTCAACGGTTTCCGGCGACTCCAACCGCCCGATGTATTCGTCCCACTCGACGACCTCGCGTGCCACGGGTTGAACGACCGAAACGGGAGGCGGCGGCGGAGGCGGCTGTGGGGCATGTTTTCGACAACCCATAAACAGCGAGCTAACTAAAAGGGCGAAGAACGTAAGCAGGCGGTTCGTCTTCATGGATTTCACTCTTTCGTCTGCCTGCGTACTTCGACGAGCCAACTGTTCTGTGCTGGGTCCAGCATGGTCTTCATGCGATTTTTAGTCAGCCGGTTCCGCGATCCATGCGTCGGATGGGATCTGCGCCACGCCGGGATACACGGCGTAAGCAGCCAGATTTGCCAGATTCAACACGCCGATTCCGCCACCGCGCAGCCGCATATGGACTGATGCCTTGGACAGCATGAATTGCATGAAGGACTGATTCTCGGCCGGCAGTTTCACTGGGATTTCTACCATTACGAACACCGGACGACCGCCTCGCATCCGCAGTTTTACGAAGGAAACGAGCAAGCCACCAGGCGGAGTCGGTTGCTCCCGTTTGGTCATCCGCGCGGGCTGATCAAGGTGCGCATGTGTACGAAATTCCTCCTCGGACAACTCGACGATGTCGGAATATCCGGCCGGGAATTCCCAACACTGGAAAGACTCATGGAGGAAATCAATTCGGGTGGTTTCTGCGGAAACAAAGACCGTTTTGGAATGCTCGCTGCCGATGACGATGCGCGGACGAGAAAAGAGCAATGCCGGTTCAACTCCATCCCAGATATTTCGGGCCGCCGCATCGTCGGTTTGGACAAATGAGTGAACGGACCCATCCGTGAGATGGAAGTGCATCGTCAGCGCTGCGTTCGATGCACCGTTTTGTGAGTTTGTTGTCATGCGTGCTTTGGGCCGTTTGTTTGCGTTGGCGTTCCAGCGAACGACGCCGCCACCCCATCAGAGCATGTGTCAACACCATGAACGTATGCAGGGCAGGATTGATTTATGCGAATGTCGCCATTGATCCAGCATTGCTCTCCATGTAGGACCTTTCTGAAAAACCGCACTGAAATGTAATCGTAGAGCGTGGGCTCGAAAATTGGACAATAGACGGAAAAAGTTCTCCTGCTAAAGGAGAGTTTCTGACCAGACAAATCACCATTTGTGTTCGGTTAATCTTCCTACTCAGTAACTGCGTTTTTACAGCCGAAGTAACCCTCGGCGGCTCATCATAAGTTTAAAGCGGTGCCAATTGTGTCGTCTCTCAATAATTAGAAGCGACTTAAGCTGCTCGAAGCTCCGAGCCCTTTGACGTAGTTTCAATGAAGTCGCGGTCAGCCTTTGCGACATTGCTCAACAAACGGTACAAAATCCCGGTTCTGGAATTGTTTCGTCTTTTCCCAAATCGCTCACGGGATCGGCAATGAAAAGAATGATCCGACAATCCTTCCACTTTAACGACCATTTCGTCCGTCATGGCGTAGTAGACGTTGCTCAGATGCAGGGTAACGAAATTCACGAGGAGTGACCGCTGCTTTGCTCCATCAGCGGATGGATCCGTTACGCGGGACAATTCAGGACGAAGGTTAAACCCTTCCAGATTTGGTTTAGCCAGCCAGCATTCCTCCGTCCACTGGGATGGACGCACCGGTCATGTATGAGGCGTTTGCGGAGGCTACAAAGACGATCACGTGAGCGATCTCCTCCGGCGTTGCGAGGCGTTTGACTGGCACGGTCGAGACGAGTGCAGCCTTATTTTCATCTGTATTCGTGAAGCGTTTGAGCATGCCCGTATCCGTAGCGCCCGGAGCCACTACATTTACACGCACACCGGTACCCGCGACTTCCAGTGCAGCGGACTTTGTCAGTCCTTCCACTGCATGTTTACTCGCCACGTAAACGGATGCGCCAGCAGCGCCGACGCTTCCATAGGCCGATGAGACATTGACTATGCTCCCGCTGCCGTACGGAAGCATCACGCGCAGTTCATGCTTCATGCTCAACAACACGCCGAGTACATTGGTATCGAACGTGGCTGCGTAGCGCTCTGCTGTCTGCTCGGTTACGAGTCCCGGCATCCCCTCAGTCCCGGCGTTGTTGACGGCAATATCCAGGCGGCCAAAACGTTTAACTGTTTGATCCACCAGGTTGCGCACGTCTTCGTCGACGCGTACATCTGCCCGAACAAACTCAGCCTCGGCCCCGAGTGCCCTGAGTTCCGCAACCAATTTCTGTCCTTCATTGTCACTACGACCGGACACGAGAACTTGAGCCCCTTGTTGTGCGAAAATGACTGCGGCGGCGCGTCCAATACCTGTCAGCGCGCCAGTAATGAGAACGGTTTTATTTTTCATGTGATGCCTATTATGGTTTCGTTAGTGTGCAGGGATCAGGCTTTGCCCCCGAAGCTGACGTAGTCATCGAGTTCAATGGCGTCGAACCATGTCTTGATGTCCTCGCGAGTCTTGCTGTGTTGCCCGACGTATTCGGCAAACCCGGTGAGTGTCTCACCATCGCTGTCGGGGCCCCGCCTTTCCATGTAAGCGGACTAGGCTTCGATCTCCCACGGCGCTCGCGGGATCTTGGAATGAGCTTGGACCCATCCGAGGATTTCCCCGTCGCCCTTTCCAGCGGCCAGCTCCTTCAAAAGGGCTTCGGGATCGAAACCGAGAAATCTGACGAGGTGCTGGTCCGTGCCGGAATTGTATTTGTATTCGCCGTTTTTCTTGGCGAGGGTCGCCCGGCCCTTATCGAGCATGCGCGCCAGGATCACGAATCCGCCCAGGCGAACGCGAAAGCTCCGGGGCGGGCGTTCAGTCAGATTAGTAAAAGAGAGTTGAGTTTTCATACTTTTATAGTTTTACCGTGCTCACGATTGTTGGGTTAAGGGTTGAGTGTCGGATAGTCGGTGTATCCATTTGGCCCCGATGCATAAACCGTCGGCCACTTGACTTCGCTGAGAACAGCGCAAGCTAGAAAACGCTCCGGCAAATCAGGGTTGGCA
>JAQGOU010000164.1 GCA_028293445.1 Verrucomicrobiales bacterium | reverse complement strand
TTTGTTCATGACGCTGCCCGGTTTGGCTCTGTTCTATGGTGGTTTGGTCCGCCGCAAGAACGTCCTCTCTGTCCTGGCTCAATGCTTCGGAATCACCGGGATCGTCACGATCCTCTGGTGGGCCTTCGGCTACAGCCTGGTGTTCGGAAAAAGTTTTACCGGTTCTGGTATTGCCCCCTTCCTTGGCGGCACGGAATTCTTTTTCTTGAAGGGCGTTGATTCCCTCGTGAACACGGATTACGCCGGCTGGGTTTCCCAGAACGTCTTCTCCATGTATCAAATGATGTTCGCGATCATCACCCCGGCGCTGATTATCGGCGCCATCGCAGAACGCATGAAATTCAAGGCGATCATGGCCTTCGTGGTTCTCTGGATGTTCCTCGTATACTTTCCGCTCGCGCACATGGTGTGGGGCGTTGATGGTTTCATGAACGGTGTCTGGAACGGTGATGCGAAGATCAAAGCGATCGATTTCGCCGGTGGAACCGTGGTTCACATGTCCTCAGGTTGGTCGGCATTGATTCTCTGTATCATGCTCGGCAAGCGCCTCGGCTTCCCGAAAGAACCGATGCAACCGCACAGCATGGTTCTTTGTATGGTCGGCACTGGAATGCTCTGGGTCGGTTGGTATGGTTTCAACGCCGGTAGCGCTGTCGCTGCGGATGGCGTCGCTGCAAACGCTTTCATGACCACAACGCTCGCGACCGCTGTCGCTTCGTTCATCTGGCCTCTGTTGGAATACATTCAACGTGGTAAGCCCAGTATCCTCGGTTTCTGCTCCGGTGCTGTCGCCGGGTTGGTTGTGATCACGCCTGCTACCGGTTTCGTTGACGCCAATGGCGCAATCATCATCGGATTGCTTGCTGGTGCGATTCCTTACTTCGCCGTAACGAAGCTCAAAGGCATGCTCGGTTACGACGACGCCTTGGATACCTTCGGCGTGCATGCTGTCGGTGGAACGCTCGGCGCCTTGGTGACCGGTATCTTTGCGACTGGCAAAGTGAACGCGAACCTGACTTCAGCGAACAGCTACGCCGCTGCTAACGGCCTCGACAAGCTCGTCGGCCACGGCCTCTGGATCGAACAGCTCAAAGCAATGGGCATCACCATTGTGTTGGCGGTTGTCGGCACCGTGATTATCGCCTTGATCGTCAAGGCTATCTTCGGTCTGCGTGTCAGCGAAGAAGTGGAAAGCGCTGGTTTGGACCTCGCCGAACACGGCGAAGAAGGTTACCACGGCGAAGCTCACTAATCGCCGCTACAGTTAATTCGAAGTTACGCCGCACCCCTAAAAGGTGCGGCGTAACTGTTTTTGGAAGGCATGAAAACACCAAAATCCAAGCTCCAAGCACCAGAGAAGCTCCAAATCACAAGCTCCAAGACCTTCCGTCGTAACATTCTTTGAAATCATGCCGGAGAATCCAGTTTTGGAGCTTGGTGCTTGAAATTTCATTGGTCCTTGGAGGTTGATGCTTGGTGCTTCCATTCCAACGGTCCAATTCGGCTCAAAATCCGCAGAAAGCACTCTTTTATGCTTCAACGGGGAGGAGAATGGTATTTCCCGGCAGATTGCTGGGCCGGAAACCACGTGGAATCCATTTCCAGCTTAAACTCCACTCCCGCAACAACGTGGGAACCGTTTCCCACGACGTTTCCGAACCCGCAATGCCGTGGTTTCCGTTGCCGACGCCGTTTCCGGTCGCGAAATGACGAGGATTCTCGTTTCCACCCCGTTTCCGGTCCCGCAGCGTCATGGAATGCCGTTCCGACCACGATGTGGGCGACGAAATGGGGTGGAAAATCGTTGGACGGAGATTTTCAGTTCAGAATCGGCCTCCTTCGGGCGCGGATGCACGCGAATGGAACGTTTTACAGGCGAAAGAAGAGGAATGAGCTCCCCTGCGTTCTATTTTATCCGGTCAAACGATTTGGATCACCAAAGCCGTCGTGTTATCCCGACAATTCTTCGCGAGGGCTTCATTGACCAGGTGTTGCGCGGGATTTGTCGTCGATTTCGACGATTGGCCTTCACACAAGAGTTCCAGTAATTGCTGGTCGTAAATTTTTTCGGTCAAACCATCGGTGCACAGCAGAAAAATATCGCCGGATTCATAACCAACCGCCCCGACCTGCGGATCAACAAATTGATTTGAGCCCCCTAACGCCTTTTGCAGGACGTTCCGTCGTGGATGTTCGCGGGCTTCGCGTTCGTTTAGTTTTCCATTCCGAAACAGCCACCCGACATGGGTATCGTCGTGTGTAAGCTGTTTGATAGTGCCGTCGCGCTTGGATACGTAATAAATCCGGCTGTCGCCAATGTGGCCGAAATACATCCATCCGGGAGTGAACCAGGCGAGGCTCAAAGTCGCCTCCATCCCGCGGCATTCTTCATAACTGTTGCCCATGTACGCGAGCGCGCGATGAATCTCCGGAAACAGTTCGGTAAGCACGTCGGTGTGCCCTGCGGCCAAGCCTTGCGCCGATTGCTGAAACGAATGCGGCAGCAATTTTGTGATCTTCTCGACCGCAATTTTGCTGGCGTATTCGCCCGAGAGCGCACCGCCCATCCCATCGCTTACGGCGAATACGAAATCTTGATTCGTAATGGGGGCTTCGCCGTATTTCCCAAGGTGATGAACTTCTCTCGCGTCAAATTGAAGGCCAAGAAAAGCATCTTCGTTGTTACGCCGAATTTTGCCGCAATCAGTCCAACCGAACCATTTCAGGTTTGGCGGAGCGACGATTTTTTTGGCGGGTTTCTCCATGACCTGTCTATTTGGCTGAATCCGGAGCAGAAGAACCCGGTTCAGGCAAAATCGAAGCAAACTCGAAATCAATGATGCAGAAACGCCCATCAGTTTGGCGATAGGTGACGTTTCGCATGTCGATGTCGTCGTGGCGAACCCCGAATTGTTCCAATTCCGCGAACAACTCCTGCGTGCGCTTGGCATCAAGATGTTCCACGCGACTGCCGCAATTTGTGGTGATCGTGCGGAGCAGGGTGGGGTCGGCCTCAAGCAACCTGGGCACAAACCCGCATCCGCGTTCCTCCAGGTATTTCAGAATGCGAATTTCATTGTCGAATCGCTCTTGCGCCTTCGGCCCGTGGTAAACCTTGAACACCCGGCCATCGAAGGTCAGGTTCACGGTCGATCGGAGCGTGTCTTTTACTTGCAGCATGATTGAAGGACTCGTCGCGGTCCAAATCCCGTTCAATATGAGCTACAGGCTCCAGTCTGGAAAGAATCCTTTGCTTCCGGGAATGAATTCTTCGCGAAAGTCGGTTGATTAAAACAAAACAGGCTGTATAAAAAGCGACAATCAAAATGTCGCTGTCGGAAACCGAAAAAATTTCACCATGAAAAATAGCCTGCAAACAGTGGGCTGAACTTCATTCTTGGAAAATCGTTGGTTGGTCGGCAGGATATTTGCTAACTGAAATCCACCACGGTTGGTGGAAAAAATAATACATCACTTAAACAGTTCGAACGACTCATGAAATACAAACTCGAATATATTTGGTTGGACGGATATGAACCCGTTCCGAACCTCCGCGGAAAAACCCAGATCAAAGAATTTAAAGCGTTTCCGAAGCTCGAAGAGCTCCCGATGTGGGGTTTCGACGGCAGTTCGACACGCCAGGCCGAAGGCCGCAGTTCCGATTGCATGCTGAAGCCTGTGGCGGTCTTCCCTGATCCGGTCCGTGAAAACGGAGCCCTCGTCATGTGCGAAGTCATGATGCCCGATTGCAAGACGCCGCATCCGAGCAATTCCCGCGCAACGATTCTCGACGATCCAGGCGCATGGTTCGGTTTCGAACAGGAATATTTCCTCTACAAAGATGGCGTCCCCCTCGGCTTTCCGACCGGCGGCGGTTTTCCTCCTCCGCAAGGTGAATATTACACCGGCGTCGGCTACAAGAACGTTGGCAATATCGCTCGCGAAATCGTCGAAGAACATTTGGACATCTGCCTCGAAGCCGGCATCAATCATGAAGGCATCAACGCTGAAGTCGCCAAAGGCCAGTGGGAATTCCAGGTGTTCGGCAAAGGCTCCAAGAGCGCTGCCGACCAGGTATGGATGGCCCGCTATATTCTGAGCCGCCTCTGCGAAAAATACGGTGTCGATGTGAACTGGCACTGCAAACCGCTCGGCAAAGATGTCGATTGGAACGGTTCCGGCATGCACTCCAATTTCTCCACGAAGTATATGCGTGAAGTCGGCGGCCAGCCGTACTTCGAAGCATTGATGTGCGCTTTCGATAAATACAAGAACGAGCACGTTGCGGTTTATGGTCCGGACAATCATCTCCGCTTGACCGGTCTGCATGAAACGCAATCGATCGACAAATTTAACTACGGCATCGCGAACCGCGGCGCCTCGATCCGCGTTCCGCACAGCTTTGTGAACAACGGCTACAAAGGTTACTTGGAAGATCGCCGTCCGAATTCTCAAGGCGACCCGTACAAGATCGCCAGCCGCATTCTCCAGACGATCGCCACCGTGCCGCTGCCGAAGGCTGGCAAAGGTAAATAATCGATTCTGATATTTTGACGCAACGGCGCGGAGCAATCCGCGCCGTTTTTTCTTTTGCGGACGAACAGTTTTCCTGCGGTGCAAACGTTGAGCCTTTGCTCACCCGTATTGTTCTGCGGGTTAAACTTTGCTATTTGTAGAACGTGCCCTGGGTTTCCAAACAGCTACATCACTGCGCTCGTAGGATGTGCCTTTCACCAATGCATTTCGTGCGTTATGGAGTGTCGCTTGCATTGTTGATTCTCGCCGTAAACTATTCCGTTCTCTTCGGTCAGAGTAATTCCGTGGTTACGATTAACGCGGATAAGGTAATGGTTCTGAATGGCCGCAAAATTTTCCCCATCACGATTTCGCCCGGGCCGCCAACGAATGGGAAAACTTCTACTGGCATTGATGCGCTCCAGGAATTTCACGATGCCGGGGCGCTCTTCTTTCGTATCGCTCAGACGACGAGCTGGAATAACCAGGTCATTGCAGATCAACAGGCCGCACTTGATTGGGCTGCGCAACATGGAATGTATTGCATGGTGAACCTGCGCGAGCTTTCCTACTTCTCCGCCACGGATACGAACAAGCCTGCGTCTCTCCGCAATGTGATGAATCAATTCAAGAATCATCCCGCGCTCGCATTCTGGAAAAATCAGGATGAAGCATGGTGGGGTGGGGTATCGGCGAGCGATTTGCAGCGCGGTTACGACATCATCAAACAGGAGGACGCGAATCATCCGGTGGAACAAACCCATGCGCCGCGAGGCACGGTTCCGGATCTTCAGCCTTACAATAGCGCCGCGGATATTCTCGCTCTGGATATCTATCCGATTGGCTATCCACCCGGTGCAAACTCTTTGTTGACCAATAAGGAGATTAGCATGGTGGGCGATTACACGGACTTCCTCGCACAGGTCGCGAACGGCCAGAAACATTATTGGATGATTGAGCAGATCGCGTGGAGTGGCGTGGTGCCGCCGGCAAAGACATTGCGCTTTCCCACATTGCAGCAATCGCGGTTCATGGCGTATCAGGCGATTATTCACGGCGCGCGCGGATTGATGTTCTTTGGGGGGAACGTTACCGCGACATTGAATCCGCAGGACGCCGCGCTCGGTTGGAATTGGACGTTCTGGGACGAGGTGCTCAAGCCGGTGGTGAAACAAATCGGTGACAACAGCCTGCTCGCCGGCGCGCTGGTTCAAACCAACTCGAGCTTGCCGGTGTTGGTGGGTGGTGCGACCGATGTGGAATTCTGCGTGCGGGAAGTTCCACCCTATCTTTATCTCCTCGCCTGTAAACGCGAAGGAGCCACGGTCAACGTGACCTTTAGCGGATTGCCCACGACGATTACCAATGGCGAAGTGCTTTATGAATCCCCACGGAGTGTCATCGCGACGAACGGCCAGTTCAGCGATTGGTTCGGACCGTTTGAAGTGCACGCCTATCGTTTTGCGCTGACGACGAATATCGTCCAGACGAACCCGCCACCGACTTTGTACGAACCCTTTGCTTATTCAAACATCGGCGGACCGGTGACGAGCAACACTCCCTCGAACTGGGACTTCGGCGGCAGCGGCACGAATGATTTAAATGTGGCTAATGGCAGCTTGAGTTACCCCGGCCTGGCAACCGCGATCGGCAACAGTGTGACAAACGGGGGTGCTGGTTTGGGGGTGCGGCGTTTGTTCGGCACGAATCTCAGCAGTGGAAAAGTGTTCATCTCCGCTTTGTTTCGCGTGAACGATCTAAAATTTAGTTCGTGGAACGGCAGCGCGGCACAAGTGGGCGCGTTGACAGCAACGGACAATCTGACCTTTCGTCTGGCGGTGATGATCAAATCCAACTCGCCCTCGGGTTACGTCGTGGGCCTCCAGAAAGGTGGGACTAGTGCCACAACGACGTTCGACACGATCGAGCACACGGCAGGAGAGACACTTTATCTTGTGGGCAAATATGATTTTACGACTTCGCCCAACACGGTCTCACTCTGGATCAATCCGGCGGCATCGCAATTGGGGGGCACTTCGGAACCAACAGGATTCATTTGGAATACCAACGGTGTGGATGGTTACACGATCGACCGTTTCAACATGCGTCAGAACACGACAAACAGCGTGCCTGCGGCCATGCAGTGGGATGAATTGCGTCTCGGATTTTCCTGGGGCGAAGTCTCGCCAGCGGCAGCACCGACAGTCGTGACACTGACGGAAGTCACGCAGCTTCAGGACGGCGCATTTCAATTTAGCTTCGCGGACAGCAGCGGGCGTGGTTATGGAATCTACGGTTCGACGAACCTCACAGACTGGGCGCTGATCGGCGCAGCGACGCAGGTCTCGCCAAATCTGTTTCAGTTCAGAGACACAGCGGCAACGAATCATTCACAGCGGTTTTACCAACTGCGCGGGCAATAACAGGAGTTTCTGCTCTACGCGAGGGACTTGGGTGCAAGAGTTATTCGTTTCCAAAGCGTGCGCCCGACCCAAAACAAGAGGAGCATTTGAACTAGCGTGACGCTTTCGGAGACGACGATGTAACCGGGGCTCCAGGACGAAAGATGCATTGATTGTGCAGTCATGAGTCCCGGCCAATGAAGAAGAAGGTTCGCGTCCTGACCTGTATTCGGCCCGTAATCGGCGATATCGTGCAAATCACCGTAGTGACTGAACCAAAGAACAGTTTCAAAAGCTATCCATGACAGTGCGGCTATCGCGGTCAACTTCAGGGCTCGTCCTTTTGTTGTCATGAGTGTTCGAGTGTTTGCCGCAACATGACTACTTCAACGTCGAAAGATATTCCACAACGTCCCGCACCTCTCGCTTCGTCAGCAACTTGGAGATATCCTCCGGCATTGGAGACATGCCGGCATTGCGCTTCGTGATCTCTGATTTCTTGACCTTGATTTCTCCCTCTTCCGAAGAATTGATAGCCAGTTCGGTGTCGGTCTCGCTTTTGACGAGGCCAGCGTGGGAAGTGCCGTTCTTCATCAGCACCACGACATTTTCAAATCCCGCTGAGATCTGTTTGTTAGGTGTCACAATAGATTCCAGCAGATACTCGCGAGTTTGCCGCTTGCCAATGTCAGCCAGGTCCGGACCCACCGTTCCTCCGACATGTCGAATGGAATGGCAGCGCAGACAGCCCACATCTTCGCGTTCGTGGAAGATTCGCTTACCGTTATCAGCGTCGCCGCCCACGAGTGCGACACCATACTCCCTCATCGCATCCTCTTTGGGTAAAGTAGCTTTGTAACTCTCGATGCGTTGTTTCACCTTGGGATCATTGTGTTTGCCCGCGGCTTCAATCAGATCTAATTGCAATTCGGGCTGAATCTTCTTTTCGATTAATTGATCCATCAGCCGCCCAATCACCTGGTCTGCGATTTGGTCTTTAATATTTCCCAGCGTGATGAGGATCGTCTGTCGGATGCGCAAATCCTGTTCGGTCGTAAAAAGATTTTCCAGAAATCTGGCGGTGTCCTTGTCCTCTGGATTCATCTGTTGGATATACTTTATCGCTTCACGCCGCACTTCGAGGTTTTGATCTACCAGGCCGAGCTTGATCATATGCTCAATCACTTCGCATTTCAGATCGACGAGCGCTGTGAGGCTTTCGATCCGCAAAGCGGTGCTTCGATTGGTATTTGCAAACAAGTCCGTAATGATAATCGTCGTATCCTGCATGCCGAATTTTCGGAATACCTGAATCGTGGCACGCAGAATTTCGTCCGAATCCGACTGGAACAATTCGCTGACGGCACCGCGCAAGGGAAGCTCGGCGTCTTCTTTGTTGCGCCCTGGAAGGGGACGCCACAGTCCTACCACGCGATCGCGCGGATCTGGATTCTCCCAATCAGCAATTGCGTTCAGTGCTTCGATGCGCAACTGGTGCGGATTCTTTTCATTGCGCGCAAAGGTCGCTAACGCCTCTGCGTTTGTGGTGTCGCCGAGGCGGAAATTCGCATTAATAGAGCGGCGGGCGAGTTGTTCCTGCGGATTAGCCAGCAGGTTCGTCAAATATTCGGGGGCGGTGTACTCAATCGTGTTCAACAGGGCTGCCAGTTGAGGCAAGGCATCGGGAATCGCGGCGTCGTTAATGGCGCGGGCGGCTTCAATAACAAGTCTTTGCTCGGGGTCGTTCAGGAACTCCGCGATCTCAGGCTTACCCATGCGGCGCATCGCCAGCAACCCTGCACGACGCACCGCTACGAAATTATCATGGGCCGCTTTCTGCACTGCTTCATCGCCGAGGTTTACGAGCGCAAAGACGCCAGCGTGGACGAGGAACGCATCTTTGTCGGCGTTATCACGCAGCATGGTAAACAATGCCTCGATCGCATCATTGTTCTTCAGTTTGCCGACGCTCATCGCCGCGAAAAATCGGACACGGGCGTTCGTATCCTGCAAGAGTGGCAACAACGCCTCGGGGGCCAGGTGAGCAAAGCCGACGTCACCGATTGCTTTCGCGGCCTGCGCGCGGACTTCCGGATCAGCATCTTTCAGTGCAGCGGTCACCATGCTGAAGACGAAGTTCGTTGCTTCAGTTGAGGGTGTGGCGACAGGAGCGACGCGATTGGGGTGCTTCAGTTCCTCATTCACCAACGACCAGATGGCGTGAATCCGTTCCAATGGGTTGCCCGACGCGAGCGCTGCTTTTTGCACGGCGATGTTGGTGCTGATTGCAAACTGCGCTTCCAATCGCACACGCATATCGGGATGGCTCAGAAGCTTTTTCAATTCTTCCGCAGATTTCTTTTCCATGTCCTCGCTCAAGAGCTTCTTCACTTCGGCTTTCGCGGCGCTCTTTGTTTGAGCAGGATCAAACACGCGATAAATGCGGCCGGCGTTGGGCATGGTGTAAGCCATGCCCCAGTCGGAAACATAGACGTCACTGTTAGGGCCGAACGCCACATCCGTCGCACCGAGGCGTTTCAAAAAGTTTTCAACATCGTAAACTTCATAGGAGGCGCCCTTTTGCTTTATGGCAAAGGATTCAACGCCTCTGGGAAAGTCACAGGCCAGGAAGTGGTTCTTATATTTTTCGGGCAGACCAGTTCCCGGATAAAACGCCAGGCCCGCGGGCCCGTGCGCAACCACGCCGGAGTAGGGGAGCAGGTCGTCGATATTTCCTTTCCAATTGTTCTCGCGACACCATGGGCCGTAGCCGTCCATATATTGATACGATGCGCGCCATCCGTAGTCAGCGCCTTCGACGAGATAGAGGACGCGCGAATCGTCCGGCCCTGCCGTGTCGTTGTCGTCGGTGAAGAGATTGCCGTATTGATCGAACGCCAGTTCCTGCGGATTGCGCAGGCCGATGCAGAAGACTTCGAGATTTGAACCGTCTTGATTGCAGCGCAAGACGCCGCCGGTTTCCGGGTAGGCGAAAACTTTGCCTTCACGGTTGGTCACGCAAAAACCGCGATCACCTGAGCTAAAGTAAATCCTGCCGTCAGGGCCCAACGCCAATCCATGGAGATCATGTCCGCTAACGCTGATGCGCGGTCCATAGCCGGTGCTCATCTTCTCGCGCGAATTCACTTTGCCCGCTTCTTCTTTGAGTTTCCACAGATCGGGAATGCAGGTGAACCAGACATCGCCTTTGCGGGCGAGAATACCGGCCGCCGTGCCGGACGTAACGTCGTTGAATCCATCGGCGAAGATCGTCGACGTTTCCGCGCGTCCGTCGCCATCACGATCCTCAACGAGGCGAATGATTTCCGAATCCTTTGTTAGCGCTGCGATATTGGTGCCGAAAGTTTTGCGAAGAAACGCCTCCCGCTCCGGGACCGTGCGTGTCGCCAAATCATTGGTCAGCCATGCGGGCCGTTGCGTGATGTCGAAGATAGAATCTTTGTAACGATGACTTTCGGAAATGAAGAACCGGCCCTTCTCATCGATAGAAAAGGCGACGGGATTCTGTAACAGAGGATCGGACGCGAAGAGTTCGACCTTTAATCCGGGCGCAGCTTCCAGTTTCTTAACACTGAGCTCGGCGTCGGTATTTGTCCCGTGTGCCTGGCCGAAGCATTCCGCGCTCGCGAGGAGGCAACCAACAAAAATCCAGAATCGCAAAATGAATTTCGAGGAGACGCAAATTCGCATGGGGTAAAACATTAGCAGCGCTTTCGCCGCTTTCAAAAAGAAAAGGAAAAGCCGGAAGCTGCCTGCGAGCGAACGGTGTTCCGATTACGGCCTGGCATGTTGCCGCCAAAATGAGAACACACCATTCCACCACTCAGGAGATTGTTCGGACACATCGTTGTGATGCGCCTGGGGAATCACCTCAAGAAGTTTGGGCCCGCGAAAAGCGTCGTGGAGTTTGAGTCCGAATTTCGCCGGGATCACTTCATCATTTTCAGCGACCACAAATTTGATCGGGCCGGAATATTCGGAAATCCATTTGGCGGGATCATAGCGGTCGAGGAGAATCAGGGACACTGGGAGGAAAGGCATTCGCGCTTTCCCGAGCGAGACGAAGTCGTTGTAAGGAACGAACAGCGCAAAGCCCGCGACGTCCCGTGAATGAGATTTCGCCAAATAGGTGGCGGGACCTGTGCCGATTGATTCACTCACCACATAACGCGGCGTCTTGTCGGGAAGCATGTCGAACGCTTCATCGGCTGCTTCCAGAAAGCTTTTCATGCTCGGGGAACCCTCCCGTGCGCCGAATCCGGGATACTCGAGGATGTAAACATCGACCAACGCCGCTTCGTGAATCGGTTGGGCGAAGTAGCTGCGGTTCAGTGCGTAACCGGCATTGCCATGAATCACCAGGACAGATCCAGTCGATGCGCCCTTAGCTGGTAGATACCACCCGATGATTTTGTCCTCTTTGTTTTTCCATGGCAGGAACCCTCCTTCCGCGGCGACTTGTGCAGCGGCGGTCGGGGTCAGCTTCGTCGGAAAATAAATCAGCTTCCGCTGCAACGCGCACCCTACTACGCACAGCAGCACGAAAAGGGTCAGAACGGTCAGGATCATACGGAGAAGGATTGGCTTTCGCTTCGTCTTTGGATTCAGCGGTGACGCGTCCTTCCCCATATGAGTTCGAAATCGGATGCTATTCGATCTTCGGCGCTTTCAATTCGAGACCCAAATCGCGCAGTTGCTTCGGCTCAATCGTTCCCGGTGAATCGGTCATGAGATCCGTGCCTTTGGCGGTCTTCGGGAAGGCGATGACGTCGCGGATGCTGGTCGTGCCGCAGAGGATCGCGCAGAGACGATCGAAGCCGAGCGCGATACCGCCGTGCGGAGGTGCGCCGTAACGGAACGCTTCGAGCATGTAACCGAAACGAGCCTGCACGACGTCCGCCGGAATCTGGAGCAGATCTTCGAAAATGGTTTTCTGTACGTCGGGCTGATGAATACGAATCGAGCCGCCGCCGAGTTCCACGCCGTTGACAACGATGTCGTAATGTTGACCGCGCACTTTCTTCGGCTCGGTCTTGAGCAACGGCACATCTTCCGCCACGGGTGCGGTAAACGGATGATGACTGGAATACCAGCGGTTCTGTTCGCGATCGAAACCGAGCAACGGAAATTCGATGACCCACAAGAAATTAAACTGGGTCGAATCAATCTTTAGCAATCCTTTGCCTTTCAAAACTTCGGCGCAATAGAGACGGATCTTGCCGAGGATTTCGCAGGCGGTGAGCCATTGGTCGGCGGCGAAGAGAATCAAATCGCCTTCTTCGATTTTTAGTTTCGAGGTGAGCGCGGCTTTTTCGGCGTCCGTGAAGAACTTCACGATGGGCGATTTCCATTCGCCTTTTTCCACTTTGATAAAGGCGAGGCCCTTTGCGCCAAAGCTCTTGGCGTATTCGGTCATCGTTTCGAGTTGGCCTTGTGTGGCGTCGGCGAGTCCTTTGGCGTTCAGCGCTTTGACCACGCCGCCGTTGGCGATGGCGCCGCTGAATACTTTGAAGGTGCTCGTGCGAAACTCTTCCGTGAAATCGACAAGCTCGATACCGAACCGTGTGTCCGGCTTATCGATGCCGTAGCGGTTTAATGCTTCTTCAAATGAAATGCGTTTGAACGGCGTCGGCACGTCGAGGTTCAACGCGGTTTTCCAAACGCGCTTCAGGAGTCCTTCGATCAGCGCATAAATATCTTCACGCTCAATGAAGCTCATCTCGAGGTCGAGCTGAGTGAATTCCAATTGGCGATCCGCGCGTTGATCTTCGTCCCGGAAACAACGGGCGATTTGATAATAACGTTCCACGCCAGCCACCATGAGCATCTGTTTGAATTGCTGCGGCGATTGCGGCAGGGCGTAAACGGTTCCGGGCTCACGACGGTTCGGGACGAGGAATTCGCGCGCGCCTTCGGGGGTCGACTTGAAAAGAATCGGCGTTTCAACTTCGAGGAAGCCTTGTTCATCCATGAAATTGCGCGTGGCCGTCGCGACCTTGCTGCGCAGGCGGAGATTGCGGGTCATCTCGGGGCGGCGCAAATCGAGGTAACGATATTTCAGGCGCAACTCTTCGTTCACCTTTGACGACACTTCCGGATCATCGACAGGGAAGGGGAGCACCTCCGCCATGTTCAACACTTCGAGCGACAACACGCCGACTTCGACTTCGCCGGTCGGAATCTTGGCGTTGTTTGTTCCCGTCGGACGCTGACGCACTTTGCCGACGATGGTCACGACGCATTCACTGCGCAGGGCGGCGGCGGATTCAAACAGTTCCTTCGCGAGATCCGACGGATCAAAGACAGTTTGCGTGCGGCCTTCGCGGTCGCGGATGTCGATGAAGATCAAGCCGCCGAGGTCACGGCGGGAATGGACCCAACCGCTGAGGGTGACCGTCTGGCCAATGTGTGAGGGACGGAGTTCGTTGCAATGATGCGTGCGTTTCATGTTGTAAATCTGTGGTAGAGACAGCGCTCTCCGCTGTCTGACGTCGCAATACGACGTGCTACCTTAAAAATCGAGCGGCAAATGTGCTGGAATTCGCAGGGGAATTCAAAGGGAATTTATTGGTGGACCGTGGCTTCACGGCGCCAGCGCGTCATAAATCTTCTCCAAATCCGCGATGCTCTTCAGCGCTGCTTGTTGGGTCGGAGCATACGCAGCGGTTTCCGGCCAGCGGCTGCCGAAGCAATAGTCATGGCTGGAATTGATGCATTGGTTCCGAATGTTTTTATCCACCAGCGTGAAACCGACCACCGGATGCCGTAACAACCAGCTCTTCTGCAAGACGCCGGTGGAGTTTGCAATCGCGGTGCTGGTCGGGTCGTTCGCCTTGTAGCCGGCGATGCGGGCGGCTTCCTTCAAGATCTCAGCAATGCTTTTTTCCGGCCAAAGTTCTTTGATGGTGTCCGAAACTTTTTCCGCCGGGAAGTTTCCGACTTGCACCGCGGCAATTCCGACCTGCCAGGCTCGGCCGGTTTCACATGCGGCGAGTGGACCGAGTGGGACATCTTTCTTTTTGCCGTCCGGTTGCAGTTTGCTGCACGAGGAAAAAGCAATGGGGTTGGGTGTTTTGTAAAGGCCCTCCTTGAGTCCCCACCAGGAGACTTCCGCCGCGATCTTGATTCTGTCCGGACGAGTGCCTTTCAGTTGGGGGATCACTGCCTTGGCGACGAATCCCACCCAGGCTTGTTCCTTGGCGTGCAAGGTGTGCCCGTTCACGACGAACGTCGGCGCGCTTTTTTTCTCGGTGGACGGACTGATTGTTTCCGCAGCGGGCAGAGCGACTAAACCGTTCAGGAGGACTAATGCAGCAAAGATAAATTTCATGGTGTGGGCGAGGAGGGAATCAGGTGGCTTAAGTTGTTGTGACCTTTTGGATCGCGGCGAGCAGGTGTTTCAATTCCTGCAGTTCGACTGGTTTGACGAGGTAACCACTCGCGCCGGAATCGCGAGCTCGATCGATGTCTCGTTTTGCTTTGGACGACGTGACCATCACGGCTGGAATGTGGGTGAGGGTGCCGTCGCGTTTCAGCCATTTCAAAACGTCGAAGCCACTTTGGCCGGGCATTTTGATGTCCAACAAAATCAGGGACGGCAGTGGATGGAGTGTGCGGTCGGCGAACTTATTTTTGCCGGAAAGATAATCAATGGTTTCTTCGGCGGTCTTGACGGTCTGCAATGAGATGGGCTCGTTGATTCTTTGCAGCGTGCGCTGCATCAGGAAAACGTCGTTGCCATCGTCCTCTGCCAGCAAGATTGTTTTACTGCCGTTCATCTTCCTGAAGGTACACGAGTCGGGTCCGCATGGAGCATTAAAAAGCGAATCGGCGATAGCTAAAGTGAAAATAGCCAATAAACGATTGCCAATAGACGACGGTCGATAAACCGCTCGCGGTGCCAGGTTGCCCCATCGGCTATTGTCTATTGCCTATCGACTATGCGAGCAACGCGAGCACAATCCTCACGGGCGCACTCAGCGCACTTTCCCCACCGCTGTTGATCGCGGAAATAAACACATCCATCTCACCCGTGGCCGGCAACTCTTCCAGCATGAAATCCAGATCACTCGGCGAACCAATCGCTCTCGGCTCCGTGTCCACACCTTCGATACGCACCCAAACGCGATAATATTCCGCCCGCGCCGACCTGGGCCACGTGACGTTGCCGCGTTTATTCTCGATTATCGCGACAGCCACGTTCTCCGGAACGTCCGGCGTCTCTTTGGATCCCGGCCGATTCAAACCAAATAACTCCCAGCGCGGATCCATCGGCGGTAGGACGAGATGCAGTTCATCAATTACTACGCGCAGATAACGGCGCAGCTCCTTCATGTTCTCCGTGCGCACTCGGAGCAGCCCGTCCAGCTTAGCTTCGAGAGTGACCAGACGCCCGCCTGCGGCCTTCATCCGTTCATGCAAATCCTTCGCGCTCCGGGCCA
>JAQGOU010000163.1 GCA_028293445.1 Verrucomicrobiales bacterium | reverse complement strand
CTGATCGAGTGTTGTGACTCCGTCTGGAATATGTACGGCCCGACCGAGACAACCATTTGGTCGTGCGTCGCAAAACTTCGTTATGGTTCCGGCCCAGTCACGATTGGTCGGCCAATTGCGAACACGGAGGTATTTCTCCTGGATGCTAAGCTCAATCCGGTTCCGCTGGGATCCGAAGGCGAGCTCTACATTGGCGGCGACGGGTTGGCGCGGGGTTACTGGAAACAACCTGAACTGACGGCGGAGAAGTTCATCGCCCATCCGTTCAGTAAAGTGTCCGGAGCGCGGCTCTATCGGACCGGCGATCTTGCGCGTTATTTGCCCGACGGAAATCTGATTTGCTCTGGTCGCGCAGATTATCAAGTCAAGATCCGCGGGTTCAGGATTGAATTGGGCGACGTTGAATCCGCGTTGCGTCAGCACGCAACCATCAACGAAGCGGTGGTCGTGGCGCGGGAAGACAGTGTCGGCGAAAAGAATCTCGTCGCTTACATCGTGCCGCAACTTGAGGCAGTCCCCATCGTCGGAGACATACGCAATCATCTTAGGCAGAAACTGCCGGAGTATATGATTCCTTCAGCTTTCGTCATCTTGCCCAAGCTGCCGTTGACGCCTAATGGCAAAGTGGATCGCAAAGCATTGCCTGCACCCGATGGAAACTTTCTACGGGAACGGACGTACGTTCCGCCGAATACGCCGGTAGAGAAAGCCATCGCGCAAATCTGGAGCGAAATCCTGAATGTTGAAGAGGTTGGTCTCCACGACAACTTTTTTGAGTTAGGCGGACATTCCCTTTTGGCGATGCGCGTCGTGGCTCGATTGCGTGAGAATCTGGGACTCGAGCTGACCATCGCGAGTCTGTTTGAATCCCCGCGCCTGAGTGATTTTGCGTTGCTGCTCTTGAATGAAGCTCTCGAACAAAATGAGACTGACGAAGATGTCAAAGGTGTCGATCAGGTCAGCGTCGCTGCGCTTTAATAATTATCTTCATCCTCAGAACATTTTGCGGCAACGTTTCGAACGTGAGAACGATATCTTTGCTGCTTCTGTTCAGCGTTGTTGTTCTCGCCGCGAGCGCTGAGCCGTTCGTGCCGAATCGCCGCGCCCACGCTCACAACGATTATGAGCATTCCCGTCCGCTTGCTGACGCGCTGGACCAGGGTTTTTGCAGTGTGGAAGCCGATGTTTACCTCGTGGATGGAAAACTCCTGGTTGCGCACAACCGAAAAGATTGCCGCCCGGAACGGACTTTGGAATCCCTCTATCTGGAACCCCTGCAAAAACGAGTGCGACAAAACGGCGGCGTTTTCCCGGGTGTGGTCGGCTTTTGTTTGTGGCTCGATGTTAAAGTCGATTCCGCAAAAACAAAGGGTGACGAGGCCAAGAATAAGGAAGAGTCCGAGAACACGTGTAAACGGATCAATGAACTGTTGGAGCAATACTCGGGGATGCTAACGCAGTTTTCAGAACGTCAGGTAAAAACCAATGCCGTAACCGTTATTCTGACCGGGTCGCATTCCGAGATGTCGCCGAAAGGAATGCAGTATGTTTGCTATGACTCCACCTCCGCGAAGGCAGTATCCGAGCCTCCACAAAAATTCTCTCTCGCGTTAAGTGAAAACTGGACGCATCTTTTCACATGGCGCGGGGATGGTAAGATGCCAGCCTTGGAAAAGGATAGATTACGCGATCTAATCGCGGAGGCACATGCGCACGGAAAGCGCGTTCGATTTTGGGCAACACCGGAAAAGGTTCCCGTGTGGAATGAACTCTTGGCTGCCGACGTGGATTGGATCGGAACAGACCATTTGAAAGAACTCGCAGAATTTTTGAACATGCAGGATAAACAACCTCTTGCAACCAAATGAACGTACAGAGCCGAATTGAGGCAATAGAGGGAAACATAACCAAACAACGCGTTGACGTGATCGTTAACGCTGCCAATGAGTCTCTTCTTGGAGGCGGTGGCGTGGATGGCGCGATTCATTTGGCGGCAGGTCCTCAGCTTCTCGAGGAATGTCGCAAGCTCGGTGGCTGTCCCACCGGCCAGGCAAAAATCACCGGCGCTTACGCTCTTCCAGCAAAGTTCATTATCCACACCGTTGGTCCCATTTGGCGCGGTGGTAATCGCGGTGAAAACGACCTGCTCGCCTCCTGTTATCGCAATTGCTTTGCTTTGGCTCTACAAAACGGCGCTCACACTATCGCTTTTCCGGCGATCAGCACGGGTGCCTACCGGTTTCCTTTTGAGGAGGCGGCACTCATCGCAGTGCGTGAAAGTAAAAACTTTCTTGAGCAGCACAAATCGATCGAGAAAGTCTTCTTTGTTTGTTACGGGCACGACGCCTGCAGCTACTATTTCCAGGCGATGCAGGAAGTATTTGGCGATTAACCCTGTCCCCTGGCTCTGGTTTTCTCCGATTTGACCCGTTCGGCAGCGGTAGTACATTTTCGGAGAGGACGAACATGCAACATTTCTTTAATCACTGCCTCGCTCTTTATGCCGAAGACGATCCCGATCATTCCCGCTTGATGGAACGTGCGTTTGAAAAGGCCGGGAGGGAAGGCGAAGTGCAAATTGTTCCCAATGCCAATGAGGCGATTCATTATCTTTCCGCGGAAGGACAATATGCGGATCGGGAGAAATTCCCCATTCCGCTCATGTTGTTAACGGATTTGAAAATGCCGGGGAAATCCGGGTTTCAATTAATCCGTTGGGTGCGGGAACATCCCGAGTTTAAACGCATGCCGGTCGCTGTCTTGACTTCTTCGCGTCACGATCCAGACATTCAACGCGCTTATGCTCTGGGAGCGAATTCGTTCCTGATCAAACCGCCAACAGCAGCAAAGCTCACTGCGCTCATCGATAACTTGAATTCGTTTTGGCTCCATCTCGACGAAATGCCCCACGCTTCAGACTGACCTCCTGACTTAGCGCGATGGATTCGAGGGGGCAGATTGATTCTGCCGGGGTTTGTACAAAACATATTTAAAGAACACCACCACGCTGAAGCCAGCCAGCAGCAAAGCGAGAAACACCGCGATGCCCTTAAGTATTTTGGCCTGGGTCATCACTTCTTCACTTCGGGCGCGTTCCGATTCCTTGAATCGCTCGAACTCTTTATCAAGATCAATCGTGAGCACAGTCGGGTCTTTTAACTGCACAATCAGCCACTCGAACTTTTCGTTGTTCGGAAAAATGGGAGGACGAAGGGCCGTCTGCTCCTTCGACGGCGTGTTGAACGCGTGTTTCCAGAACGGGGCTGTCTCTTGTGTCCAGACGCGAAAGATCCCATGATTTTTTGCGACCCGCTCCATCCTTTCCCAAAGCAATGGACGAAGACGTTCAGCCATTCCAAAATCTGAAAACGCCTCGCCGTGCATGTAGCCGTCGTGCTGATAGATTTGCAACCCAATCGCAGCGACCAATGTGCCGGCTGTTTCTGCCACCTGAAATTCGGTGAGCCGCTTTTCCAGTTGAGCCACCGGAAGTTGGACCGCTTCCCACAACAGAATCAGTTGCGGCAAATCGTCAACATTGGCCCGTCGAATCTCGTAGCCGGTCATTTTTAAACAATTACCCGAACGACGGGAGAAATCCAATCCACAAAAATGGGTGCCAAGCTGGAGAAGTTGGCGCATTTTGAAACAATGGCAGCGCGACCGATCACGATTGTTGGCGGCGGACTCTCGGGGCTGACGCTCGGGATTGCTTTACGGCAACGCGGGATCCCCACGACGATCTGGGAAGCAGGCCGTTATCCGCGCCACAAAGTCTGCGGCGAATTTATC
>JAQGOU010000144.1 GCA_028293445.1 Verrucomicrobiales bacterium | reverse complement strand
CTTTCAGCGCCGATTCTTTGGCGGCGTCCGGGTTGAGCGCTTTGATTTCCAGCGCGGTTTCAATCGTCGCAACGCTTCGCACGGTCACAGCGAACACTTTTAGTGCGGGCGGGCGCGGTTTCGGTTCTTTTCGTTTCACCGGAGTCGCTGTCCCCTTCCCCACCGGTTCGCCTTCATCCAACAGATCATATTTGATCCCGATCACGTGCGTGTTCCGGGCTTGCGGCAGCGCTTTTGGAAAAACGAAATAGGAAAGGTTCTTACCTTCATGAAAACCGATGGTTCCGAAATCACTGCCGCTGGCATTTTGCTGCACGGACAGAATTCGATTCTCCTGGAGGGCGCGCATGAAAGACCGGTCCTCCTTCGGATCACCCCACAGCGTGGCGACATGGGGTCGACCGGATGTATGAACCAGTGCGGAAAATCGCAGGGAGTTTTGTGATATAGGCATCAACTGAATCTTTGGGATTCAAATGCAATATAGCACAGGGCTGCTTCATAAATCTGGCAGTTTTGAACCTTCAGAATGCCGACAACGAATTCACCTATTAAAAAATATTTAATTTTCCATTGCTTCTGTTAGCCACTATCCGCTATCACTAAGAACGTTCGACGTAGCGCGAGTCGCTCCGGAGAACAGCGAAGACCGGGTTGACACCAAGAAACCTCAACCCAGTCGCGGGTGACAGACACAACGTCTGCACCGACAGCGATGTGCTTCGTGCGCGCCGAAAGACGCAAGTTCGAAGTTTCAAGTTTGATGTTCAAAGTTGGAAGGACGAACCGCAGTTGTCAGTCGTTAGTAGTTAGTAAATCGCATCGTGGATCGGATGGATGAGGGCCTCGGATGAGGCGGATGGCGTTAGCGCGTCATCCCTACCAGACGAGAAGCGATGCAAAAACAGAAAGATAAAACATATGAAAAATACAGTACCACAAACATTGGCCGCGCTTCAAACGGCTGCTCATAAAGCAGCCTATGGCTCGGGTTTATACGGCGCAGGCTTACCCCTGTTCCAAAACACACAAACGAACATCAACGTTGATATTAACGCATTGGTCGTGTCGATCCTGGCTCATGGCACCGGTAAAACCGAGTTGGCCATTCGCCGCGAAATGACTCGCACCAAGGTCGATATCAGCCGCCAGTTCCTCACGCTCGGACGCGATACGTTCAAGCCGGTGCTCGGCTCCGAATACAATCAGAGCTGGGATCTTACCGGTTTGGTTGGGTCCCTCGTGATCCCACGCACTGCAGACGAACTCCTGCCGGTGTTAACCTCGTTCAAAGGTTTCCTGACCGTTAATCCGGCGCTGGAAGTTCCGAACAAGGAGATCACCGCGGATAAGGCCGACGCGTTGTTCGAAGACCTCAAAGACGCTGTCAATGCGGTCGATGGACAGGAAACGAACCTCGGCATCCTGATGAAAGCGCGTGATGCGAAAGCAGAAATCCTGAGCAAACGCTTGAGCGATTTGATCCAGGAATTGCACATGCGCATGGATGGTCTCGATGATCGTTGGAAAGCATTCGGCTTCAATCTGCCGGGCGCACAGGAAACGCCGGACGGCATCGGTGCCCTGACTGCGGTCTTGATTGGACCGAATACGGCGGCGTTGAAATGGGCTGCGCCGGCACGCGCTGAATACTATCACGTGTTCAAACGCGTCGTGGGTGTCGATGCGGACTTCGTCCTCGTCGGTTCACCAGCGGACCTCGACTTCAACCTCGAGAACCTCCCCGCGAATGCGCACGTGGAGATCGTGGTCACTGCCGTGAACAGCGGTGGCGAAGGCCAACGCTCGGAAACGGTCACACTCGTGACTCACTAAGGGCGAGAGACATGGTAAGGATGACTTCCACGTCGTCCCTAACTAGGCCAGAACGGATTCGAAGTTCAAATGGCGTTGACCGCGTACGCGGAGCGATACGCTCAGAATATTGAATGCATAGACGATGTATGGGACGACGTGGAAGTCATCCCTACCAGATCACGCAGGCCGCTCGAGAAACCGGGCGGCCTTTTTTTATGCCCGTGCCGTATTTGCGGCCCACGTCAGTTCAACGCCACGTTTTTGCGGAGGTAGGTCGGAACGTCCAGATCTTCGCCTTGATGAATCGTCGGCTCGCTCTTTTCGAAGCGGCCGCGCGAAATGATTTCCAGCGGCAATTGGCCCTGCTGCATCATTATCTTTTTGCGCGAACGCGGACGGCTCTTTTGCTTAAAAAGTTTTTCCTTCTTCTCATCGGAGATCATCGGGGCCGGGGGAGAGAAACGGGAGGCACGATGGTCTTCAGCCGGTTCCTCTTTTTCGTCGACGCCACCAAAGCGGCTCAGGGGTTCTTCGTCGGCGGAATGTTCCACCAGCTTACCCCGGCGGGAAACAATCAGCGTGACCGACATCTTGTTCCCTAACTGTTCATCGACCGCGACGCCGAAAACGATATGCGCGTTCGCACAAGCGCTATTGATCCGTTCCATGACTCCGTTGACTTCTTTCATCGTCAGATCGGAACCGGCAGCAAAACTCACGAGAACCGCTTCGGATTCGCGCAATAGTTTCTCATCGCGCAGGAATGGATGTGAAAACAGTTTCTCCACAACTGTTTCGCTGCGATCTTCGCCCTCGGCTTCTACCGTGGCGGAAGAACTTTCCGTATGGCGTCCGCGTGTCACGGAACAGAGATCCGCGAAATCGAGTTTGATGAGGCCCGGTTGTGCCGCCAGTCGCCAAATGGCAAAAATGTTCTGGGCAATCAGCTGGTTGCTGCGCTCAAACACTTCAACGATGCTCGCATTTTGATCAAACAACTCACCGAAGCCCTGGTTCGGAAGACAAATGACCGCGTCGGCAATCGGCTTCAATTGCTGCAAACCTTGTTGCGCCTGGCGTTGTCGACGCACGCCTTCGAAATCAAACGGTAACGTCACGATGGCCAGAACCAACGCCCCGGCATCTTTGGCCGCCTGAGCCATGAGTCCGATCGCTCCGGTGGCGAGTCCACCACCCAAACCGCCAACAAGGAAAATGATATCCGTGCCGCCGCAAAGGATTTTCAAATCTTCTGCTTGCGCCATCGCGGCGGCTCGACCGACTTCAGGATCTCCGCCGGTGCCGAGTCCACGCGTCATTTTTTGGCCCAAAGCCAATCCTTGCGAAAATTGCGCGATCGCGCGGGCATCGGTGTCCGCGGCAATCAACTGGAAATGGGACGAGAGCGTCGTGGTGGCAAGATGTCGCAGGACGTTACAACCGGCGCCACCGAGGCCAACAACTTTGATCGTGAGATTTTTATCCACGACACTTTTGAAATCTTCATTTGGCTTGTTCATGGGATTTCCTTAACGCGAGAATATTTTACGGAGTAAACCGCCCGTGCTGCGCTTCTGTTGCATGGAACCGAATTTCACCAGTCCAATCGCGGCGGCAAACTCGGGTTGGTCGAGCGCGGATTTCAAACCGGCAATGGAATTGGCTTTCCCTAATTGGGTCGGCAACTGAAAGACTTTAGTGGCCGCAGTTTGAATGTGAGGAATGCGCGCGCCGCCGCCGCAAATGAAAACGCCGGAGCGGATGTAATCGAGTAAATCGTGCTGCGCCAAATCATCTTCGACCAATTGAAAAATCTCTTCGACACGCGCAGACATGATGCAGCGGAGGTTTTCAAGATCGACGGTTTTACCCGGCAAGCCGAATTCGTTCGACAGTTCAATCTGCTGGCCGGTGATGCCCTCATCAACGATCGCGGAGCCGTGTTGAAGCTTGAGCTGTTCGGCGCGGCTGAGCGGAACTTTCAGACCATAGCCAAGATCATTGGAAATGTGATCACCACCCACGGCAAGAACGCCGGTGTGTTTCACGATGCCGTCCGCGTAAACCACGTAATCAGTCGTGCCACCGCCGATGTCGATGGTGAGCGCGCCGAGTTCTTTTTGCTCCTTGGTCAGAATCGCGAGGGACGACGAGAGACCGGTGAAGACGATTTCTTCAACGGCGATTTGTAAACCTTTGACGACGCGGATCGGATTCTGCAGGCGATTAAAATTACCGTGAACGACATGAACATCCACTTCGAGACGCGAGCCGAACATGCCGACCGGATTCACAATGCCATCCTGGCCATCGACGAGAAACTTTTGGCGAACGGTATGAATGCAGGTATTGCCAGTGGGAAGATTGATCGCCTTGGCATTCTTCACGACGTCCTGAACGTCCTCTTCCACAATCTCACGATCAGCGGAAACAACCGGATGCACGCCACGATTGTTCAAACCACGAAGGTGTCCGCCCGTGACGCCTAAATAGACGCTGCGGATTTCGGCGTTCGACATTTCTTCGGCTTCGACAATAGCGTTCCGGACATCTTCCTCAACAGCAACGGCGTCGACGACTTCGCCTTTGCGAACGCCGCGCGAGCGAGCCTGGCCCACTCCGACAATGTTCAGGACGCCGTTCTCGTTGAACTCTCCGACGACGGCGCAAACTTTGGAGGTGCCTATTTCAAGCCCGACAATGATGTTCGAGGATTCAAACATGTTTCTTTTTGGTTCGCGGAGTTTTGATGTTCTTGGAAATGACAGGTTTCTCGGCGAGAACGCCATCCAACAACTTCAGCGGAACGTTATTGGCAATGGAAAGATCCAGGGTGGCAATCGATTTACCCCAGCGCTGCGACTGATCCCAGATCAGACGCCAGCGGCGAAGCTGCGCCTCCAGACCGACTAAAGGAAACAGAACCTCGCTCCCCTGCCCTGTATATATATGCAAGGTTTCAGGAGCAGAGATATCGATGCGTTGAAAATCGACGAGGCCAGCCATGGGCGAGCGTTCGAATTCCGATAAGAATTTCAGGGCTGCTTTTACCTGTTCGGATTCGACCTG
>JAQGOU010000133.1 GCA_028293445.1 Verrucomicrobiales bacterium | reverse complement strand
GAAGTATTCTTCGCCGCACGCAACAATGCCGTTTGCAGACCCGGATTGCCTTTCCACTCGGTGATCCTGGGTGAGAACAAAGCGACTGCGCGGAAACCCCCACTCTTTTCGGCCGCCGCAAGACTGACACACGCACCGAGCGACCAACCGGAAATCGCGACACGTTTGCTATCGATGTAAGATTGATCTTTCAACCATTTGAAAGCGGCGAGCACGTCATCGGCATTAATTTGCAATTCCTCTTCGGCCTGTTTGATTTTGACCGCTTCGCCCTTTGCATCTGATTCGAGCAAGGTTTGCAGTTCGCGGGAATAATCAGAACGGGAAATATCGTGCACATGCCGATCGGGAATGAAAAGAACGATGCCGTCACGCGTATAAAGCTTGGCCAACTCCTCGTATTCGGTCGGTTGTTTCTTGGTCAGATGTTCGTGATGACCATGGTTCCAGATTACCGCTGGAAAAGGACCTTTTCCTTCAGGTTTATAGATGTAGCCATTGAAGGTCCAATGGCCACTCTGGAACATAATGACTTCTCGTTGTGCGTCGACAAAATCCGCCCGGACTAACGAAATGCCGGCAAACAAAACGAGCGCCAACAAGGTTTTTACGGGGCGCATGCCTGCGAAATAGCAATTTGCGCACCATTCTCAGGGTTGGAGATGGGCAGAGCCTCCTGATTCACCTGACGTGAGCTGATTCCTGTCCGGGATGTCACATTTATCGTCCGTAAAGTCATCTCGATGCCAAAATTCGTCCAAAAGATGCCTTTTCGCTTCCCGGAAGAAGCTTTTTTTGTCCAAAACCGCCTTTCCGACTCCCGGAACCTCGATTTTCAGCCAAAAGCCGGACTTCCGATTTCCGGAAAAACGTTTTTTGGCCGAAAAACGGTTTTTCGGCATTTGACAAACCGATTTTTGATCCACAAACGGTCCTCCGGGACTCGAAAGACCGCTTATGGATAGAAAAACCGCTTTCCGGAACTCGAAACCTCGGTTTTCACCGGAAAAGTCGTTTTCCGGCTTCCGGAAAGCGGTTTTTGGCAGGCAATGCTTCGATTTTGAGGCACAAAACTGCCGGATTTGGGCCAGTCCACCGGATTTCGATATTCTAAATGAATGACGTCCGGCCACGGTGCAAACCGATGCTTCCTTCGTTTATTAACCAGGCAACCTCGAAGAAAAGGGTGTCTCAGAACCCCATCAGAAGCATATGGTTGAAACAAATCGACGGAGCAAACGTCTAAACCGAGTAATTAATGATCAATTTTAGTCGCCGAACTTCCCCTACTCTTGAGTTTCCCGTGGCCTTAGTCCGGAGATCGTGTCTAGCGTGCTCATTTGCGCTGATTCTTTTAAATACATCCTGCGGTCAGAAACCCGCTTCGTCCGCTCCGAAAGATTCAGACGCCGGCGCTCCCGTTCCAGTTAAAACCGCCCAGGCACAAATTCGTCCCATGGAACGCACCGTGACCGTGACCGGTTCCTTCAATGCGCGCGAACAGTCGACCTTGAGCGTGAAGATTCCCGGTCGCCTGCAAAAAATCGTGGTCGATATCGGCAGTGTCGTCAGCAAAGGAGACCTGCTCGCGCAAATCGATCCCGGCGATTACGAACTGCGCGTCAAGCAAGCCGAAGCCGCTTTGTCCCAGGCACGGGCGCGCCTCGGTTTATCCCCTCAAGGTGACGATGACAAAATCGACCCAGAAAAAACTCCAACGATCCAGCAGGCCAAAGCTGTCCTCGAAGAAGCCCGCAAAAACCGGGATCGGATCAAGCAATTGACCCAGGAGAAAATTCTCGCGCAAGCGGAACTGGATACCGTGGAAGCCGCCTACACCGTCGCCGTCGGGAAATATCAGGATGCCATGCAGGATGTCCGGGAACGACAGGCGTTACTCGTGCAGCGCCGCGCTGAGCTGAACATCGCGCAAAAGCAATTGATCGATACTACGATCACGTCCCCTTTCGACGGCATCATTCAACAACGCCGCGCGAGTCCCGGAGAATTTCTCGCGACAGGCATCCCGCTCCTGAGTATCGCCGCCGTTAACCCGCTCCGTTTGCGCCTGGAAGTTCCTGAACGCGAATCGAGTCGGATCGCACCGGGACAACCGATTCGAGTGACGGTCGGTGGCAACACGAATGTCTATACCGCGGAAATCAGTCGCGTCAGTCCAATGCTTTCAGAATCCAACCGAATGCTCGTGGTCGAGGCCGATGTGCCGTTGGCCGCTGGCCTGAAACCGGGTTTATTTGCGCAAGCCGTCATCGTCATCAATACCAATGACCCGGCACTCGTCGTGCCTGAATCCGCCATCGCGAGCTTCGTCGGAATTGAGAAAGCATTTATCATTAAAGATCACAAAGCGTTGGAAAAAAGCATCACCACCGGCCGACGAAAGAATGGCCTGGTCGAAGTGCGCTCGGGCCTCGCGTCCGGTGATAGTGTCATCCTGAACCCCACAAAAATGCGCTCTGGCCAGACGGTCGTTGAGGAGGCAGATGCAAAAACTCGCTGAGATCTGTCTTCGCCGTCCCGTTTTCGCATCGATGCTGATCCTCTCCCTCGTGGTGGTGGGAGCCGTCAGTTATTTTCGCCTGGGCGTGGATCGATTCCCGTCAGTCGATTTGCCGACAGTCAATATTCGCACCTCACTTCCCGGCGCCTCTCCGGCGGAGGTCGAAGCGCAGGTTTCCCAACCGATTGAAGAAGCGGTCAATACGATCGAAGGAATCAAAGAGTTACGCTCGATTTCTTCTGCCGGTTCGTCGTTCGTCATCGTGACGTTTGAGCTGAAGCGCGATATCGAATCCGCGGCGAACGATGTGCGCGATCGTGTGTCTGGTGTTCTCCGTGATTTGCCACTCGAAGCGGATCCGCCGATTATTTCCAAACTCGATAATGATCAGTCACCGATCTTGAGCATCGCTCTTTCGGGCGACCGCTCGGCGCGAGAACTAACTGAACTCGCGGATAAAGTGGTGAAGGTGCAACTCGAACGTTCCACCGGTGTCGGCCAGGTTGAAATCGTCGGTGGACTTGAGCGCGCCATTAATGTCTGGGTCGATGCAGATCGACTCGCGGCCTATCAGATTCCGATCACGGCGGTTCGCGAGGCGATCGTTCGCCAGAATAACGATGCTCCCGGTGGAAACGTGACCTCCGGTTATCGCGAGAAAACTTTGCGCACCATGGGCAAACTGGATTCCCCGGGCAAATTTGGTGATCTAGTGGTCGCCACGGTCCACGGCACGCCGATTCGTGTGCGCGATATCGGCCGCGCGGAGGATGGAACAAAGGAACCTCGCACCCTGGCGCGTTTGAATGGAGTCCCAACCGTCACCCTGGATATTCGCCGCCAGTCCGATGCAAACACCGTCGAAGTCATCGAGGGCCTCAAGGCGAAAATGGCCGAAGTCGCGGCAGCGCTTCCAGCCGATGTGAAATTGGAAGTCGTCCGGGATCAATCGCGCTTCATCGTGGAAGCGCTCCATGAAATTAAGGTCCATTTGGTTCTCGGAAGTTTTCTCGCGTGCCTCGTGGTCTTGCTCTTCATGAAAGATTGGCGCGCGATGGTGATCGCCGGCATTGCGATTCCCACGTCGGTCATCGCGACGTTCGGCATGATGTGGGCGCTGCATTTTACTTTGAACAGCGTGACCATGCTCGCGCTCGTGTTGATGGTCGGCATCGTCATCGACGACGCCATCGTGGTTCTGGAAAACATTTTCCGCTTCGTGGAAGAAAAGAAAATGAACGCCTTCGACGCCGCTCGCGAGGCCACGGCCGAAATCGGCATGGCTGTCCTCGCCACGACGCTGAGTCTCGTCGTCATCTTTGTTCCCGTCTCGTTCATGTCGAGCATCTCGGGAAGGTTCTTGTTTCAATTCGGCATTACGGCGGCCGTGGCGGTGCTGATCAGTTTGCTGGTTTCGTTTACGCTGACTCCAATGATGAGCGCTCGCCTGTTCAGTCGGGCGAAGAAAGACAAAGACCCGCACGACGCGGCCAAATCGCGCACTGGTTTTTACGCAAGACTCGACCGCGCTTACGAACGCCTGCTGCGTTACGCCATGAATCATCGACTCGCCGTGATTGTCGTGGCGATAGTGTTCATTGTTGCGTCCGTTCCTCTCTACAAGAACATCAAACAGGAATACATGCCCGGCAACGCGGATGAAGGCGAATTTGACCTGATGGTAACGACACCTGAAGGCTTGAGCATCGCGGCGTTGGATGAACTCTCCCACACGATTGAAACAGAATTGAGCACCGTCCCGGCGATCCAGACTGTTTTGGTATCGGTCGGTGGCGGTTTGGGCGGATTGAACACCGTTCGTGCTTATGTCCGACTCATTCCACATGAGGAAAGAATATTTTCTCTCGGACGCTTGGTTCATGAAACCTTGCGCGGCCATCCACTGGCGGCCTTTAAAAACAACCATTCCCAGCGCGACATCGGTCAGGAAATTCGGAAGCGGTTGAAAAAGTATTCTTCATTGCGACCGGCCATTCGCAGCACGCAATCGTTTCGCATCGGCGGCAGTTCCGCTGAGGTGGATTTCTCATTGCTCGGCCCTGAGTTGGATGTCCTTGATAAATATGCTGTCCAACTGCTGAATCGCGCGCCAGAGCTCGGGCTCATAGATGCGGATACCACCTTGAAATTAAATTCCCCGGAACTGCGCGTGAAGATTGACCGAGCGCGTGCCGCTGACCTTGGAGTGGATACCGCTGACATCGCCACCGGTTTGCGCTTGATGGTGGGCGGCGATCCACGCGTTTCACGCTTTCGCGACGAATCAGTGAACGATGATTACGATGTTCAACTTCGCCTGACCGAGGGGGACCGGAAAGATGAAGAAACAATCGCCCGCTTGTTCGTCCCCAGCAAAAACGGCGGTCTCGTGCGACTGGATAACCTCGTGGAATTGACGCCAACGCGAACCGCTTCCCGTATCGACCGCCTGGATCGGCAACGGCAGAACAGCCTGCGCGCCGCGGTAGCGCCGGGTTACGGCCTCGGTGATCGGCTCGACGCGTTGCGCAAAGCGGTAATTGAGTTGAATCTGCCGCAAGGCTACACGTCGCGCGTGGTCGGAGGCGGTCGCGAGCTTGAAACGACGTTCAGGGAATTCATTTTCGCATTTCTCCTTTCCATTGTTTTCATGTTCATGATCCTCGCTTCGCAATACGAAAGCTTGCGGGATCCACTGGTCATTTTGCTGTCATTGCCGTTAACCGTGCCATTCGCGTTCTTCACGCTCTGGGCCACCAACGGCACCTTGAATCTTTATTCCGCACTGGGATTACTTGTTCTTTTTGGTGTGGTGAAAAAGAACGCCATCCTGCAAGTGGATCACATGAATAATCTGCGGCGCCAGGGAATGGATCAACTGAGCGCCATCATTCAAGGCAACCGCGATCGACTACGACCGATTCTCATGACGACCTTAACGTTTGTCGCGGGGATGCTTCCGTTGGCGTTGGGCAGTGGCCCGGGCGCGGAAGAACGTCGTGCGACCGCTCTGGTCATTATCGGTGGGCAAAGTCTGGCGCTGCTCCTGACGCTTGTTGTCACCCCCGTGGCGTATTCATTCCTCGCGCACAAGGTTGAGCATAAAGTAGGTCCCTCAACGTAATGGAATGCCAGTAGGAAGAAAGGCGGACACTGGCTTTAAACCTATGCTTCGAGCGAAAGTATCCGTTCGGAGTGCTAATTCATTTCCCGTTTCGATGCGTCTTATGACACGCCGTACAGGAATTGCTCATATTCTGCAAACAGGCGTCGGCTTTTTCCACCGCAATTGGCTGACCTGCCAATGCTACATGAAGGTCATTGGCCGCCGTTCCCGCTGTCGCCAACTGTTTTTGAAAATCCGGTCCATGCCCGACGCTCGCCGGTGACCGCAGCAATTCCTTGAACAGTTCTTCCAGCAATAAGGCTTCATGAGCCGGCACGAGATCGGGATGCGATGCGGGAGTTTGGTATCCTGCCTTTTTGATCAACTTCAGATTGTCGAATTTTTCGTCTATCGCCACCATCGCGTCCACGAGAGGTGATGTTTCGGTGGATTCGGCAAAATTAGCCGGGACTTTCTTCAACTCCTCATCTGAAGGTTTCCGAAACGTTTCCACTGATTTATACAGGCCGAGATAATTTGTTGAGGTGCCAGCCTGTTTCAGCCAGGCGTGCGCCTGGGCCGGTGTCCATTGCTCTACACCTTCGCAAATGACGGCTGCTCCCGCCGGGCCGCGGTGAAGCCCGTGATGACAATGCACGTAAATTGGCTTTGGCAGTTCTTTACCAGCTTTCACCAGCTTCATCGCCTGGTTGGACGGAATCCCATCGTAACCAAAAGGCAGGTGAACATAAGTCAGGCCAAATTTCTTCGCGGTCGCGACGTCCGGTTTAGCGCCATCGACGCTGATGATTGTTCTAATGCCACGCTTTTTCAGTTCGGCAAACGCCGCTTCGCCCTCGGGTGTCGATCCCGAGTAGAATTGTTGCGTTAATCGATAAAAGTTTTCCACGCCTTTGGCCTGTAACAATTCTGGTTTCGAATCATCAGCTAAAGCAGCTTGTCCGGCGATTAATCCACCCAGGAGCGACGAAAGAAGAATCCAGTTCGTTCTCGAAATCATATTGTTTGCCGCAAACATTATCTGCCACGATTTTGCTCTTCAAAACCGGGCCGTCACGCCAAATCGCATCTGCACCGGCTCAGCCGGATGGAAATGCAACTCCGTCTGATCTCTCGTACCATCACTTTGAGGCCTGCTTTAAAACGAGTTGTCGCCAATAAGCATTGCCTGGAATTTTGTCCGCGAGCAAAGCGCGCTGATACAAGCGCAATTGCACCTGTTGCTTGCCGAATTTACTCAGATCAATGTTCACATCTTCCCAGACGCGATCGCCGACGGGCTGGGTGCTGGCGTCGATGAGCTTTCTGAACACCCGTTTGTTATTGGCGTAGACCTCGAGCTCCCAGGCCCGACCACCCTCAGCGCCCGCCGAAAAACTGAGCGTAGCCTTTTCCCCAAGCTTCACATCGCGCCGCAACACCACGCCGCGAACTGGATCGCGGGGCCAGGTCACGAGTGTATCGCCTTCTAACAACGTGATTCCGCGCATATTCCCGAGGCCGCCCCCTGCTCCACCGAAGCCGGCGCGTTCGAGTTTCCAATCGGCATTCCAAAACGCCATCAGATCACCCAGCGCAAAAAGTTCCGCCGGTTGCGTTACTGTTTCCTGAGTGAGGATGGAGATGTCTTCTCCTTTGATTTTCCCTCTATTGGCAACGATAAACTTTCCCCCAAGGACAGCCGTGCGCCGGGCGAGGTCAGAAATCTTTTCGTCCACCGGCGGGGTGAGTTTTACACGTCCCATTTCTTCATCGACGATTCGATCGTGCAATGGCTCGACCAAATTCTTCGGAATACATTTCGATCCGTGCATCACCGCAATCACGGCTGCCGCATTGGCCGCGTTGCAATCAGCGTCGGTAAAATCTGCGGCGTGATAGACGATGTTCACCGTCTTGAGGAAATCACCTTCGCCAAACCAAAGTCCCACGGCCACGATTCCTCCATTGGGAACCGCATTGTTTGTCGCTGGATATTCAATGTGCCAACGATCTTCGACCATGTCACAAATCTCCTGAGCTGTTTTACCCGCTTCAGCCATGGCGATGATTTCATCAAGCATCTTGCGGTAGGGAGACGAGGGGTGAATGAGTTTCGCCGCTTTCTTGACGATCTGACGCGGATCTTTTTCGATAAACCCAAGACTGACCATGCCGGCGACGAAAACCGCCCCATCACTGCCTTCCGCAAAACCGTTCACGTGGCTCAGCTCACGGGCGAGCTTCGCAGCAACATTCGGCATCCCCGGTGCCATAAGCCCATAAACCTCCGCACTGAATTGCGGCCCGATGGTCCACCAAAGTTTGTTATAGCGTGGATGCCCGCACTCCGGCGCGTTGATGCCTTTGGCGAGATTGAATCGCGCTTGCTCACTCGAACCCCATGATCCGCAGGAATTTTCTTTCCACTGTTCGCCGAGTTGCCGAACCGTCAAAGCGATGCCGTGTTTTTCGAAGGCGCGCACGGCGCACATTTCGTAATACCAATCATCGTCAACAATCGCCGCCTCAAATTTCTTCGGATAGGAATCCACCCACTGCACGGAGGCGACCTTGTGTTCAAATTGAAAACCCATGAGGCACGCCGCGATTTGCGCAGTCCACGCAGCTTGCACGCGATCTTCGTAGTCGGCACGCGTCAGGTGAAGCGATTTTGCCGGACATGAAAGCGTGGTGCAAAGAAGAGTCAGGCCGAGGGCGCAGTTCGTCCCGATGGCAAATAATTTGGTTCGCATGCGAACCTAGTTGATAGACAAAAAAGTCCGATCAGGCGAACAGTTCTTGAATATCTTCCCAGGTCAGCGCTTCAGTGAGTTGCTCTTCACCCGAGAGGGTCGCCTTGATCACTTCGCGTTTGCGGGTTTGCAGGCTAAGAATTTTTTCTTCCACGGTTTCGCGCGTGATCAATTTGTAGCTCGTGACGACTTTCGTCTGGCCAATACGATGGGCACGGTCTGTCGCCTGGTCTTCCACCGCCGGGTTCCACCACGGATCAAAATGGATCACCGTGTCAGCGCCAGTGAGATTAAGTCCGAC
>JAQGOU010000127.1 GCA_028293445.1 Verrucomicrobiales bacterium | reverse complement strand
TACGATTCCAGCCAGAATAGGGTATGGGAAACGTTTCCGTGGGGTGATTCTGGCCAGAATAGGGTGCCAGAAACGCGGCAGCGCGTAATTTCTTCGTGATTTTGGTCGCCGCAATACGAATTTCACCCGCTTTTTCCCTCCAGCCGCCGCCGGAATCCAAACCCGTCCATCGCTGCGCCGAAAAAGCCAAAAGGGAAAGGAAACAGAGTTTGTTTGCCTCCATTGGAAAGGTGGCTGCAAAACGCCTTGCTAGAAAACTCTCGCACGCTAATCTCGACGCTCGCCAGCGGTCTCTCAAGCACATGGCTGGTACCCAATCAAACGACCATGTCCGACGACCATAAGAAGCAGCTTCAATCCCAGCTCTGGAATATTGCCAACACCCTGCGCGGGAAGATGGGGGCGGATGAGTTTCGGGATTATATCCTCGGGTTTATTTTCTATAAATATCTCTCCGAACGGATGCATCTCTTCGCCGATGAGATTCTGAAGCATGACGGGATTCAGTTCGACGCGATCGATGAGAAGACCAAGGCGGGGAAGGAAATGTTGAAGGCGATCCAGGAGGAATCGGTCGGGCGGTTGGGTTACTTCCTGAAACCGTCCGAGCTGTTCCACAAGGTGGCGGAAAAAGGGGCGCAGAAGACGGACAATTTTATTTTGGAAGATCTCGGCGTCATCCTGAAGCACATCGAGGCCAGCACCATGGGCCACGACAGCGAGGACGATTTCGAGGGATTGTTTGAGGATCTGGATCTCGGCTCGTCGAAGCTCGGGAAAACGGAGAACCAGAAAAACGAACTCATTGCCAAGGTGCTCACCCACCTCGACAAGATCGACTTCCGGCTCGCCGATACCAATGCCGACGTGTTGGGCGATGCCTATGAATATCTCATCGGCCAGTTCGCCAGTGGCGCGGGGAAAAAGGCCGGGGAGTTTTACACGCCGCAGGAAGTCAGCACCATTTTGGCGAAGATCGTCACCACCGGGAAGAAGAGCCTGAAGAGCGTTTATGATCCGACCTGCGGTTCCGGCTCGCTGCTGTTGCGCGTGGCGAAAGAGGTCGAGGATGTCGGCAGTTTCTATGGGCAGGAGATGAATCCGACCACTTACAACCTGGCACGGATGAATATGATCCTGCACGGCGTCCACTACAAACGCTTCGACCTGAAGAACGAAGACACGTTGGAGCATCCCGCGCCGGAGCACGCCGACCTGCGCTTCGAGGCCATCGTCGCCAATCCGCCGTTCTCCGCCGACTGGTCCGCCAATGCGATCCTTGAGAATGACGATCGCTTCAGCGCCTATGGAAAACTGGCCCCGAAAACCAAGGCCGACTTTGCTTTCGTCCAGCACATGGTGCATCACCTCGACAGTGGTGCCACCATGGCCTGCGTCCTACCGCACGGCGTGTTGTTCCGTGGCGGCGCAGAAGAACACATCCGCCGCTATTTGATCGAGGATTGCAACCACCTCGACGCCGTCATCGGACTACCGGCCAATATCTTTTACGGCACCACCATCCCCACCTGCATTCTGGTGTTGAAAAAGCAGCGCGAGAACCCCGACGAAATTCTTTTTATTGATGCCAGCGAGGGCTTTGAAAAAGTAGGGAATCAAAATAAACTCCGTTTCGAAGACATCGAACGCATTGTCAGCACGTACCGGAAACGGAAGAGTATCACAAAGTTTAGCCGCGTCGCCAAGCGGAGCGAGGTGGCGGAGAACGACTACAACCTGAACATTGCGCGCTACGTCGATACGTTCGACGTCGAGGATCCGGTGGATTTGGACGAAGTCGTGGAAAAGCTCGCGGCTTTGGAAAAGGACTTGGACGACACCGACAAGGTGATTGCAGGGTTTTGTGCTGAGTTGGAAATCAAAGCGCCTTGTTGAACGCGATGAATTGGAAAGCGAAAACAGTCCCTAGCTTGCGGTTCTCCGGATTTGTCGAAGGATGGACAAATTGTTCACTTGTTGAGATTTGCGAAAAAATCCAAGATGGGAACTACGGAGAGTCCTACCCAAAATCACATGAATTCATCGAACACGGGGTTCCGTTCCTTACATCAAAGGCAATAAGCGTTGATGGAGCTATTTTGGATTCAAAAGTTGATTATATAAGTCATCAGAAACATGTCGAATTACGAAAAGCTCACCTAAAACTCGACGATGTGCTATTTACAAATCGAGGTTCGAACGTAGGCGCAATCGGGTTTGTTGATGAGAGATTTGCAGGTGGCAATATTGGTCCCCAGTTAACACTGCTGCGAACAGATCCTATCAAAATTTCTCCCAAATTTCTGAAGATCTCAATGTTTACAGTTGGGATACGGAAACAGATTTCTTCGCAGAATAGTGGAAGCGCGATGAATTTTTTTGGCATTACAACGACCGGAAAATTCAGGCTAAATATTCCAGACCTCCCCGAGCAGCGGAAAATCGCGGATTTCTTGACGGCGGTGGATGGGCGGATTCAGCAACTGATCCAAAAGAAAGCCCTGCTGGAGGAATACAAGAAGGGCGTGATGCAACAGCTCTTCACCCAAGCCCTCCGCTTCAAAGACGACCACGGCAAGGAATTCCCCGATTGGGAGGAGAAGACGTTGGGGGATGTTGCCGAGATTGTCAGTGGATATTCCTTCAAGAGTACCGACTTTTCAGAAAGCCACTCAAACAAGGTCATACGAATGAGTGATTTAAAATCGGGCAGAATCGCGCCGGACGACCACGCCACCGTGGCGGATGATGTTTTGGAGGGACTTGAACGGTTTTTACTCCGAGATGGGGACTTTCTCTTCGGAATGTCTGGGTCGCTCTCGAATTATGCTTGGGTATCACAGTCTGACCTGCCCGCTTATTTGAATCAACGCGTCGGCTGCTTGAGAGCACTCGAGGAT
>JAQGOU010000120.1 GCA_028293445.1 Verrucomicrobiales bacterium | reverse complement strand
AACGATTCCTCCCTGAACATTCTTCTGGTGCATTGGTGGAAGGGGACCGATCAGAAGGAATATCTTGCCGGAATACAGGAATTAAACCTCGTCTTGAAAAAACGCTTCGACGACGAAGGAATCAGCTTCGCGTTTCCGAGTCGGACAGTGTATTTGCGACAAGATTCGAAACTGCAGGTTCAAACCCAGGACATAACGAAACAATCCTGATCACGAGGTGCCAGGGAAATTTCCGCTGGCAGACTCCTGTTTCCCCGAGCATACTTTAGTCGCTGCAGGAAGATGCCCTGCTCCCTTGGGAAGCGATCTTGATGGACAGCCTTGTGCATCGGCGCATGTCAGCAACGTGTTGGATTAATATGTCAGGATTTATGAAAAACCTTGTGAAGACCTTTTTGCCTTGGGGGTTTCTGGCCGTAGCTTTGATGACATCGCCAGTCTACGCCGTAAACCCTCCCGCCGCGACCAACGCCGTCCCCGCTAAAGCCGATAGCGAAGGGGACAAAGCCTGGCTGGAAGTAGAGAAAGCTCTCAAACCGCCCGTGCCCCCGGCCGAGTGGAATCAAAAGCAGCCGTCAAAAGAAGAAATCAGCGCCTTCAACGAGAAACAGAAAGCAGGTCTTATTAATGCGATTGATAAGCTGCACGCCTTTTACACGAAGTTTCCCCAACACCCGAAAGCGGAGGATGCACGTAAGGATGAGTTTCAGATGCTTCAATACGCCAAGCAAATGGGTATCGAGTCTCGCAGTGCCGAGTTTGAAGCGCGAAAGCAGGAACGCATTAAAAGTGGCGTGGCAGGAGAAGATGAAAAGTTTGGTGCGCGCATGAAGGAAATTCAAAAGGAAGCGATGAAGAAACGCTCCGAGGGTGAAGCCGCAGTGATGGGTGAACTCGAAAAGGGTGTGCGCCAGGTACAAAAGGAATTTCCAAAACGGACGGAGATTTATGAAATGTTGCTGATGATCGCCAATAGTTCGGACGACAGCAAGAAGGCGCGTGAGATCGCCAAAGAAATTTCCCAAAGCGGTGCCGGGGACGACATCAAACAAGGCGCGGAGGAGTTGCTTAAAAAACTGGAACGGGTTGGGAAGCCAGTCGTGATTAAATTCAAGGCCGTTGACGGCCGTGAAGTGGACACCACAAAGATGACGAATAAAGTGGTATTGATCGATTTTTGGGCGACCTGGTGTGGCCCCTGCGTCGCAGAGATTCCCCATGTCAAAGAGGCTTACGCAAAATTCCATTCCAAAGGTTTCGAAATAATCGGCCTCAGCTTTGATCAGGATAAAAGCAAATTGGAAAAATTCGTCGCGGAGAAGAAGATGGAATGGCCACAGTATTTCGACGGCAAAGGCTGGCAGAATGAATACGGTCAGCAATACGGCATCAACAGCATTCCGGTGATGTGGCTTCTGGACAAAAAGGGAAACCTTCGCGATGTGAATGGCCGCGATGATCTCGCTTCCAAAGTTGAAAAAATGTTAGCCGAATAACCGACATGGATTCGATCACCCATCTCATTTGGCACGACGGAAAGTTGTTCGGAATTGAATGGAGTTTTTGGAAGGCAATCGGCTGGTGCGGGAATGCCGTCTTTTCCTCGCGCTTTATCGTGCAGTGGTACGCCACGGAGAAAAAGAAACAAGTCGTCGTGCCCACTTCGTTCTGGTGGCTCAGTCTCGTCGGATCGCTTCTGCTGCTGATTTACGGGCTCCGACAAAAAGACTCTGTCTTCATTTTTGCCTACGCGTTCACCTGGATTCCTTACATCCGGAACTTGATGATTCAGCATAAGAATCATAAAGCCAAGCGACTCTGCGGTAATTGCGATACCATTTCACCCGCCTCGGCGAATTTCTGCTCGAAGTGCGGCACCAATGTTTCCGGTCCTTCCCAGAAGCCGGAACTTGCTTAGGAACGACGCCCTGTGTGGCGTTATTTGCTTGTCACTTCCTTTTGAGCTGTCATTCAAAGGCATGCAAAAAATCGGTTTGGCCCTCTTCCTTGCGGTTTTGGCTGGCGCGAATTGCCTCGGTGCGGAACCCAAGAATCCCGCGGGCGGACATAAGGGACAGGATTTCGTCATCTATAAAGATGATAAGTTCCACAGCGCTTTCCCGTCCATCGTTCGCCGACCAGATGGCGAGTTGCTGGTCGCCTTCCGCAAGGCGCCCGACTGGCGTCCCTTCGGTGCCAAGAGCTACACACACACCGATCCTAATAGTTATCTCTTCCTGACGCGCTCTAAAGATGACGGTAAAACATGGACTGCACCCAAAACCTTTTTTGCGCATCCTTTCGGTGGTTCGCAAGACCCAGGCATGGTGCAATTGCGTGACAAATCGATTGTCTGCACGAGTTACGGCTGGGCATCGGTTCCCACCAATATTTTTACCAAATTAAAGCAACCACTGCTGAGCCATGCCAATTTTGCTTTTCTGGGCGGCTATTTACTGCGGTCTGAAGATGGCGGGAAGTCCTGGGGCGATCTGATTGTTCCTGCCCCCCGCAAGGGAGAGCCTTCCTTCAATTTGTTCGGAGAGTCTACTCCAGCTTACAACCGTGGCGCGCTGTGCGAAGGAAAAGACGGGCGTTTATATTGGGTCGTCGCTTCCAATGACTCTTTGAAGCCCCGCCTCTCCTCGACGCATCTGATGATTTCCGAAGACAAAGGTCTAACGTGGAAATATTCCTGTCCCGTCGCACAAGACGCGAAAGTGACTTTCAACGAAACTTCAATTTACGAAACGCCGAAGGGCGATCTCGTTGCGTTCATGCGGACCGCAGATTTCGACGATCACGGCTGCATCGCTCGTTCGACCGATCACGGGAAAACGTTTCAGAAATGGCAGGATATGGGTTTTCAAGGGCATCCGTTTCACGCAACTCAACTCGCCGATAAACGCGTCCTGCTCGTTTATGGCTATCGTCATGCGCCGCTGGGCGTTCGCGCCCGCATCCTGGATTCCGAGTGCACCAACTTTGCCACCGCACCAGAAATTGTCCTGCGTGATGATGGCGGGAGTGAAGACCTTGGTTATCCCTGGGCAACCGTCCTTTCCAAAAAACGCGCTTTGGTCGTTTATTATTTAAACAACAAGAACGGCACCCGTTACATCGCCGGCACAACTCTCGAAATTGATTGATCATGAAAAGCGCTCCCAAGATTGGCACCGTTCAGGAAATGTCGTTTCTAGTCGAAACAAAACACGCCATCGAATTCGCCGGGGATGGCGGAATGCCAGCGGTCCTGTCCACGCCGAATCTCATTCAGTTCCTTGAGCGCACGGCGCGTCATGCGCTCTTAGCGTTTCAAGAAGATACGGAACGCTCGGTCGGAACTGAGATTGAACTGCGCCATCTCGCTGCCACGCCCGTCGGCAAAAGTGTGACCTGTCTTGCCCGGATCATTCACGTTGAAGGACGGAATATAACGTTTCATCTTGAAGCACGCGATGAACAAGAGTTGATCGCCCGAGGATCTCATCGTCGACACATCGTGCGGATTGATCGCTTCGCCAAACATGTTGGAAAGAAATCCGGGGCGTAAGATTCCCTTTCGTATTGTTTCCTCAGGGCAACAATGGTCTTCTACACGAAGACCCCACATCAACAAAAGCAGTCGCAGGGAAAGAGATTTGAAATGTTTGTTATTGTACCAGTCGCCGTCGATTACCAGGCGCGACGATATCCGGTGGTTACGTTCACGATCATCGGGCTAAACTTCGCGCTCTACATTCTCTCGCTGGTTTATTTGTTCAGCGACCGACCAGACGACCCACTCATCACGCACCTCGGTTTGATTCCCGAAGACAAAGTCTGGTACACCTGGATCACCTCGATGTTCGTGCATGCAGGGTTTTTCCATATCCTCGGAAACATGATTTACCTGTTCCTCTTTGGCGCGTGTCTTGAGGACATGATGGGACGGTTGTGGTACACACTGTTTTACCTTGGGAGTGGATTACTGGCCAACCTGACGCAGGTTCTTCTGACCACCAGCGCGGGAGCTGATATCCCGATCGTGGGCGCATCGGGTGCCATTTCAGCGTGCATCGGCGGCTTCCTCATCATCATGGCCAAAACGAAAATCAACTTTCGTTGGTTCTTTTTCTTTTTCTTTCGACTCTTCAACGGCGAATTCTGGCTCGCCGCATGGATTGTCATCAGCTTCTGGTTTCTCGTGGATTTTGCCTCGCTCCTCCTTTCACTCCGATTTAGTCACGGTGGTGGCGGAACCGCTTTCGGCGCTCACGTCGGCGGCACGTTAGCGGGATGCCTGACCTTGTGGTTGATTCGTAAGAAGCTCCCCGATTTTGATTCCGATGTGGACGATTCCGCGGCGTACAGCCCAGCCCAAGCTGGAAGGGAAGCCGCCATCATTTATCTCTCAACGGCTGGGAATCAGGTTGGTCCTTATTCGCTGTCCATGGTGCACGAGATGATTTCTCTCGGCTCCGTTGCTCCGGAAGCTTACTTCTGGAAACACGGCATGGCTGAATGGCGCCCCATTGGGGAGCTTTGAGACAAGGCCTGCCACTAGAATCCGATTTTTCTTTTTAGTTCGTCAAAAGCGGACGGCGGAGGCGGCTTGTCTTGAGTGATCTTGCCCAGGTCGTTTGTCTTCCCCGGCAACGCAACGAAAGGCATTTGATAAACGTAAGTTGATCCCCCACGACTTACCGGCACCATGCGGTGCAACTGAAAGGCCTCCGGTGGAATCCGCAAAAATTGAAATCGGCCTTTGTTGTCCGTGACGGGATGTTCCTGAACATTCACGGACGCTTCCCCGCGTTGGTAATCACGAGTCATCGTGAGAGCCATTGGCTCATTTACAACTGGCGCTCCATTTGACGTTACCAGGGTCCCAATCACCACCGCCCATGGTTGAAGTTCGATTTCTCCACCACTGGAAAACTGACTCAATCGAATGTTCGCCCATCCATTCGTATGACTGACGAACAATCGCTGGCCATTCGGGTTTGCTTGAAAACTGAATTTGCCATCAGCCGTGGTCTCCCGTAATTGCTCCTTCTCCCCGTACGTCGTGAGCTTCCCATTATTAAGCGAGAATTGTTGACCGCTTCGGGCGAAAATAATTTGCGCTCCGTTCGCCGGTTTACCATCCGGCAGCAGCACGATTCCGTTAGGCCCACTCCCTTTCGTCAACCGAATCACCAGATTTGTATTCGCAGCGAACATAGGTTCCGTTTCGAACGGCTCAAAATCCTTGGCTTCCACCCGCAACATCGGCGTACTGGTGAGTTGCTGCATGCGCAGATCAAACCGGCCTTTTTTGAAAGTCTCCATGCGCGCGTAATCCCAGTAAGGACGTTCATGCTGCGGAATCGTTTTGCCACGGATGGATTCAACGATTCGCGCTACCATCGGCTTAGCGGCAGGTGCAGCCGAACTCACGGGCGGTTTGCGGCCTTGCGTAATCGCGAACTGCTGTATCGGTTGACCCGCATCATCATCAAGAACAGAACCACTAAAGCGAATGAGCATTGATCCAGAATCTTCCGCGCCGGACAGTGGGCGACTGCGCGCCTGGTCTGCCGGCGGCAATTGACCATTCCCGTTCCAGCGTTGGTTGTTGTAGTTCCGTTCCTTCTTTTCGATGACTATCAAAAGGTTGGTTTTGGTTTTTTCAAATAAACCCACTAGCGACCACGGATTCCAATCGTCCAGACCACGGTTCGCAGCAGTGGGCTGCCAGGTAAAAGGCTCAATGTATATGCTGACAAGACCGCTATAGAGGCCGTTAATCTCGAAATTTCCACCCTCATCAGCTGAAACCAGTTCCGAGTTTCCGCCGCCATTGTCGTAACCCAGTCGGACTTTCAGCTTGTTTGGAAGTGCCTGCCCATCGTGCGTCTGGATTTTTCCAGACAATGTCAGCCCCGGCTCAACTTCCAGATCGCCAAGGTCCTTTTGCTCCAGGTCACCTCCTGTCATCACGGAACGGTTGTGCAAGGCTCCGTGTGGTTTGAAGGAATGAATCACTCCATACAGAGACCAGGAAGTCGTGGTCGGCAGGTGTTTGAAACAAAATCGCCCGCTTTCGTCCGTTATCGCTTCATAACTCCCGGCGTAAACTTCCGAATTGCGATCGCTCCCGGAAATTCCGACGCGCAATCCTGGCAATGGCTTTCCATCTTTAAGGATCCGTCCGGCGACTTCCGCACCCGCAGTTAACCTTACCGTCTGGATTGCATTCGATGCGCCGAGCCAGATTCGTTCGGGAGCAAAACCGCCCGCATGAATGATCAACTGCAAGCGAGTGAACGGTTCCTTCCTTTCAAACAGAAACTCCCCGCTCGCGGCCGTCACCACGAAATCTTCAAAACCATTTTTGCCACCCCAACTCGTCCTCCCACCCTCGAGGCCGATGCCATAGGGCTCAAGTGTCGCACCGAGCACAGGCTTCCCATCCGGCCCCAGCACTCGCCCGTGAATAAATTCCTTTTCCTTTGGCTGAATAGGCCGGGCGGTGCTTAGCCGCATTTCGACCGGACCACGGAGTGGATCCACTCCATTGAAAACATAAGACTCGAGTCCCTCACTTTGCACCAACAGACGATACAAACGATTGTCCGGTAGATTTGAAAATTCAAAATGCCCGGCTCCATCGGTTTTTGTTTCCTTGCCTATCGCTGGATGATCCAGCGCATCCTCCGAGGACTTTATTTCCCGAACTCCCACAATACGCACAGTCCCATTCGAGATGGCCACGCCGGGAACAGTCAGCACCTTACCAGAAGTCGAAACATGTTCTCCTTTGCGCTCAAGATTGTCGGAATCGGGCGGGAGGCTGGAAAGCGTGTTTGGGAGCAGAGTAGCGTTCTTGTTTCCGACAGTTATCCCGGCGATCAACACCCCGGCGGTGGTTTTCGTCGATTCGAGGTCGATTGTTTTCACAACCTTATCCGGCGAAGGATTTGTGAGAACCGTGTGAAAGAAACGGCTCCGTTTGTCCGACTTTGCGGCTTCAGCCAATTCCATCGACCATACTGGCTTTGAGCGGGGATCGAGCAACTCCGTATCCTCCTCGTGACGCGGCCCCCACCATTGTCGGATGTGTGTGCCGAAAATCACGGCCAAATCATTTGAAGAACCATCGACGTATTTAAGGTGCACCGTCACCACGGAGATCTTGCCCGTTGGACTTCCACCCGCCGTGCAGCATAGGAGATGTAACTCCTCGAAACTCCTTCCCACCGGGATGTTGTTCACATTGGTGCGAACGTTGAGATCGGTTTGCATCGCTGACTTTCCATACAGCTCGACGACCCCATCGACTTGAAACG
>JAQGOU010000100.1 GCA_028293445.1 Verrucomicrobiales bacterium | reverse complement strand
CGCCGTCTCTTCCACGATGTTCGTGCGTTGTTCCGGCCACGCTGCGCCCGTCAGTTCGTCGGAGTAACCGAAGGCGCCGTGTTCCATTACGTAAATAATCCGTACCCCGCGATAACCATCGTCCGCGTAGTCCGATTGCCAGACGGTTCCGAAAGAGTCGACCGCCATTTCGTAATTGTTGCGGAAATTATGGGCGAGCACTTCCACTTCGCTGCCGTCGAGGTTGCAGCGAAAGACCATCCCGTTACGAAACGGTTTTCCTTTGGCCGACACCTCACGTTCTTCGACATCCAGCACTGGCGAACCATCGGCCCGTTTCAGTTGCACGCCGGCGTTGCCGAAATTGAAATATAATTTTCCATCCGGCCCGAACACGAACGCGTGCATGCCGTGATCGTGATCCATTCCGGAGATGCCGGTGAACATCACTTCCTTTTTGTCCGCCTTGCCATCGCCATCGGTGTCGGTGAAAAGAAAAACATCGGGCGAACGCGAGACGATCACTTTGTCGCCGAGCACGCAGATGCCGAGCGCGGAATTGATTTCGGGCCCTTGATAGAACGTCGTCTCTTTATCCGCGACGCCATCGGCGTTGGTATCTTCGAGGATCACGATTCGATCGCCTTTGGGATCGAGGGTTCCCCAGGGCTGAAACGTGCTCCGGTAATTGGCACCTTCGCAAATCCAGATGCGTCCGCGTTCGTCGATCTCCATATCAGTCGGATTGCGAACCATCGGTTCAGCGGCGAAGAGCGACACTTCCAATCCATCGGCTACCTCGAAGTTCTTCAACGATTCCTTCGCCGCGTCGAAGCCAACTTGTCGGCCCACGCCGGGGTTGGAGTACAAAGCATCGGCGCCCGGTTGTTCCGTGTAAATTTTGAATTCCACTTGCGGCTCGCCATTCTGTTCCGTGCCGCCCGCATCGAGCGCCGCCTTGGTGATGAAACGGGAGAACGCTTCCGGCAATTCATATTCGATCACCGAGGGCGCGTGGGTGCCGATGCCGTTGGGATAGACTCGTTTTACTTGTCGCAGCGGATCGCCGGCCACATTTTTGTTGAGATTCACCGTGCCCCAACCCGCCGTGGCGGATTTCCATTTGATGCTGGTTAAGTTAACGGAGGAACCATTGGCGCGAATCAACTTCGGTTCGAGCCAGTCGGCCCAGTCGCAGGAATAACCATTTCCGCCATCGGTGACAACCAGCCAAAGTTTTTTGGCCCCGGTTATGTCGACGTCTACCGGCACGCGACCGGACGTGACGAGGCCGCTCTTGAACGCCGGTTTCGTCGTAGCCGCACCGGACGGGGCAGGGGACGCCTCACTTACTTTGTCTTTTTTTTTTGAGCGCCCTTGTCGTCCAGATTCTCTTGCAGATCTGCGTCGGTGATTTTCGACTCCACGCCATCTTTTGGAACTTCCACCTTGGCGATCCAGAGAATCGCGTTGAGGACGGTCTTGCGGAAATTGTCGTTGCCCCAATTGTTATGCACATGGCCGCCGCTGAAACCAAAGCCGCGTCCGCCTTCTGGACGTTCGTTCGCCCACATCACGGTTTGCGGATAATGTTTCTGCACAGCTTCGCGCATAGCAGGATTACCTTCGTGCGGTCCATCTTTGCGGCTCATGGTGTCGTCGGTCGGGACGGCGCTGAGGATCCGTGTGACCCCTTTCATTCCCTCGGGGAAACGCATGTGAAAATACCACTCATCATTGATCGCAAATGGCTTCACGCCGCGCGTGATCGGATGATCCGGCAAGGTCTTGAAGTTGGCGTCCCAATGGGGATTGACCGACCAGTTCGATTCGAACGCGCCGCCGATCCATTGCAGAAATTCTTTTTCGCCTTTCGCCTGGGTCGGTTCGACGGCGTAATGGATGCAGCCAAGTCCGACGCCTTTGGCCATGCGCGGCGCCATCTTTTGCAGGCGGTCGCCCTGCAGGAGCGGATGTCCTTCACCGCCGTCCATGTAGAGAATAATGGCGTCGGCGCCGTCGAGGACCTTTTCATCCTCGGGCCAGCCGTTCAGCTGCACTTCGGCTTTCACGCCGGGAACGCCATCGAGGCATTTCTTCAAGAGTTGCACGCCGGCGTTGTGCTCGTGAGAGCCGGGACCGTGACTCGGCTTGCCGGCGACGAGGACGATCTTTTTGTCGGCAGCGAAAGCGGCAGAGGCGGCAACGAAAAACGCGACGGTGCAAAGGAGAAAAATCTTTTTCATGATCATGGGTGCGACGCCGGATATGGTGGAAAAATTCAAGCAGAGAGAAAAGCTTTGATTTCGGAAACGTCAAGGCACGGCTTTCCAAGGGAGATTCTCTGGAGAAAATTGGTTCCTCGCTATTTCGAGTGGAATTCCCATGCGCCGGAGGCGCACCACGCCTCACGAAGATGATCAGTTTTCGGGATAATAGAGTTGTCGCAATGATCAGCTGGGCTTGGGAATCTTTAACCAGCCACCAGAATAAAGCTATTCGACACGAAGAACGGTGTGTTTGGTTGTTTGTTTCTGCCCATCAGCCAGTTAAGGCCTTTTAAAAAGTCTTTAAAAAGTCGGTTTACTCAGAAAAGGGCATTTTAAAAGTCTTTTAAAGAGGCCTAAACTGGGAAAACCCCTTTTCAAAAGTCTTTTAGAAAGGCCTAAACTGAGAAAACCGCTGTTCAAAACTCTTTTGAGGAGAGGTTTTCTAGAAAACCTCTCTTTAAAAGTCTTTTAAATAGGCATTTACTCGGAATACCCCTGTTCAAAAGTCTTTTGGGGAGGGGTAAACTGAGAAAAGGGCTCTTCAAAAGTCTTTTAAAACGCGTTCTTACGTGAAAACGCATTTTAAAACTCTTTTTTGGAGGCACTTTCTGTCGCGATGCACCCTCGAGGGGTGCAGCAACTATGAACTACAGTTCCACCCCATCGAAAACGTTGAAGAATTGGTTTTCATCCGAACTGGAGTGAAAACGGCCAGAAAGATCCGCTCCTGGCCCTTCAGACCAAAGGAAAAAGCCGTTTCTGGCGGTTTAACATCCAAAAACGGCTGAAAAGGGAGATCGCGCGCTGGATTTTCCCAGCACCGGCTTCTAATTCCGAAACTATTTAATCATCCGCAGGCGAAGTGCTTTGAACTCGACGGTCATCGGTTCGCCTTTGTGAATCTGGAGCGCGAGGACCCCTTTCTTCGCGGCGGCCGCTTCCTGTTCGTCGACGAGGTCGATGGTTTGCTTGTCGTTGATGAAATGTTGCAGGTGATTGCCTTTGGCGATGACCCGGTATTCGTTCCACTCTTTGTCATGGATCGCGGCCTGGATCTCTTCGCTTTTGCCCACGGAGCCGACCTCTTCCTTTTTACCGTCGGCGTGAATCACGACTTTTTGTCCGCGCTCCGCAAGAATGCCGCGACCGCGTTCTTCGTAGAGGATGCCGGAATATTTTTTACCCGCTTCGAAGTCCGCCTGGTAACCGCCGACGATCCAATAATTGGTATCCATGATCTTGCTGCGATATTGGATGCCGGAATTGCCGAAACCTTTGTCGTTGTTAGGAACGATGCGATAAGAACAGCGGAGTTCGAAGTCGCCGACCTCGCCGTTGGTCCAAATCAGGAAGGTGTTGGTGAGGACCGGATGTTCCGGCGTGGTCTGGCCGTGGATGACGCCATCTTTGACCGACCAGAACTCGGAGCGGCCTTCCCAACCGGAAAGGTCTTTGCCGTTGAAGATGGATTTGAATCCCGTCAACAACTCGCCGCCTTTTTTGTCGATCAGCGCTTTATTGTCCTTCCCTTTCACTGGCCTGCCATCAATCAAAGGAACTTCCTTCCCATCGATATCATCGGCAAAACTGTTTGCCACGACAAACGCGCTAAAAGCCAGAGTCAGTAGAGTAATCTTTTTCATGTGTTAACGGGTAATCGGTATTATTTCAAAACGGTTTTCAAAAACTTCAGGCCCTTCACCGCGATTTCATCGGTCGTCGGTTCGATGCGACGCCAGATGGCGGCGGCGCGGGCGATCACTTTGACGTCGGTGGTGAAGGATTCTATCACGACATCTCCTTTGTAGCCGACGGACTTGAGGGCAGCGACAATCGGTTTCCAATCAATGTGATCGTTGCCCGGCGTGCCGCGATCGGAACCGCAGGCGTGGAAGTGACCGAGAAGTTTGCCCGCTTTGCGAATCGCTTTGGCCTGATCCTTTTCCTCGATGTTCATGTGGAAGGTATCGAGATGGAGCATCAGCGCCTTGGAGCCGACGTCTTTGAGGAGCTTGAGGCCCTGGTCGGTGGTGTTGAGGAAATCAGTTTCGAAACGGTTCAGCGGTTCGATGCAAATCTGCACGCCCTTTTTCTCCGCATACTTGGCGAGCTGTTTCAGGTTCTTCACCACGAGGGCCCATTCCTTTTTCTGCGCGGTGGGTTCAACGGCGTCTGCTTTTCCAACGACACTGTAAACGGGCCCAACGAGGGAAGGGCAACCGAGCACAACCATCTGGTCAATGAGCTTGGTGCAATAATCCATCGCGGTCTTCTGATCTTCGGCGCTGCCGCGAAAATCGCGACCGGGTCCCATGCAGGCGCAGACCGTGCCGCAGACGAGGCCGTTCTTGTCGAGTTCGCGTTTCACGTGCGCGGGATCGATGTGCGACGGATCCTCGATGGGAATCTCAATGGTTTGAAAGCCCCACTTCTTGAACTGCGGAAAAAGTTTGGTGCTGTCGTTGGTGAACGGTGATGTGAAGAGAAACGTATTAATGCCAAGTCTCATAGGATGGCGGGAGGCTAGTGAAATTCTAAAAGGCGGTCAAGGGGGCGGACGCAATTGTCCTTCTTTGGCTTCGCCATGGGCTATTGGGTATCGTCCATTGACGATGCGCCGCTTCGCAGTTACCTGCCGTATTGCGCAATCCGCTTCGGGCGACGCACCAGCAAGTAAATCAACGCACCGATCCAATGCGTCAGCACAATCACCAGAATCCAGACAATCTTGTCGTTGCCACGGTCGGGCTCTTTCGTCGCACAATCGATCAGTGCCCAGATCCAGAAAATCGTTGCGGCGAGGCCGAACAAAAGAAAGGCACCGAGAAACAGAATTCCGAAAACGCCCGCGAAAGAAGTGTGATGAACCATAAATTAAATTTCGAATGTCGACTCGCCTGAACGTTGCTCACGCTCTTTCTTGCTCATGACTGAGACTTCGACTCCTTTGGCCAGCACAAGTGAACTCGGCGGGACGCTTTCCATCAGGAAAGCATTACCACCAATCGTGCTGCCAGCGCCGACGACGGTTTCGCCGCCCAGAATCGTCGCGCCCGGATAGATCGTCACGTGATCTTCAATCGTCGGATGACGTTTCGTCCCCTTGAGCTGTTGACCGCCCGAAGTCGATCGCGCGCCGAGCGTGACGCCGTGGTACATCTTCACGTGATTGCCGATGATGCAAGTTTCACCGACAACCGTGCCGGTTCCGTGATCAATGAAGAAGTGTGTTCCAATTTGCGCGCCGGGATGCAGATCCATGCCGCTACGGCTGTGGGCCCACTCCGACATGATGCGTGGAATCAGCGCGATGCGTTCCTTGTAAAGTTGATGCGCGAGTCGTTGCACGGCAATGGCCTCGATGAAAGGATACGCGACGATCACTTCTTCCTTGCTCAATGCGGCAGGGTCGCCTTGAAAGGCGGCTTCGGCATCCGTCTGCAGGATGTCACGAATGCACGGCAGCTTGCCCAGGAAGTCCAAACTGAATTGTTCGGCGGCGCGGCGGAAATCTTTTTTAACGATGTTCGGTGGCGCCGAATATTCGAGGCTCTTGTAAATCTCATCTTCCAAGCGACCGAGCACGGAATCGAGAAGCGTCCACGTTTCGACTTTGATTTCGGATGAGTGCAGCGTCTTCTCGTCAAAGAACCCGGGGAAGAGCAACCGCAACAGATCAATCGTAATCGAGGCAATCGCACTCTTCGATGGAAGGTTCTTTCCATCGAGATGATTGATTCCGCCGACGCGGGCGTAAGACGCCAGCATCTGATCGGTCAATTTTGTCACCGAAATGTCCACGGGCGGAGTATTCCGTAAAATCAAAGAAACGCAAGCGAAGGGGAAGGGAGTCGGAATGTTGGAGCGGCAGACTTAAACAAACAGCGGCATGAATATTGGGATGAGGATCGGTATCAGCAATAGCAGCCAACCCAGAATGCAAACGAGCCATCCGGGAGTTGGGCTCGTGACTGCACTATGTGCCGTTGGGCCGACGTAGCCACCCATCGCATCGCCGAACCAAATGCAAGCCAGGCAGAAAAGAATAAAAGCCGCGGTCTTCCAAAGGCCCATTGGGTCGACGCCCCGTGCGCATACAATGCTAATGTAGAGGAGAGCCACCGTTCCTGAAGAAATTCTGTTCCAGTTCATCGTCGTGAAGTTCAGCCGAAACTACGGACCGAGTTAATCTCTGCGAGATATATGCCCAGCCACGCAGAGTTCACTTCGCCAACTTGCGCAGGGGAAACCCGGCTTCCAATATTTTTACGAGACGGTTCTCTTCCACCTTCATTTTCTTGCGCTCGACGGGAGTCAAATCGTCGTAACCCTGCAGATGCAGGATGGCGTGAACCACGTAGCGCACCAATTCACTTTGCCACGTCGTGCTAAACTCCTTCGCCTGCGCAATTGCATCTTCGATGCAGATGAAAACTTCGCCGTGCAGGCCGCTACCATTCTCCGCGTAATCGAACGTGATTACATCAGTGGAGCCGCTGTGTTGTAAAAACGTTTCATTCACCTCCGACATTTTCTTGGAGGCGACAAAGCGGAAGCCGAGTTCAAAGGCTTCTTCATCGAGAAGATTCGTCAAGAGGTGAAGGGTGATCTTCCGCAGCAATCGTAAATCGAGTCCGCGCGTTTTCTGCTCGTTGCGTAAAACTAAAACGCGGCTCATGGGGCGCTGGGATGCGTGCGGTCTTTGCCGCGATGCTCTTCGTAAGCGGCAATAATCCGTTGCACCAGCGGATGCCGGACGACGTCGCGCTTGCTGAATTCAATGATGGAAATGCCAGCCACGTCACGCAGGGCCCGTTGTGCTTCGAGGAGTCCGGAAGTCTTATGGTGCGGTAAATCGATTTGCGTGGTGTCCCCGGTGATGACGGCTTTGCTGCTGAAGCCGAGGCGCGTCAAAAACATGAACATCTGTTCGGCCGTGGAGTTCTGCGCTTCATCGAGAATGATGAATGAATTGTTCAGCGTGCGTCCACGCATGTAGGCGAGGGGAGCAATCTCGATGACGCCGCGTTCCGTATTCTTTTGAATGTCTTCCACCGGCATCATGTCGTAAAGCGCGTCATGCAGCGGCCGCAAATAGGGATCAATCTTCTCGTAGAGGGTGCCGGGCAGGAATCCCAGCGCTTCACCCGCTTCCACGGCAGGGCGCGTTAAAACGATGCGCGAAACCTTTTCTTCTTTCAGCGCGGAGATGGCCATCGCCATCGCGAGATACGTTTTGCCCGTGCCGGCCGGACCGATGCCGAAGGTGATGTCGTGGTTGCGAATGGCCTCCACATATTTCTTTTGGCCCGTCGTCTTCGGCGTTACCGGCGCTTTCTTGGAGGACGTGTGCACCCGTTCCGAGAAAAGGCCCTTGAGAGCGCTGACCCCTTCGTTCTTCACGACTTCCAAGGCCTGGGAAAACTCGCGGTTGCGGATAACACTGCCGGCTTTGACCGAGTTCTCCAGCAACTGAAACATCTGCTTGGCCCGCGACACATGGTCGACGGTGCCTTCGATTTTAATCCAGCCTTCGCGCGCCGTGATCTTCACGTCGAGATCTGTTTCCAGGCGGTGCAGGTTGTTGGAGTCGTTGTTAAACAACTGCTGCGCGAGGCGCGCATTTTCAAAATGAAGGGTTTCCGATGTCATACAAAAATTACTTTTTGTGGGTCTCTGTGGTCCCAATCTCGCATTTAAGTCTGAAATTGAAAATGGTTAAACCACCATCAGCGCAGCGCGGAGTTTTGCCGCCAGTTCTGTGAGCGCTTCCGGGAGAACGGTGGTGTTCGCGAGGACAGGCATGAAATTGGTATCGCCGCCCCAGCGCGGTACGATGTGAATGTGCAAATGTTCAGCGATACCGGCGCCGGCCACGTGTCCGAGATTGACGCCGATATTAAATCCCTGTGGCTTCATTACCTGCGTCAGTGCGTTTTGACAACGCCGCGTCAGCTTCATCAAGTCCAACATCTCCTCGTCGGTGAGCCCGTTAAAATCCTCCACCTTCTTATATGGAACAACAAGGAGATGACCACCGTTGTAGGGATA
>JAQGOU010000080.1 GCA_028293445.1 Verrucomicrobiales bacterium | reverse complement strand
CCGTTCCGTAAACGCCGTCCGGAATATTCCATGCGGAATCCCGGTTCCGTAAACGGCGTCCGGAATATTATTTGTGGAATTTTCGTTCCATAATCTACTTCCACAGATCAATGGCTGTGGAATTTTGAAAGATTTGCCCACAGAAGACGCGATCTCTCTCGTTTTAGCCCATCTGAGTCGGTGAAAACCTAGGAATGCCGAACCCTCGGGTCTGTAAAAGCTCAAATCCTCCGCCATCTGCGAGAATTGAGAGGTTATCCCACGCTTAATCCTACCAAACAACGCCCGCCGAACGACCGCGGCCAGCGTGAGAGCTTTGCGTCAATTCCCTCCAAGACTCCATAGAAAGGGGTCGGACAGAGCTGGGGTTTGCTGTAGCCACCGGACGAAAAATAGGCAAACGCTGCGTAGCTCTCCCGGTGGAAGACATTCCATCCATCCAGCCAGTTCGGGAATTCATCCGAGAAGAACAAGCGCGTCGCATTCCCTTGCGCGGCGTAATATGCGCGCGGACGCTCGATCGTTTCCGCAAAATCAATCGAGGCACGCCGCGCCACCGGTTCGTGATGGAACAATCCGTAGATCGGATAGCTAGCGGCGCCGATGTAAGGCTCCGAGAGAATGAGGCGACCCGATTTGTTTAACACGCGCTTCGCCTCCAGCAGAAAAGCCCTGGGCGCGCGGAGGTGATGAAAAACATCCGAGAGAATCAGATGCGACAGGCTGTGATCGGCGAATGGCAATTCGTAGCCATCACAAACCAGGTCCAGCCACGGGTTCGGAAAAAGATCAGTGCAGATCGCCTCCGGCAAATGCGATTTGAGATTACCCATGCCCGAGCCAATCTCGACCACCGGTTGTTTCTGCGTTGGATCGATCAGCTTCAAAACCCGCTCGTAGATGTTCGCATACGCCTTTTGCAACACAGGCTTGCGTTGCCAGACCAGCAGGTTTTTCTGAATCTCTTTCTGGTGCTGCTCCAGCGGCGTCATGCTAAAAATTTGAAGCGTTTGGCCGCAAACAGCACCATGCGTAACAACAGCCAGCCATGACTCCAGCGGGAAATATTCGTGCTCCCATAGGTCCGCGCACGATAGCGAATTGGCAGATCAATAATCTTGAGATTCAATTTTGCCGCACCGAAGAGTAGATCGAAATCACCGAACGGATCGAAGTCGCCGAAGTACGCGCGATTCTTGGAAATCAATTCGTAATCGCGACGGAAAAGCACTTTGGTTCCGCAAAGCGTGTCTCTAATCGGCTGACCCAATAACCACGTAAACGCGATCCCAAACAGTTTATTGGCGATCATGTTCAGAAATTGCATCGCCTGATTCTCCATCGGATAGACCAGGCGCACGCCGTTGACAAAGTCACCCAGACCGCTTCGGGCGATTTCGTAAAACTTTGGAAGCTCCTCGGGCGGCATCGTCAAATCCGCATCGAGAATAAGAAGAAGATCTCCCGTCGCGCAGGCAAACGCTTCCCGCACTGCCCCCCCTTTTCCTTTGGAGGTCTGCTTCAGCGCTTTGATATCGCGGTGCGGATACTTCGCTTTAACCCGTTGAATTTCTTCCCAGGTGTTGTCCTTGGAATGTCCCTCGATAAAAATGATTTCCGTTCCAAGTCCGAGTTCCGGCGTGCGCTGCACCGCGGCTTCAATATTTCCAGCCTCATTCCGCGCCGGAATGACGACGCTGCAACGAAATTCTTTTTTGGGACGCGCGGCAAGCGAGTCGTCTTTAAAAATCGCATCGACGTACTGTCGATTCCGTAATCGATGGCCGGTCTCGGAATATTCCAGAACCTGTCCGGCTTTCCCGGATTCATGCTCGATGCGTTGGTCAGGTATTGGCCGCGGACGGGCCACAATGAAAATCGTCAGGCAAAAATGTTTCAGGCACGGCGCGAGCCAGCGGTTCAAAAGCTCATCCAATAACAGAGTCTTGGCCGGCCAGAGAATGCGCGTCTCGCTTTTAACCACTTCCCAACCGGCGAGGTGCAGCAGGTTTTTGACATCCTCCATCGACAGCCAATTCTGCTGCAACGTGGGTGCCTTGAGTCCGCACTTCTCGGTAAGCGACAGGACCGGCCGCCACAGGCTGTTGAAAAAATTCACCACGATCCGGGTGTTCGGATGCGCATGACGCAAGGCGGTGGCAAATGCCTGCTGAACGTCCGGCAGATCATTGATCAAGTCGGAGAGAATGATGTAATCAAACTGCTCTTCCCCGGAAATCATCATGGCATCCGCCATGTGAAACTTTAACTCTGGATGCCGTTGCCGGGCCAGGGCGACCATCCCTTCCGCGAAATCAATCCCGACGCCATACGATGGTTTTACTGCGGCGAGCAAATCGCCAATCCCACAACCAATCTCCAAAACACGCGCGTTAGGTGGGATCAGAAACGTAAAGTAGCGTTGGAGAAGTTGATGATAACCGCGTTTACTTTCACGCAAACGACACTGCGCACGTTTGTCGTAAAATTCGCGGCGGTGAATCATCCGCCTCTTTGTGCAAAAAAACCGTTTCAAAAGCGATTCTAAATTCGCGCGCGTCTCGTAAGGACTCGCAACTTCAGCTTGGCATTCCCCTGCCCCACGATAAATTCCCTAAGAAATGCAGGATCCTTCGCGACCACCGAACGAAACGCGCGTTTCTGCCTTTTGCGATTATTTCACCCCGGTCCGCTTTGGTTTGATTCTGTTCGTGTTGATCCTGGCAACATTTCCGCAGGTATTGATCTTTGGCCAGAGCTTCGTTTTTAGGGACTTCGGTTTATTTGGTTATCCGCTGGCGTTCTACGCCCGGGAGAGTCTGAGCAGCGGACAGATTCCCTTATGGGATCCTTATAATAACTGTGGCATCCCCTTTCTGGCACAGTGGAATACCCAGGTGCTGTATCCAGTGTCGTGGATCTATTTGGTGATCCCCTCCCCGTGGTCAGTCAGTCTCTTTTGCCTGCTTCACATTTTCTGGGCTGGAATCGGGATGTACTTTCTCGCGTCACGATGGACCGGTAATCGTCTGGCCGCAGCACTTGCGGGCACCGCTTTTGTTTTCAACGGGTTCACCCTGAATTGCCTGATGTGGCCAAACTGCATTGCGACATTGGCATGGATGCCGTGGACAGTGCTCGCCGTGGAAAGCGCGTGGAGAACGGGCGGGCGTCGGATGATCACAGCCAGTTTCGTAGCAACGCTGCAAATGCTGGCGGGCACGCCCGAATACATTTTGATGACGTGGCTCCTCCTCACCGGACTATGCACCACCCATCTCTTGGGCCACAGATCAGAAATTAAAACCGTTGCTGGGCGATTCCTGCTGATTGTCATACTCGTGACAGCGTTGTGCGCTGCGCAACTAGGGCCGTTCCTGGATTTACTGGCACATTCACAACGGAACGCGGGATTAAATTCGGAGAACTGGGCGATGCCCTTCTTTGGGCTCGGCAATTTTTTCGTTCCGTTGTTTCGCTCCTACGAATCGCCGACAGGCGTTTTCTTTCTGTATGAGCAGGCTTACACCTCTTCTTACTATTTGGGCATTGGAGTGTTGGCGTTGGCGTTGATTGCGATGTGGCGGGTGCGGGAAACCCGCGTCAAGGTCTTGGGAATCGTGGCACTGTGTTGTGCAATTTTTGCGCTCGGCGACAACGCTTACGTTTATACCTGGGTGCGCTCGGTGTTTCCAATTTTCGCATTCATGCGGTACCCGGTTAAATTTGTCGTCCTCCTCACGTTCGTTATCCCATTGCTAATGGCCTTTGCGATCCGTGCCATCCTCGAAGCGACCGACAGAAAAGCCGAATGGCTCCGCACGATCATCACCGTGGGCGTTAGTATTACAGGACTGATTTTGTTGATCCTTTTGTTTTCCCATGCGTATCCCTACAGAGAGGAAGTCTGGAATATAACGTGCAAGAGTGGCGTTACGCGGATCCTGTTTTTGCTCGGCACGTTCGTGGCCCTTTATTCGCTGACGAAAATGGACCAGAAAAGAAATCAGATCTTCCTGTCGTTCGGCCTGATTGGCATTTTTTGGTTCGACACGCTTACCCACGCACCTTCGCAAAACCCGGTCGTCACAACCGAAGCGTTCCGTCCTGGCCTTCCTCCATTGCATGAACTCACTCCGCAACCGACCCTCGGCGAAGCTCGTGTGATGGTGAGCACCGAGGCATGGCACGTTCTACACAGAACGATTCTGTCCAACTCTTTCAACGGTTACATCTGCAGTCGCCTCGCCATGGATAGCGACTGCAACCTGCTGGACCATCTACCGAAAGTGGACGGGCTTTTCTCCATGTACCTTCGCGAAGAATCAGACGTCCGCAAAAGACTTTATGGGAATACGAATCTCACGACTCACGTTGCCGACTTCCTCAACGTCGCTCAAATTACGGCTCCCGGAAAAATCTTCGACTGGCAAAGTCGTCCCTCGTTTATGCCGGTGATTACCGCCGGTCAAAAACCTCTGTTCGTGCGCGCGGAAGATTCTTTGGAAATGCTGTTTGTGAATTTTGATCCACGTAAAACTGTCCTGCTTCGCTCAGAAGCGAAACCTCTCGTCTCAGTGACTAATCAAAGCAACGCAACCATCAGTAATCAAAAATGGAGCGCACATCGCATTTCGTTCGATGTGGAAGCAACTTCCCCGGCAATGACGGTCTTGTCACAGGTTCATTATCATGCCTGGAAAGCGTACGTTGATAACATTCCAACTCCGATTTTGCGGGCGAACCACGCGTACCAGGCGTTGCAGGTAGAGGGCGGTCATCATCACGTGGAACTTGTTTACGAAGACAGGGTTTTCTACGCCAGCGCGGCGGTCTCGGGGCTAACGCTTCTGCTCTGTGCCGGAGCTCTCTTAAAAATCCGACGTGATGCGACTAAGGTTGACCGGAGCCTTTAGTCGAGGCACTCACGCTTTTGATATTTGCGGCTTTTACGGCGTCCATCACTTTGATGATTTGTCCAAACGGAGCATCGGTATCAGCACGCAACGATATGCTGAGTTTTGGATTTTGCTTCGCTGCCGCGATCAATTTCTCCTGCAGCTTTTCCATCGTCAGAGGTTCGGTTCCCAAATGCAGCGCGCCTTGTTTTGGAATAGTGATGACCATCGAGTTCTCGCTCGTGCCCGCTTGTGATTGCTTGGATTCCGGTAAGGCAAGTTTGACGGCAGGCTGCTGCTTAAACGTCGTCGTCACCATTAAAAAAATCAGCACGACAATCAGGACGTCGATCAACGAAACAATGATGATCGTCGGCGTCTGGCGGCGTTTGCGTGTGGTAAACTGCATGGTTAAACCTTTTTCGATTCCGTCTTCGCCGCTTTTTCTTCAGGCTTGTCTGCTTTCTCTATTTTCTCTGGAACCTTTTCCGCTTTCTCTGGAGGTTTCTCAGCTCTGTCTAAAGGCTTCTCTAGTTTTTCTGCAGGCTTCTCCGCCTTTGGTTGAGCTTTCTCCGCTTTTGGTTGGGGCTTCTCTACTTTTTCTGACACCTGGTCTACTTTAGCCTTCTCGACCTTCTCTGAAACTTTCTCCAATTTTTCAACCTTCTCCACTATGACGTCAGTGTCGGCTGGTGCATGCCGGTACAATCGCCGCATGAAAAGATCGCAAAGTGTTTCCAACTCCACACCGATCGACTCCACTTTTTTATTATAATAGCTCCAGGCGATCAGCGCTGGAATTGCCGTCAAAAGGCCGAGCAAAGTCGCGCGCAATGCCAGGGCAATTCCTGCGGCCACCTGGGAATTTTCGTTCAATGCTTGCCCCAAGCCGCCAAAGAGCAGGATCAATCCGTAAATCGTTCCCACCAAGCCAAGCAACGGCGCAATACCGACCACGATCTCGAGAATTACGAGGCCACGTTCCAATTTGCCAATTTCATGACGTGCCTGCGTTTGTAACGTCTCGATATTCTCCGCTTTCGGCCAGTGCCGATGTTCGAAGGCCAGTAACAGCAACCGGCTCAGGGGCGAAGGAATCGTCTGGCAAATCTGCTGCAACATCGGGAAGTCATTGGCGCTCTTGATCGCCTGCACCGCCGACTCCACTTCGGGAGGAATCACCTTGTGCCAGCGCAGCGCCAGTCCGCGTTCAATGATGA
>JAQGOU010000077.1 GCA_028293445.1 Verrucomicrobiales bacterium | reverse complement strand
GGCAGAAAAAATTGAAGATACTGCGAAATCAATTGTCCACCATCCCCCAGTCGACCACTCAGAGATCTTGAAGCTTTGGCAGGATTATCAGCTGGCGAGAGCCACGGCACCCATCATTCCCACTTGGATATGGAGTGTCAGGCAAAAAAAGCTTAATGAGCTGTGGAGCCTTTATCGAGCATAACACATGGTTTCTTTGCATTCTGCACGGTGAAGCCTGATTGGAAAATCATTATTTAATCCCGCAACACTCATTCTGATACAGGGGCCGATCGGTTCTAATCAAACTTTAGACTTGTGAGATGGCCGAATTGCAAGCGGAGACAATGTTGTATTGCGTCCGGATTGCCACCCCTTATCATCCGGCGGACACCGTGATAAGCTCAGATCGAGAGACTGGGCAAATCAGATGACAACCGTATATCACGCAAAATATTTGGCGCACGAATTGACGAGGCGTTGCCCTTCCAACAGCTTGCAGAAGTTGGCGGTAACGCTCGCTGACGCGCAAGTTGATCTGAATCCTCATCAAATCGATGCGGCACTATTTGCATTCCGCTCGCCCCTCTCAAAAGGGGCAATTCTGGCTGACGAAGTAGGGCTTGGAAAAACCATTGAGGCCGGGATTCTTCTCTCGCAAAAGTGGGCGGAACAAAAACAGAAGCTTTTGATCATTGTTCCAGCAGCGCTCCGCAAGCAGTGGAATCAGGAACTGGCTGACAAGTTTTTCCTTTCCTCGGTGATTCTGGAAGCCCGTTCCTTCAACCAACATATTAAACAGGGCAACCTGAATCCCTTCAACCATAAGCAAATTGTCATCTGTTCCTATCATTTTGCCAGGTCCAAAGATGTGTATATCAAGCAGGTGGGATGGGATTTGGTCATCGTCGACGAGGCGCACCGGTTGCGCAATGTCTACAAACCGACGAACCGCATTGCCAACGCCATCAAGAACGCGATCGCTGATGCGCCGAAGGTTCTGCTGACGGCGACCCCGCTCCAGAATTCGATACAGGAGCTGTACGGCTTGGTTAGTATTATTGACGATTACACGTTCGGGGACCTCAAAAGCTTCAAAGCCCAATTCGGCCTGCTTCGGACGGAGGAAGACTTTGCGGCGCTCCGTGAACGCATTAAACCTATCTGCCAGCGCACCCTGCGGCGGCAAGTATTGGAATACATTAAATACACCAACCGCATTCCAATCACAGAGGAATTCGTTCCCTCGGAGGCAGAGCAACGGCTGTATGATCTGGTGTCGGGATATTTACAGCGTGAAACGCTGTATGCTTTGCCTTCCAGCCAGCGGCAGCTTATGACCCTCATTCTGCGCAAGTTATTGGCCTCTTCCACTTACGCGATTTCGGGCACTTTGGACGCGCTGGCCAACAGACTCGAAGAGGCGGCTGCGGACAACACGCCGGCCATCACGTCCTCCGAGGAGATTGTGGCCGATTTCGAGGCGATTGATGAGGTCGAAGAAGAATGGGATGAGGACGAGACAGTCGATAAGGGCGAGTCGGCTTTCACTGCGGAGGACAAAGAGAGAATGCGCGCCGAAATAAAATCGTTGCGCGAATTCCGTGAGCTCGCCGCATCCATCAGTAAAAATTCGAAGGGTGAAGTTCTGCTTACTGCTTTGGAAAAAGGTTTTGCCAAAGCCATCGAACTCGGGGCGCCGCAAAAGGCAATCATTTTTACGGAATCTACCCGGACACAAGAATATCTTTCCAGAATCCTCGAACAAACGGTATATGCGGGCAAAATCGTTCTTTTTAACGGGACAAATAAGGACACCAAGTCAAAAGAGCTTTATAAAGCTTGGCTCGAACGGCACAAAGGCACGGATCGTGTAACTGGCTCCCCGAGTGCCAATATGCGGCAGGCCCTTGTCGATTACTTTCGCGACGAGGCCGTGATTATGATCGCCACGGAAGCAGCCGCAGAGGGAATCAACCTGCAATTTTGTTCGCTTGTGGTTAACTACGACCTGCCATGGAATCCGCAACGCATTGAGCAGCGTATCGGACGCTGCCACCGTTACGGCCAAAAGTACGATGTGGTCGTGGTGAATTTCCTGAACAGAAATAACGCGGCTGACCAACGAGTTTATCAATTGCTGCGTGATAAGTTCCAGCTCTTCAACGGTGTTTTTGGTGCGAGTGATGAAGTCCTGGGCAGCATTGAATCCGGGGTGGATTTTGAGAAGCGAATCGCAGACATCTACCAGAACTGCCGAACGACGGAGCAAATCGAGTTTAATTTCAACACGCTGCAACGGGATTTGGAAATTAGGATAGACGAGCGCATGGGGCAGACCCGTCAAAAATTGCTTGAAAATTTTGATGAAGCTGTCCAGGAGAAGTTGAGGCTTGGTAAGCTTCAAGCCGAAGAAACCTTGGGTCGCTACGAGAAGTGGCTTTGGCAGATCACGCGTTTTTGCCTGCGGGATTGCGCAAAGTTTGAAGAGGGAAAAAACAATTTCGTCCTGACCAGCAACCCCTTCCCCGAAGAAAAGATTCACCCCGGCCCATACCGGTCCGGTAAGAACGTGGAAGATGCGAACCTTTATCGCATGGGGCATCCACTGGCGCAGCGCATTATTAGAATGTGTAAAGAGGCGGCTACTCCAGACGTCAACATAACATTCAATTATTCTGGCACCGGTAGAAACATCGCGGCCGTCGAAGGACTCTGCGGAAAAAGCGGTTGGCTGGTTGTGCAGAAACTCTCCGTCACCGCGTTTGAAACTGAAGACCACCTTCTATTGGCTGGTCTGTTGGATGACGGGAAAGCGCTTGACGATGAGCAGTGCCGGCGTTTACTAACGTTGCGAGGGACCGAATCGCCAATTGAAGATGTTGGGGAGCTTGCCGTGCGTGGCAGTCAGCTCGGTGGTTTGTTGAGTGTCCATCGACAAACTATTTTCGAGGATCTAAACAAAAAGAATGGCTCGTATTTTGAAGGCGAGCTGGACAAACTGGATCGTTGGGGCGAGGACCAAAGGGCTTCGTTGAAGGTCGCGCTCAAAGAATTGGAAGATAAAATCAAGGATACCCGGCGCAATGCGCGCCTCGCGGGTAATCTGCCAGACAAATTGAAACTCGAACGGGAGAAGCGGCAATTAGATTCAAAACGTGATGAATCATGGCGGCAATATGAACAAGCCGCAAAGGAAATCGAAACTCAGAAGGACGGTTTGATGGATGAGGTGGAAAAACGCCTCCAACAACATTCAACGGAAAATAACCTTTTTACTATCCGATGGAAACTCCTATAACCCACCACAGCGCCTCCGGCGGTAGCGCAGCCATACCACTGGAGAAGCCGCAAACGATCGCGGCCAAAACACCTGATCAGACAGTCAGTGCCTCTATCGCTGCGGCGCTCCTCGCTGCGGAACTCATCACTGCCGAGGACGCAAAAACCCTGCCGAACAAAATGGTGGCTGGGCGACTGACTACCGCCGATTGGTCGATAATGGTGAAAATGGGTCTTACCGAGAAAAAACCATGAATCCTCTCAAATTGACAGAGATCGAGCTGGTGTCGTTTCGAGGCGCTACAAAACC